>JBQCIS010000269.1:0-33351 GCA_051953515.1 Mucilaginibacter sp.
CATAATAATATTTTAGCATATCGCGGTCTTTCCTCCCGGCAAATTTTAGCTGGTCGCTGATGTTTAGTTCACTTGCAATGTTGCGTAAGCGGTTAAACTCCGCACAATTGCTTTGCTCCATGTTTGTTTCGTCGCCGCCAACTATTACCAACTGTATCGCATTATTCCCGGCATTTTTCAAATGAGATGTGGCCCTTATCACGTTATCAATGCCTTTGCGTGGTACCATGCGGCCCAATTGCAGCAAAACAGGCTGATCGGCAGACAATCCCAGGAATTTACGTGCGCTGCGTTTGGCTATTGGATAAAACTCCTTTTTACTAAAGCCGCATGGAATAATGCTGATCTTACCGGCATCGGCCTGGTAATAGTTTTGCAGGTCTGCCTTATCTTGTGGGCATTCAGCAATAATATGGTCGGCCTGTTTAACTATCTGAGTTTCGATCGCTGTACGTTCGACCGGGAATTTGTCATGCTCGGCCTGGTACAAACGCCGTATATGGCCCAGTGCATGAAACGTGATCACAAACGGAATACCCAACTGTTTTTTTAACTCGCAGGCTATCATTCCCGACATAAAAAAATGTGCGTGTATAACCTGATAATGCAATTGGTGTTTGATGATAAAAGCCATCATATTATCTGCAAACTCTGGCATGTACGGGAGCATTTCCTCTTTAATAATGTTGTTTTCGGGCCCGGCACTAATGTGTACTACACGCATTCCGGGTATACAATCAACCACTTCTGCTATTGCCGGATCATCGCGGCGTGTAAAAACATCTACCTGGTAGCCCCTGGTAACCAAATGCCTGGCTATCTGGTCCACATACACATTCTGCCCGCCGGTATCAACCTTACCGATACATGACAGTGGGGAGGCATGTTCGCTGATCATTGCTATCCTGTTCATAATGTGTTCTATTAAATAGTAGCTGTAGTGTATATTTCTTTACCTGTCATTGTTATAAACAGCGTTTCCCAGTCGCGTACAAAGCGTTTTATATTGAAGCGTTCCATTGCCACATCGCGTCCGTTAGCACCAATATCTCTTGCAATGTTTTTGTCGCGCAGCAACATTCGCATCTTATCCATCAATATGTCTGTATTGGTATGAATAAAACCAGAATACCCATTGTCGATCACTGTTGAAAGCTCCGTTGTGGCAAGGCCCACAACAGGCATTCCCATCATCATTGCTTCGCAAATGGCCAGGCCCAGACTGGTATATCTTATCGGATTAAAGAAAAAACGGTAACGCGACTCAAAGGCCGGCAGTTGAGGGTGCAATACTTCGCCCAGGCCCCATTCTTCTGTGCCCATACCTGCCAGGTCGATAGGTATATGTTCCTTTACCTGTTTAAAAATATCAAAGCCGAGCAAGCGCCCGCGCGATGGCAGGTTATTGATCACAACAATACCTTTATTCAGTTCGCCTGTATAACAAACCTCTGGCATAATTACGCCATGCTCTATTACTCGTGTTGGCGTTTTGTTACTGTCCCACATTAGTTTGTTAAAATGCGTTACATGCACCAATACCATATTGGGGTCGTTAATAATATGTTTGTTGTCGGTAGGATGCCCGTAAGGCGGGTCATGTTCAAGATAGATCTTTGGCAGATCTCGCTGCGCTTCTGACAAAATTTCAAACTGATCAACCAGAAAGTTTTTGTTGGTTTGAAACAGGATACAGTCGAACGCATAATTTTTAACCTCGTCGGCAGGTATTTCAATCACGTTGTCGCCGAAGGGAAAAGTCTTTCCACGGCCGTAATAACCTTCTGTTTTTTCTTCTTTTACAGGTATAAATATTTTATAATCACCCTGTGATAGGTAATACAAATAACTGCCATGTATATGCCACGTGAATATTCTCATCATTTTTCGTGTTAATTTTTAAGTCCTGGGGTAGCAGACTTAATGTTGAGTAATCAACTGCTAAGACAACATGACAGAAGCGAACGGGGTTTTTGAGTGAAATACGCGATTTGCCGGTTGAAAATACCTGTTTGTATGTAATGTTATGTTATTGGTAAATTTTTGAAACCCGGCAGCATGCGTTTTTGTTGTTTTTATTAATTATAAATTAAAATTTATTGTAAAACCATAAGCCATGATCAAAATAATCCTTGCCGAGGATCATAATATTATAAGGAAAGGCATTAGAAAAATTCTGGAGAAGGACAATAGATTTGACATTGTCGGGGAGGCTGCCAATGGCGTGGAGGTTATAGATATGGTAAAAGGGGGAACTATACCTGATATTATTATAGCCGACATTAACATGCCGCAAATGAATGGCCACGAATTGGTTGAAAAATTAAAAGAAACGCCCGCCAGAAATGCTAAAATAGTTTTTCTTACCATAGCCGACGATGAAAGGAACATACTCAGTGCGCTGTCAAACGGCGTGCATGGTTATTTATTGAAGAATATTGGTACAGACGAGCTGATATTCGCGCTAAACTATGTAGCTGCCGACAAGCGATATGTTAGTGCAGAACTATCGACCAGATTGTTGCAAAGAATTAAGATAGCGCAGGATGGCCTTGAAAAAAATCATATTGATTTTTCCCGGCGCGAGAGGGAAGTGCTTGACCTTATTGCACACGGATATACTAACCAGGAGATAGCGGATAAGCTATTTACCAGCCGCCGTACTGTTGAAGGGCACCGGCAGGCCATGATCAGTAAGGCCAGCGTACGCAATTCGGCCGAGCTGATACGTTTTGCGGTAAAGCATAGTTTAATAAGCTAAAAACGCCTGCCTTATCAGGCAAGCGTTTGCTAATAAGTACTTTATTGCAAGACTTATTGAGTTTTGGTATGCTGAATGATATCACACCGATATATTTCGTTGGTGGGTACGAGCGTGATCTCGGGGTTCGAGCCGGAAGCAGCAGCTACAACAGCGTCATCGCGGTAAAACTGGTGAGGGGTAAACCCGCTGTTAAATGTAATATCTACCTCTTGCCATAAAGCGTTATAGCCATCATTTTGAATGGCATTGGTTACCGTAACAAACCCGTTTGATTCATAAAGAATATTCATTGATTTGTTATTGGTTAAGATACTTGATCCCGATTGATCTGTAAAAAGTTTTGAGTTCATCATGAATAATTGCCCGTCATAATAAACATTAGTCACTCCTGAAACGCCATTGGGGTTTGAGTTCATTGCGACGCTTCTTGTGTTCAGGTTCATATTCATGTTTGCTTTAGCATTAGTTGCGACAGGGGCAACGTCTGGTGATTTGTTGCAGCCGGCAAGCAAAATGATGCCCGCCAATGCCAGATAGAATGTTGTTTTCATGTTTTAATGATTTTCCATTTCTAATACAATTAGTTTTTACGTAATGTGATTCGGTCAGAAAACAATATAAAACAGAAAGACTTAGGGTTTTGAAATGCAAAATTAAATCAAAAGTTTGTTTCTTCCTTATTGGAGGAACGACTGCGAAAAGCAACAGGTTGCCTTTAATGAAATAAAAAAGCAATAATTTGATAAGGAAATTAAATTAGTTAATGCTTTTAGGTGGGAGAGGCGTTTTTTGCCTGGTTGTGTCCTTATGCCTGGAATGCCATTGTTTATTTACGGTATCCTTTGGTTTGTGTTTGTGCACAGTATCCTGTCGCATTGTTGGGGGATTTGCCATTACGGTTGTAGCGGCCAGCAATAGTACAAATAGAGTTATGACCGATCTTTTCATGGTTATGAATTAAATGAGGAATCGTTGACCAAATAATATTTAAATGCCTCTTTTATCGAATGTTTATGGTTGGGGTTGGATCGTGCATTCTTCCGGCAATGGCCCTGATATGATCTTCAAGCATCAATTCTTACATCAGAATTGCATCTGCACTACAAAACTCAACCCGCGTTTGAATCATCCACTATGTCCCCATCCTGGTATTCTTTACATTCACCATTATCCAGTTTTACCACTATTTTTTCGCCGTAAACTTCTTCTATTAACCCGGGGCCATCAGGTGTAATCACCTTTTGGCCCTTTTGCAAATAGGTACTCATAATAGTAAGGATTTTACACGTGTAACAATGCGGCAGGCGCTGATGCCGGCGTGGTCAAGCAGTTCTTCCGACTTGCCTGAGCGCGCAATCTTGCCAACCCCAAGCTTAATTACCTTATGCGGTTTCTCGTAATCGGCCAATGCAGCCAATACAAAGTCGCCCATTCCGCCATGCAGGAAATGATCTTCTACCGTGATTAGTATAGGTTCCACTGTTTCTTCCAGGCAGCTTAATAAAGTGGCTTTATCCAGCGGATTTATGGAATAAACATCAATAACCCGTACGGGCATAGCATGGTGCCTTAACGAATCAGCTGCTTTTATTGCTTCCGGTACGGTGATACCCGTAGCTAAAATAGTAAGGCAGTCTTTGTCAGACCGGCGCAGCACTTTGCAGCCGCCTATCGGAAATTCCTCATCAAACTGATAAATTACCGGCGTTTTAGGTCGTAAAGTTCGCATGTAGGTCATGCCCCGGTGCTCAATCATGTTAGCGGTGAGTTTAGCTGCCGAAACCGCGTCGGCAGGTTGCAGGATCACGGTGTCGGGCCATGCGCCAAAATAGGCAATGTCTTCCAGTGCCATTTGCGAGGGCCCGTCTTCGCCGATGGAAACCCCCACGTGCGAACCAACAAACTTAATGTTAGCATCAGACACTCTTGCCATTCTTTCCTGATCTGCTGCGCGGGAAAGAAAGGCTCCGAACGTGGCAACTAACGGCACTTTACCTAATCTTGACAAGCCAACGGCTACAGAAACCATATTCTGCTCGGCTATAAAACATTCCACAAACCGGTCAGGGAACGCCTTCATGAATTTTTCGGTAAAGGTTGAATTTTTAACATCGCCATCCAGTACATAAACAGCATTGTTTTTTTCACCCACTTTTACCAGCGCTTCACCAAAAGTTTCACGGGTAGCATATTCTTTTTTCGGATCGATTTCCGGCAACCCGCTTACCTGCGTGTGCGGTGTTTCCGGCAGAACGCATCTTTCCGGTTTGGGTAGTTCAAACCGCAAACTGTCGTCGTCGGCATCTATTTCAGCCAGTGCTTTTTGCAATTGTTCGTCATTTAGCACTTTGCCGTGCCAGCCATCTTTATCTTCAACAAAAGATACGCCCTTACCTTTAATGGTACAGGCAATAATCGCTACCGGCTGGCCCGACGGTTGGTTTACCGCCTCATTCAGCACCTGGCCAATCTGGTCCAAATCGTGCCCGTCAATGGTTAAGGCTTTAAAGCCAAACGCGGCAAAGCGTTGGGCGTAAGCCTGTACATCGTGCCCGAACATCGTTTCGCCGCTTTGTGCCAGCCGGTTTACATCCGCAATTGCAATCAGGTTATCTAACTGATAGTAACCTGCAAAATCGGCCGCTTCCCAAACCTGGCCTTCGGCAAGTTCGCCATCGCCCAGCAGTACAAATATTTTGTTGTCCCGGTGTTCCCTTCTTGCTGCCAGCGCCAGTCCTGCGCCTACTGATAAACCTTGCCCCAGCGAGCCCGTAGCGGCATCAGCATAAGGAAAATTTGGCGTAGGGTGGCCTTCAAACGGGCTGCCATATTGCCGTAAGGTTTTCAGGTCTTCCAGCGGGTATGCGCCTGCCATCCCGAAAAGGGCATAAAGCAGCGGGGCAGCGTGCCCTTTTGAAAATACAATCCGGTCGTTATTTAAGTTTAGTGGTTCATCAAGGTCGTACCTGAAAAAGCGGTCAAATAATACCGTACAGATATCTGCCGCTGAAAGACAGGAAGTAGGGTGGCCCGAGCCGGCAATTGTTGTTGGTATAAGGCACCATTTTCTGATTAAGGCGGCTTTTTCCGTCAATATATCCGTTGTTGTCTCCATCATTATCTGTTTTTAGTTTAACCAGTGGCCAGCTAATGGGTTTGGGGATAAATACTATAAAAAGAGGATGCAAATACCTAATTTTAAACAGGTATAAAACGCAGGTTATTTAATAGGTTTAATTTACCATGGGTATTAACCATTATTGTGGCAGTATAAAGGTATGGCCGGCGTAATACGCGAAATAATAATGAAAAATACGTAAAATTGATTTTCTTCAAATATTGCCAATATGAAAACATGCTTTCAAATATTTCTTAAAACAAACACTTTGCAACTTATTTATTTATTCAATAATAAAACGCAAAAATGACATCCAAACAGGAACCAAATAAAATGCGGGTTATATTGGCCGAAGACCACCTTGTTGTACGGAGTGGCATCCGTATGTTGCTGGAACAACAACCAGATATTATTATTGCCGGCGAAGCAAGCAGTGGCGAGGAGGTGCTTGAACTGCTTAAACAAGGCATAAGCGCCGAGCTTGTTATTAGCGACATACACATGCCCGGCATGAATGGCATTGAACTGATTGGAGAATTGAAGCAAACGGTTCCGCACATCAAGGTAATTGTATTAAGCATGCTGGATAGCGAGAAGTTTATTGTGAAAGCGTTTAGGGCGGGTGCTTCGGCATATTTGCTTAAAAACGCGGCAGGCGAGGAACTGGTTTTTGCCATTCAGCATGTATACGCAGGCGGAGAGTATGTTTGCGCAGAAGTGAGTATGCGTTTATTACGCCGGCTGATTAAAACGCCCGACCTGATGACTGATGATCTCTCATCAGATCTGCAGCTTTCTGAACGCGACATCGAAGTGCTGCATCTTATTGCCGAAGGGCATACCAACCAGGAAATGGCCGACAAGCTGTTTACCAGCAAACGCACGGTTGAAGGCTACAGACAGCAATTAATGAACAAAACCGGCACACGTAATACAGCGGCCCTGATAAATTTTGCCTTCACGCACAATCTGATTAAATAGAGATTAAACCCTTGCTATAATTTTGTCTTATAAATTAAAAATTGCGTAAAAGGCGAAGCCGTTTTGTGAATTTATACGCAGTGGGATGAAATTATTCCTAATAGTTTTGAATTGCCACAAACTATTAACGGAATGGAACTCGTACTCACACCACAACTGCTTACATTTCTGTCAAGGCGGGGATACCAGTACTGCCTGTCGAGGACTACCTGTGATAGTGTAAGGGAAGGAGAGGAGCTGATCATGCTCACGCCGGTGCGCCGGCGCCCGTCTCTGCAAATTATCAACAACGGTTACGATGCGCTTTTTACAATAGACGGCGAGCCTGCCCGCCTGGCTGGTGGCCCGGGGAAAACCCTCGTGCTGGTACAGGTTGATACATCGCTGATATTGAAATACCTCACAGCCGTATTGGAAATGCCTGAAAAGAAAAAGTGCAATGTGTAAACGTATCCTGATACTAGACGATGATAAGGACGTGCTGGACGTAATGCAGGAAGCATTGACGTATGAGGGTTTTGAGGTACAAACCATTTCGGCTACCGAGAATATCTTTCCGGTGCTGGAACAATACCGCCCGGATATACTGCTGATTGATTACCTTTTAAACGGAATCAATGGTGGGGAGATATGCAGCCAGATAAAAAAAAATGAACATACGCACAACCTGCCGGTTGTTATACTTTCAGCCTACCCAAGAGTGATAAACTCGCTTGGCTATTATCAGTGCAATAAATTTATATCAAAGCCATTTGATTTGGATGAACTTGTTGGCGGGATCAATCTGCTAACGGATGGGAAAGGATAAGGCCGGGGTAAACCGTGTAATACTGGTGGGGCGCGTATCGGGCGCTATCCGTTTGCATAAGGCAGGCAAAAACCACTGGCTGCATTTTGCGCTTATTACCGAAGAAAAGATACAGGGTGCAACAGGACCTTTCGTGCATGAGGAGGTACATCAGATTTGCGCATACGAGCAGAATTCATCCCGGGAGAATCAAGGCATCACGGAGAATGACGTATTATTTATTCAGGGGCGCTTATCAACCCATGCTTTTACAGATGCAGAAGGCATAAAGCGTTATAAAACCGAGATCATAGCCAGCATAATAGAGCGTATTTCTACGCAAAATGGCTGATGGGCCTGCAACATTGCTAATATTAATTATCTTTACGTTTCCCCGTAGTATTTTTCTTGCTTTTTTCTCACCTGATTCTTTTAATCTCCTTTTTTCAATAATCAATATACCTATGAAGTTTTCACAAGGAGGAGCTATAACCAGCTCGCATTATAATGAATTGGCTGAGCTTACACGCACTAACCAGGCCTTGCGGCAAAGCGAGGCCCGAAACCGCATGATTATTGAAACGGGCGCTGTTTGCGTGCTGTTTTTTAATTTTGACGGAATACTTATAGATGCCAATAAAACATTTACCGAAACTACGGGCTGGACGAAGAAAGATATCGCATCAGGCGATATAAGCTGGCGCAGCATGACGCCCCCTGAATGGCTGCCGTCATGCGAGAAACTGGCAGATCAGCTGCATGTTGCCGGTAATATGCCCCCTTATGAAAAAGAATGTTTTTTTAAGGATGGCAGCCGCTCATGGATGCTTATTGCCGTACGTGATCTGGGAGATGGTACTATTGTGGTGTTTGCTACCGATATTAACGAACGAAAACATGCTGAAGCCTCATTACACGAAGCGGAAATACAATGCCGTATTAAGCTGGAAGCGGAGGTACACACCCGTACCACCGAGCTAAAGGAAAACAAGGAACTATTGCAAACCATTATTGATAGTGCGTTTAGCTTTATTCAGGTATTTGAAGCGGTAAGGGATACCGATGGCAAGATCGTCGATTTTAAATGGCTGTTTGTTAATAAACCTTTTGCCGATAAATATGGCGAAATGACCGGCAGGTATCTGTTACAGCAAAATCCGGCGGTTGTTCATACCGGTATTTTCCATCAGATGAAACAAGCTATTGAAACGGGCCTGCCGCAAACTCAGGAACGCTTTTATAATTATGAACAGTTTGATGGCTGGTTTCGCCAGGCGACAGTGAAGATGAACGATGGCGTGATCATGACCACCGATGATATTACGGTGCGCAAACAGGCCGAAGAAAGGGTACACAAGCTGGAAGAGGAGCAACAACTCGAGATAGTACGTGCATCAACTGAGACATTGGAAGAAGAACGTAAACGTATATCGGAAAGCCTGCATAATGGGTTGGGGCAGTTATTATACGGTATCAAGATCACGCTCGCCGCGCTTTCGCATGAAACGCACCGGTCTGAATTTGAAGAAGGCAAGCGCTATACCAGCCGCCTGCTTACTGATGCCATAACCGAGAGCCGCCGTATATCGCACGAGCTAATGCCGGCAACATTGGAAGAGTATGGTTTAAAAACAGCCATTGAAGATATCTGTGAGCAATTACAGGATAGTATTGATTTTAAATGCCATATTAAAGGCTACCATAGCCGCCTGGAAAAGTACCTGGAACTGGCCATATACCGTATTATACAGGAACTGATGACCAACGTGATTAAACACGCGCAAGCGGAAAAAGCATCCACAATGGTAAACATAAGCCAACAACAGGTAGTTATTATAGTGGCAGACAATGGGCGCGGCATAGCAGTTCCCGAAACAAAGAAACCGGGTATCGGCCTGGCTTCTATGCGCAACAAGGTAAAATTGCTTAACGGACAGCTGGATATGTATTCAGACAAATCTGGTACAAGCGTAAAAGTTATAATCCCGCTGCCAAAAACCGCACCCAAAAAGCTAATGGAAACCATATAAATTATTTCCATGTAATAGCCATTATGTTCCGGAAACCCCTGCACTTAAGGCAGGTTAGTAGCTATAGTAAGAAAACCGGAAAATAAGTAAAAATACTTTCATTGCTGCGGCAAATACCTGTTTTCATCATTTTAAAAACGATACGGTAGCTTTAATTGCTTTTATTAAAAGCATGTTATATTGTTACTGCTTACTATAGTGTACATCTTCTTTTTTCATTATCGCACTATAGCTTATTATTCGCCGCTCCCAGGGGAAAAGACCAATCCCAAAAACCTCGTTAAACTGTTAATTGATAGTTTTGCAACCAAAATTTCGTATTAACGCAGTTTTAATACGTGTTTGATGCAAAACGTATCTTACTTATTACCTGTTATACTGAT
The DNA here is from genome assembly GCA_051953515.1 of Mucilaginibacter sp. Lineage (GTDB taxonomy): Bacteria > Bacteroidota > Bacteroidia > Sphingobacteriales > Sphingobacteriaceae > Mucilaginibacter. The sequence continues at coordinate 10,064 of JBQCIS010000269.1, forward strand.
ATGATCAATGTTTTAGTAATAGAAGACCACGGAATAGTTCGCACCGGCATTGGCCATTTGGTAAATGCGGAGCAGGATCTTGATATAGTTGCCATGGCAGCTGACGGGGATGAAGCAATGCGTTTAATGGAAAACGGTATAAAGGCCGATGTGGTACTTGCCGACCTGCATCTTGGCGATACATGCGGAGTAACACTCGCACAAACGTTACTGGAACGCTACCCTGACCTAAAAATACTGACTATGGAAACAGATGACCGTTACCTGTCGCAAGCCTTTGAGGCGGGCGTAAAAGGTTATCTGCTAAAAGAGACGGATTGTGACGAATTGGCCTACGGCATCAGAAAGGTGAGCCAGGGGAAGGATTTTATTTGTACCGGGATGACAGCGAAGCTGCGTCAGCGCATGTCAAAAAACATTCCGCATTTAACGCACATTAATAACCCGATAGATATTTCGCGCCGTGAAGCAGAAATACTTAACCTGCTTGCCGATGGCTTTACCAATATGCAAATAGCCGATAAGCTTTTTACCAGCAAACGTACCGTGGAGGGGCACCGTCAGTCGCTCATCAATAAAACCGGCGTAAAAAACACTCCGGAGCTGGTGAAATACGCGTTGCTGAACGGATTGCTGCAGATGGCATCTTAACATGCAATAACTTCTCTCCAAATAAAAGGCGACCGGTAAAATACCGGCCGCCTCAACTATACTAACAATAAAACTAATTATTAGGCCGCTTTATTCCATAGGTTCGCCGGCTGCCTGGTAATTAATGTCGTTTTGGGCAATACTGGTCAGCAGTTCATCTGCCTGCTTTTCTTCGGAGAGGGTTTGCGAAAGGAGATTTGCTGCATCGTCATAACCAAGTGTTTTGGCTAAAGTTACCATACCGCCATAAGTGGCTATCTCGTAATGCTCGGCTTTCTGCCCTGCAAAAATCAGCCCAACATCGCGTTGCGCACTGCCTTCTTCGGTATCGTCAATAATATCTTCGCCTTCGTCTACAATACCAGCCATAGCAGGGCATTTGCTCGAATCTACCTCCTCGCCGATCATCCCGAAGATCTGCTCCAGGCGGCTTACATGGTTTTGTGTTTCATTGCAATGAGTTGCAAAGGCATCTTTCAATTGCTGCGAAGTTGCCGCTTCTTCCATCTTCGGTAATGTTTTTACCAGTTTTTTTTCAGCCCAATAAAGATCTTCCAACTGATCAATAAAGAACTCTTTAAGCTTTGAGTTTTGCACTGCTGCCTGCGTTTCCATAGTCTTTAATTTATGTGTATTGAGTAAATGGCTCCAAGTAATCTCTTCTATAAATTTTAACAGGGTTAGGCTTTTGGGGTTTGTGTATAAAATACGTGATTAAGCGGTATTAAATACGTGTTTTGACAATGCATTGCCATTTCATTGATATAAGCGACGTGCAGAATATATTTTTTACTGTTTGGCTGACATTTAAAAGAAAACACTTTTTATATTTATGCCGCTAACCAAAGGATAAAAAGCCTTAAGGGTGCATAACCCAAATTATAAAATGAAGAGAACCCAAAAAAATCTGTTGAGCGTATCCGTATTAATGAGCTTGCTTTTTGCAGGCGGAAGCATAATGGCCCAGGATACCGTTATTACTATAGAAACTTCAAAAACGGCTCTGGTGCTACAGGCCGACGCACAAAAGCACCTGCAAAATACTTATCTCGGTATAAAGCTCAATAACCGGTCTGAATATAAAATGCTATCACAAGCAGCGCCTGTTGACGATTATACGGGGATGTACAACTCTGCCTATACGCCCTCCGGGTCGAGAAATTTATTGGAGCCTGCTATTACCGTAACCCATGCCGACGGCAACCAGTCGCTTGATTTGCAATATGTAAGCCACACGGTAACCAAAATATCGCCGGATGTCGAACTCCTGTCCGTTCGTTTAAAAGATCCGGTTTATCCCATTGAGGTCACGCTCAATTATAAGTCTTATTACAACGAAAATGTAATAGAGCAGTGGGCAACCATTGTTCATCATGAAAAAGGAGATATTGTACTGCAAAAATTCGCTTCGGCCAATCTTTATTTAAAGGCGGGCAGTTATTGGCTCAGGGAATATCATGGCGAGTGGGCAAAAGAAATGCAGCCGGAAGAAACCCAGCTGACCCATGGTATTAAAACGCTCGACAGCAAACTGGGTACCCGCGCCAACCTGTATATGCCATCGGTTTTCATGGTGTCGCTGGATAGGCCGGCAGGGGAGGATGAAGGCAAAGTTTTATTCGGCGCAATGGAGTGGAGCGGCAATTTTCGCGAAGACTTTGAGGTAGACCCGCAAAATAACCTGCGCATCATTCCGGGTATTAACAATTATGCATCGGCTTATCATCTGAAACCAGGTAAAGTATTCGAAACGCCGCCATTTGTTTATACCTATGCCACCGAAGGAAAAGGAGAAGCCAGCCGTGATCTGCAAACCTGGGCGCGTAATTATAAACTGCGGGATGGAAAAGGCACAAGGCTTACGCTACTGAACAACTGGGAGTCGACTTATTTTAGTTTTAATGAAGATAAGCTGCGCGAACTGCTGAAAAACACCAAAGAATTGGGCGTTGATCTGTTTTTACTTGATGACGGCTGGTTTGGTAACAAATACCCCAGAAATGACGACCATGCCGGATTGGGCGACTGGCAGGAAAACCGGGAAAAACTACCCAACGGTATTGCAGCCATTGCACAGGCGGCGGATAATACCGGCGTAAAATTCGGGATATGGGTAGAACCGGAAATGGTAAACCCTAAAAGCGAACTTTACCATAAACATCCGGATTGGGTAGTAAAACAACCCAACCGGGAAGAATATTACTTCAGGAACCAACTTGAATTAGACCTGGCCAACCCTGCCGTGCAGGATTTTGTATACCATATAATAGATTCGCTGTTTATAAAAGACCCTAAGCTGGCTTACATTAAATGGGATTGTAATGCGGTGATTTATAACGCTTATTCGGCGTACCTGAAACATGATCAGTCGCAGTTTTATGTGGATTATGTAGAAGGACTATATAACGTATTAAAACGCGTGAGACAAAAATACCCGGATGTACCGATGATGCTATGTTCGGGCGGTGGCGGCAGGGTGGATTACAATGCCCTGCAATACTTTACCGAATACTGGCCAAGTGATAATACCGACCCGATAGAACGTGTTTTCATTCAATGGGAGTATTCTTACTTCTACCCGGCAATGGCCAGCGCTAACCACGTAACCAATTGGGGTAAAGAGCCGCTGAAGTTCCGCGTGGATGTGGCCATGATGGGCAAACTGGGTTTTGACATCCCTGTGAGTAAGCTGAGCGCTACTGACCTGCAATTCTGCAAAAGTGCCATACAAACATACGATGGCTTGAAGCAGATAATATGGCATGGCCAACAGTACCGCCTGTCAGACCCGCGGAAGAGTAATGTGGCGTCCGTGATGTATGTCGATTCGGCAAAAGCATCAGCCGTAATGTTCAATTACCTTGTCAATTACCGTTACGACCAGGGGCAGAAAACCCCTATCAAGCTAAAAGGCATCGACCCAGCAAAGCGATACAAGCTAACAGAGATAAATCTTTACCCCGGAAGGGAATCAGCCATCAGTTCGCAAAGTGTATATTCAGGCGATTTCCTGATGAAGATTGGGTTTAATCCTATTGTGGATGCCGGTCGCCCAAGTGTTGTGATTACCGTTAATGCCGTTCAGTAAGGATGAAATAGGAATATTTTATTGCTGGTATACCCGCACATAATCCACTTCAAAGCGCTTAGGGAATGTTGTTGATGAAGGATCGCCTCCGTTATCGCCGCCAATAGCCATGTTGAGTAGCAGATATTGTGGTTTTGTAAAGGGATTGATATCGGAGCCGTCGCGGTTAACGAGGTCTTTTAACAACACCTTGTTCAGCAATTGATCATCTACATACAGGCTGATGCTTTCGGCGGTCCAGTCCATTCGCCATATATGGAATTTGTGGCTCCAGTCGGGCTGTTTAAACGCACCTATCGGTGTGGCAATGCTATACCATTTAGGCGATGCCGGTTTTGATGTTCCGCAGGCAATATTAGCGAGCAGTTTGCCGCGGTAGTATTCCATAATGTCTATTTCGCCGTTAGATGGCCAGGCACCGTTGTTGCCCAATGCCCAAAAAGCGGGCCATAATCCCGCGTTGGTATCAATGCGTGCACGCATAATCATTCGCCCGTATTTCCAGCTATGCAGATTCCGCGTATTTATACTAGCTGAGGTATATTGTATGTATTCGCGGCTGGTTTTCCAGTTACTGCTTTGCGCAATGTAGTTTGGATTGGGAATATGTACACGTTGCGCCTCAATAATCAGCACACCATTATGACAATAGGCATTTTGCTGCTGATACCACTGCAATTCGTGGTTACGTACAAAACCGTTCTCAAAGCGCCAGTTGGCAGAATCAGGCGGCCCTTCGTTATTGAATTCATCGGCCCATACAAGTTTATAACCGCCTGCCGTATCATTTTGCACGGATTGGGCATACACCATTTGGCAAAATATGGCAAGAATACACGCGATAATGAATGATCTGTTTTTCATAGCAGATAGTTATTGTAATTGATTAAGGATCGGTTTATCGATAGCCGATATGTGATCCTGTTGCGGCTTTAATAATTCCAATATCACTATTTCGTTCTTCTTTTTCAACCATTCGGCAGGTACATAGATGGTTTGCTGCGGGCCGATGCTCCAGTACCGGCCTAAGTTATGTCCGTTAACCCAAACCACGCCTTTGCCCCAGTCACGCATATCCAGGTAGGTGTCGGCTATTTTGGTTAGATTGAAATAGCCTTTGCGAATAACAGGCGAGTTGGTGTTAAAACTTTTGGCAGTAAATGGCACCGATGCAATATTGCTGAATGGAAGCCCGAACATTTTCCAGTTCAGTAGTTCCCTTCCATTAAAGAATACGCCTTGCGTGATGCCTTGTTTGTTATCGAGCATATATTTACCAAAATTAATGCGGCCAAGGTTTTCTACCATAATATCAAGAAGCACGCGGCCCTTGGGTAGGGTAATAGTAATGGAATCCTGGTTTAAACGTCTGTCGAGCGCGCCGATGGTTTTGCCGTTGAGCATGATAATAGCATAATCGCGCAATTTATCGAGTTTAAGGATGCCTTTCGCACCACCTTGCAAGGTGGTGCGATATAATACAAAACCGTAAGCCTGGTGCAGATCTTCAAATGTTAAAGGTTTGCTATTTACCACTGGTTTTGGCAATATTTTGTTTACGTTTTCCGCGTTAGTTAGCCTTATATTGGGTATAGCGATAGCTGGCTTGGCAGACGGTACCGATGGGAGATTTGTTCCCTCCGGAAGATGCCTGGCAATAGCAGCCCTAAAGGCAAGATATTTAGGTGTAGGATTACCGGCTTCATCCAGCGGGGCATCGTAGTCATAACTGCTCACCTGTGGCTCGTAAGGGCTTATGTCTTTAAAATTTGCACCATTCATAAAACCGCGTGTAGTGCCGCCATGAAACATATACATATTAACCGAAATGCCCGCACCTAACAGCGTATCAAGCTTACCGGCGTATAATTTCGCAGCAATAGTATGATGAGGTGCTCCCCACCAATCGAACCAGGCCGGATACCATTCCGAAACAAAATAAGGCCCTTTACCTTCATGGTTGGCATTAACAATACGTTTAACCTTCGTAGGGTTATCCAGCCCGTTTACACCTGGCAATAAACCAGGTAGATGGCCCTTAGACACGGCGGGTGCCGGATCGCACGTATAAAGTAAGCCGTCAAAGCCTGCATCCCGGAATAACTGCTGATTGATAGTCATATATGCTCTGTCGTTTCCGTACGAGCCGTACTCATTTTCTATCTGCACCATAAGAATATTACCACCATGATTGATCTGTAATGGTGCAAGGCGTTTGCCAACCTCATTAATGTAAGCCTTGTATTCTTTTAAATACTGCGGTTCTTTACTGCGTACTATCAACCCTTTTTCATTTTGGAGCCAGTAGGGATAGCCGCCAAACTCCCATTCGGCGCATATATATGGGCTGGGACGTAGTATCACCCATAAACCCTCTTCACGTGCTATTTTTACAAATTCGGCAATGTCATTATTCCCGTTAAAGTCGAATTTGCCTTTTTGTGGTTCGTGCAGGTTCCAGAAAACGTAAGTCCCGATGGTATTGAGGCCCATGGCTTTGGCCATTTTCATGCGGGCGCGCCACGCTTCGCGGGGTATGCGAGGGTAATGCATTTCGCCGCTGATAATCTGGAACGGTTTACCATCCAACATAAATGTCGAATCGCCTAAAGTAAAGGTATGTTTGGTTTGTGCAACAGAATTACTGTGCAATAGCATAGTAACCCCCACTGCAAAGAGCAGGGTCAAGTATTTCTTTATCATAGTTTAATTATATGATTATGAATGATTTAGTGCGCTGATAGCACTTATCTGAATATGTTAAGATTCCAGTTATCGAACCATTTAATTTCAATATTATCGCCATTAAACATTATAGGCAGCCATAAGTACCGCCCGTCGATGGCGTTTTGCGGAGCCCACTTATCGGCTATAAAAATGAAGGCGTCTTTTTTACCGGCTACAGGCAACACATAGGTGCTTTGCCCTCCGAACGTAATATTTGAGCCATCGCCAACGCAGGGATTACCATGATAGGTCCACGGCCCCCATATTGATTTCGCCGAAAACCATCGCGCGGCATTTGGCGCCCAGCCGGTAGTGCCCGAACCGATCAGGTAATAAATGCCATTGTGTTTAAATATGGCCGGCGCTTCTGTTTGGTGCCCGGCGTATACCCGTACAAATTTGCCGGTATGGCCTGTGTAACTATCATTAAGCTCGGCTATATCCAGCGTGAAGTTTTCTTCTGATGAGAATATGTGATAAGCCTTACCATCGTCGTCAACAAAAACATTCATGTCGCGGGCCATTTGTCCGCCGGGAAGGTCCCTGCAAAAGAAACGCTCACTTTTACCAACCGGATGATTGCAATTGATTTTTGCGCTATCTGGCGTTCCGGGCAGATAATAGGGCATAAAGCCGGCATTGGGGCGATAACTTCGCAAAAAAGTGTACGGACCTGTTACCGTTTTACTCACGGCAACACCTGCCCGGGCAGCTTCATAACTCCGTCCGCGAAGCTCGAGGTGGAACCACATAACGTAGGTTTTTGTTTTTTTGTTATAAATAACCTTCGGGCGTTCCAGTATGCAACCTTTTGCAATATCGCTGGTGGTATCGTTTGAAACCGCCAGTGCAATTCCTTCATCCTTCCAGTTATAAAGGTCTTTTGACGAATAGCAATGTACGCCAACCATAGCCCTGTTACCGGCGGGCCCGGCAATTTTATGCTCGCCAAACCAATAGTATATACCCTTTTGGTACAGGATACCGCCGCCGTGTGCATTTATGTGTACGCCATTATTGTCGGGCCAAAGCGCGCCGGGTGTAAACTTGGCAAGTGTTGTGTTCTGTGCATTTGCCGTAAAAACCACGCTTAATAATATAAGCCCCAGTACCTTGCCAACGTTTTTATAGATTGATTTCATCCGATAATATATAAATGCTCTATTTTCTGATATCCATAGCGTGATCGGCTTCCGCATCCTGGCCGCTCCATATTTTTACTGCTGTCCACGGTTGGGGTGGTGCCGACCAGAATTCATCCGTTTGGGGTAATCCCAGCGGAATGAACACATTGGTACAAATATACAGGCTGCCTGTGGTGATATAGAAATCAGCCAATCCCGGCTGACTGCCATAAAGCCCAATATTGAGCCAACCACGATCATTAAATGTCTTAGGCGATTCGAGTGTTTTTTTGATGACGGCAGTCAACGCCTCGCGGACCTGTGCCGGACTTAACGAAGCAGGCAATTCTTTTTTATAAGCCAAGTAAGCCAAATGATGGAACGAACCTGCACGGTACGCGATAGAGCGCCCGATTGCCGGGTAGGAGCCATCAGTATTGATGAGCCGTTCGAGGATCTGTGCATAACGCTGGCCGATCTGTAATACGGTTTTTGTTTCGCGCGGATAACTTTTAGGCGATTGATCAACTACATCCAGTATAGTGCCAAGATTGGGTTGTATAACGATGCTGTTGTAGTAGTCGAAATGAAAATTCATTCCGTCTGAATACATACCATCACCAACGTACCAATGCTCGGTAAATTCGCGTATGGCAAACTCAACCCTTACCGGATCATACCCCAGGTTATATTTACAGAAAAAGGCTTCTATCATCCCGCTGAACAATATCCAGTTAGTATACACAGGAACTGTATTGCGTGTAAGCTTCAAGGCATCATTTACCTGCCCTTGCACCTTCGCATCAAGGTGTTCCCATAACCACGGTGCACGGATAAGCGCCAGCGCCACATACGAAGCATCAACCAGCGGCTGGCCGCCTGTCCATTGCAAATAATCTTTCGCTTGCGGGTTTACGGCATTGGCAATTCCCTGCAATGCCCACTTGCGGTATTGTTCGCGCAGTGTTACTTCCTGCGGGTCGCCGCCTTCCAGCTGTAACCAGGGTGCTATGCCGCTTAATGTACGCCCGAAGGCTTCAAGGTAAGCTACTTTACTACGGCTTTCTTTATTATCTATTTTTTCCGAAAGCATAACGGGCATGTTTTCCTTTAACTTATCATGGGCAATATTTTCTATTACCGGTCTTGCAACCTTATCCATGTAATTCAGCCACAGTTTTCGGGTATTTAAGCCTTCAGTAGCCTTGTCCTGGCCCATAGCAGCAATAAAGAACAGTGATGCCGTTAGTGTTAATAATATCTTCCTCATTTATCCTTCGTATGTGTGATAATGCTAAATGTTTACTACCTGTTTCCGGCTGATGCCAGATCTTTATAACGCAGCATTGCTTCTACAAAATAATAATCGGCATAAGTTAACGGAACGTCTACCTCTGAATGCCCCGGCATGTTACCGGTACTGTGTTTCAAAATAAAGCCGCCATTGGTACCTGCCGCGGCAAGATATTCAGGGCCTGATAATGTTTTTAAGATCGTTTCGGCTGTGTGATAATACTTCAACGCGGCGTCTTTTGGGGCATACCGGCAAAGCTCCAGTAACGCCGAAGCCATAACGGCGCCGGCCGATGCATCGCGCGGTACATTAGGGATGCCCGGTACGTTGTAATCCCAATAAGGTACTTTATCGGCAGGCAGGTTAGGATTGTTCAGGATAAAGCCAGCTATATGTTCAGCCTGGTTGAGGTACTTCTTATCATGTGTTTCGCGGTACATCATGGTATAGCCGTATAGGCCCCATGCCTGGCCCCTTGCCCATGCCGATTCGTTAGCATAGCCTTGCGCAGTACGCTTTTGCTGTACCACCCCAGTTTCGGGATTGTAGTTAACTACATGGTATGAGCTGTAATCCGGCCGGAAGTGGTTCTTCATGGTGGTATTGGCATGGCTCACGGCGATCTTGTAAAAGCTCGGGTCGCCCGTTGTTTTTCCTGCCCAGCATAAAAGCTCCAGATTCATCATATTATCAATAATGACGAGATAATCCGACTTTTTGGAATCCCATGAACGTATGCAGCCCACAACGGGGCTAAAGCGCGTGGAAAGCGACTTTGCACTGTTGATTAATACTTGCTTGTACTGTGCATTTGGTTCCACTTTGTATGCCGTGCCGAAGCTGCAATACATCATAAAACCAAGATCATGCGTTGTTTTGTTGTATTGTTCGGGAGCAAGCTCCTTCAACTCACGGTTAGCTTCATTTAACAAAGCAGTATCTTTTGTAACCCGATAAACATTGATAAGCGTACCCGGAAAAAAACCACTGCACCACCATCCGGAACCTGTAGTTTCCAGGCTGTCGGTATTGGCATAGTAAGTTCTTGGAAATTTACCCGCCGGCAGCTTGCTTTTTAAAACCTTGCACTGCTCATCGGCTGTTAAAAAGTTAGCGTCGATCTTTTTAAGCAAGGCTTTATCAGCCTTAAAATGGTTTACCTTTTGAGCATGCAGGGCGTTCGCCATTATAGCAAAGAAAGCGCACGCAATCAGGGTCTTCTTTTTAATACACATTAGCGTTTATTTTCAGGTTATTTTATCCTGCTAAACTAAACCAAATATTAGTAATATAGAATATACGGCGGCTTTTGTCGCCGTATATTCTTGTGATCTATTAATTGTAACCAGGGTTTTGTGTTAGTTTCGGATCGAGCTGTATTTCAGTCAGCGGAATAGGCATCAGAAGATTGGTGTTGGTTAAACCTGTTATTGGTTTTGCCGGGTCGTTAGCGTTTAGGCGCAAAGCACGGGTAACCAGGGTTCCGGTACGCATCAGCGTCATGCGGCGGTTTTCTTCGCCCACCAACTCACGCGCTCTTTCATCCAAAATAAAGTCAAGCGTAATGTCAGGTGCCGATACCAATGGCGCTTGTGCCCTTGTACGCAACACATTTATGGTTGTAGCGGCCGCAGCGGTATTGCCTTCGCCTAATTGGGCTTCGGCCAACAGCAGGTAGGTTTCGCCCAAACGCATCAGTATAAAATCCTTGATCATGGCATACCCGAAGGTGTCGTTAGGGTCAAACGCGCCCCATTTGGTGGTAGCCGGGCATATTTTATACAGCGTGTCCGGGCCGGTATAAGGTATCTGCTTACCAAAAGTAGCCGGCATAGTTGGGTCGTTATAGTAATAACGTCTTCTGATATTGTATTGTGAGTTACGAATATCGCCCTGTGGATACAAACCATATAATACCCAATTGCTTAAACGTAAACGGGCAATGCCGCGTCCGCCAAGTGAATCACATATTACCATGCCTTTTTCATTATAGTAAGCGGCACCAAAGCAACGGCGTTGCTGTGCGGCGTCCACATTGCCGCCTGGAACTGTATTAGGATTTTCCTGTTCCAATGCCCAAATAACTTCCGGATTGTTTTGTGAGCGCCTTTCGTTGCCGTACTGGAAGATATCTGAGAAATAATCGCCCGGCAAAGCGGTTTTTACACCAAAACGTGACGAGACAAGATGGAACTGACCGCTATTGATAATAGCGTTGCATTCCTGCTCAGCCAGTGTATACTGCTTCATGCGGATATATACTTCTGCCAACAGTTGCATGGCCATATATTTGTTGGCTCTGCCTGCCTGATAACCGGCAGCATTCGTTTTTGAACCTATCGAACCCACATCAGGGAGATTTTGGGCAGCATAAGTAAGATCAGCAACCAACTGGGCATTTACCTGATCCACTGTTGCGCGGGTATAGTTGTTTTGAGGCGTTGTGGTTGCATGCACTACCAGTGGCACACCGCCAAAACACACTGCCAATGTTTCATAGGCATAAGCCCTGAAAAATTTAGCTTCAGCATCAGCCAATGCTTTGCCCTTTGAACCGAAACTGGTATTTGCAGGGTTTTCCACAGCATCGATAATCGCGTTGGCATTTTCAATCAGCCGGTACTCACGTGCCCAGGTAAATGAAGCTGCGCCGTCTGTTGAGGTAAGCGTGCCATAGTTATAGTAAGGTATTTCGATACCCTGCTGATTGGCTGTTGAGTTGGCTACGTCAGTACCCACCTGCCACACACACGGCCAGCCCTGTGCCCCGGAATAGGCAAGTATACCCGATTGATAGTTATATAAACCAACGATTGAGGCTTGAACCCCAAGGGAGTCGGTTAATGTTTGAGGGTTATATGTAGAATAAGGGTGCTCCGAAAGATAGTTTTTCTTACAGGATACAGATGCAAGCGTTAGCAGCAATGCAACTGGTAATATCTTTGAATATTTTTTCATCTCTAAGGTGTTTAAATATTATTTTAATGAAACGTTTACGCCGAATATGAAATCACGAGTCAAAGGGTAGTTTGAATCTGATGACAGGTAGGTACCATCTGGCGTATAGCCGCCTGTACCTCTTGGGTAATACGTTTGTTCAGGATCCCAGCCTATCCACTTGGTAAAAGTATATAGGTTGCGGCCGCTCGCATAAACGGTCAGTCCGCCGAGACCGAGTTTATCAGTAATATTTTTTGAAAACACATAGCTTAAGGTTACATCCTTTATACGGGTATAGCTTGCATTAACCGGGTAACCATAACCAAGCGGGTTGGTGTAGGCCAGCGATTGCCAGGTATTGCTATTGTTTGAAGGCGTCCAGTAGCCGATTGCCTGCGGTGTATTCCTTCGGCCTGATTCGTCAGCATAGTTTAAATCGGCATTATTACGCATCATACCCTGCGCGGTTTGTATAAATATGCTTAAGCTTACATTTTTATAATGGAAGGTATTGGTTAAACCACCAGTCCATTTCGGAGTTGTCTGACCTTGAATTTCCATATCGGCAGGGGTAATATGGCCGTCGCCATTCAGGTCGGCAAATTTCAGATCACCCGGTTTGGCGCCAAACGTTTTTGCCTGTGCGGCTTCGCTCGTTTGCCAAACGCCGATCTTTTTATAATCATAGATCACACTTATCGGCTGGCCAATGAACCAGCGGTTACCCAGGTCGCTTTGTTTGTTACCATACAGGTCGATGATCTGATTTTTATTTGCATTAAAAACGATCGTTGATTCCCATCTGAAATCTTTACCATTAATATTTCGGGTATTCAGCGTGATGTCGATACCTTTGTTACCAACTTTCCCAATGTTTTCGTACACGTTTGAATAACCTGATATTGCAGGTAAGCTTTCAAGCAATATTTCGCCTGTGGTAGTGGTTTTATATAAGTCGATAGAGCCGTTGATCCTGTCTTTCAATATACCGAAATCAATACCCACGTTAATACCCGCTGTGGATTCCCAATGCAAATTGGGGTTGCCTAAACGGGTCTGGTTTAATGTGCCTACTACAGCTGTGCCTTCAAAAGGATATTTTACCGTACCATCCTGGGTTATTGTTTGATAAGGAGATATAGCTTCATTACCGGTTTTGCCATAAGACGCACGTAACTTCAGCGTATTGATCCAGTCTACGTTATGCATGAATGATTCGTTGCTGGCTATCCATGAAAACGCGGCAGCAGGAAAAAAGCCGTATTTAGAAGTACTGGCTCCAAATACCGAAGCGCCATCCCGACGTCCTGTTAAGGTAATAACGTAACGGTTATCATAGCTGTAAACTAAACGGGCCATTTGCGAACGCAATGATGTACTATATGCCGATGAATTGGCTGATTGCGTAGCGCCTGCGCTGAGGTTATAAAACAAGTCGGCATCGTTTATGAAACCTGTGGCGTTTGCGGTGTTCCAAAGATAATTAGACTGATGGGAACTGTAAAGACCAGTGAAATCGATATGGTTCTTACCAAAGTCTCTGATATAATATAATAAGTTGTCGATAGTGTATGAATTCGTCTCTGCATTAGTTGTAGTTGCCGAACCCAGTGGCACATTATCCAAACGACCGGCATAAGAGTCGTTACGGGTTGGCACGTAGTTATAACCGGCATTCAGGCGATACTTTAGGCCCTTCAATACTCCGCCAAATTTTACTTCAGCATAACCATTACCGCTCAAATCATTCACGCGTCTTATCTGCGTGGTGGTAAGGCCTAACATCGGGTTGGTATATAACAACTCAGGATACATGGGATAAATAGCATAAGTGCCATTTGCATTGTATTCATTGCCATAAGGGCTCATTTGTGTTGCGAGTTCCATATCGGCCTGACCGCCATCGGTATTATTATTAGCATAATAAATATTGGTACCAACGGTTAAAAAGCTTGTCAGATTTACATCCAGGTTGCTGCGGAAGCTAACGCGATGATATTGATACCCTTTGATCACGCCCTGTTGCTTCATGTAGTCGCCTGAAACAAAATATTTAACATTTTCTGATCCGCCGGAGATGTTAAGGTTATTATCATTGATAAAACCGTTTTGAGAAATCGCTTTTAACCAGTCGATTGTTTTACCGGCCTGGTAATTAGGTAGCTCAGAATAGTTTGGTACAAGGCTGGTTTGTGTTTGCCCGGTTTGGCTCATATAATCGGCATATTTTTGAATATACTGCGGCCCTGTACGCGGGGTAAGCACGTGCGACCAACCTTCGGGGCCAGCATAACCATTGTAGTTAATAACTGGTTTGCCTGTTTTGCCGCGTTTGGTGGTGATGAGTATAACACCGTTTGAACCATTTGCGCCATAGATTGCTACGGCAGATGGGTCTTTCAAGATCTCCATCGAAGCAATATCGTTAGGGCTAATGTCATTTAATGAACCGCCACTCTGACTAAGCGGTATGCCATCCACCACTACATAGGGTAAATTAGAAGCGCCAATTGAATTTCGGCCCCTGACCTGCCCGGTTGGCTGCATGCCAGGTATAGACGACTGAGTGGAAATGGTGACACCTGCTACAGCGCCTTCAAGGTTTTGCAAAATATTCGTTGCAGGCAATTGTGACAGACGTGCCTTGGGTATATCGGCAATAGCTCCGGTAATATCCGCACGGCGTTGTGTGCCGTAACCTACTACCACAACATCGTTCAGTTGCTGGCCGCTTTCGCTCAACGTTATGGTGATGTTATTTTTAGCGCTGCCGACTTCAATATTTTGGGTAACGAACCCCACGAACGAAACGGTTAATGTAGCTTTTCCTGATAGTTTGATGCTAAATGCACCGTTAACATCGGTTGTTGTAGCTTCTTTTGTGCCATTTGCTTTAACTGTAGCACCAGGCAAGGCGTTTCCTTTTTCGTCAACAACACGTCCTTTAAACGTGAACGATTGGTCTTGCGCATAAACATAGTTTACACTGCATAGCACCATACAGCATAAAAAAGTGAGGTAAATTAATAGCGTAAATTTTCTTTTCATAATTATTGGTTTTTGGTGAATTGTTTAATAATTGATTAAACTTTCTTCAGCGCATGGCGCAGAAAAGTTTAAAACACGTGTTGTTTAAACACGCAAAAAATACTTTTTCATCACGTTGGTTTAATTGGTCTTTAATTGGTTTTGTAGCCGCGGAAGGGCTATTTCAGTCGCTTAACAAAAACGAATAACGGGGAATTTAGCACAATAAGAAGGGGGTAAAACTGTAAATTATAGGGGGTAAAAAACTAAAATTTTCTTCATCAAACGTTGTAGTAAAAATACTTCCGGCGTAAAATGCAGTGTGCTGTTTAAAGCGTTGTAAAATAGAGCTTGAAAAGCTTGAGGAATGATTTTCAGTAATTCGTTTTAGTAGGAAAGTTATTTTAGTGAAGATGCATTCGCAAAGTCGCTCCGGTTATGGGCGATCTGGAAATTAGCCCGGTGTTTCCTGATAAAATCAGACGGGTTTACGCCAAATTGTTTTTTAAAATGCTCCCTGAAGTATTTGGTATCATTAAGCCCAACCTGGTAGGCAACCTCGTTCACGTTGCAGTTGGTCTGAATCAGCAGTTCAGCAGCCTTACGCAACCGCACAAAGCGGATAAAGTTGTTTACGGACTGCCCGGTTATGGCTTTTAACCGTTTAAACAGGGTAGGATAGCTGATAAATAGCGACTTGGCCAGCATATCCACATCAAAATTTGCATCAGTAAGATTTCTTTCAATTATCTCAATGCAATTGTAAAGGAAGTCCTTGTTTTCGTCAGAAATATTCCGCGTATTGTTCTTTAGCGTAATCTCCTTATAAAAATAGTTCTGCAGTTCGGCCTTGCTGCGCAGCACGCTTTTTACGCGGGCAATAAATATTTCTTTTTCAAAAGGCTTTTTAAGGAAGTCAACTGCGCCCTCTTCCATGCTTTTCAGCATAACCTCCGGCGTGGCATCCCCGGTAAGTAGTATAATCGGAATGTGGTTAATGGTTGTATCCTGCTTTATCAACTTACAAAGATCAAGGCCGCTCATTTCTTCCATTACTATGTCGCTAATGATCAGATCGGGCAGGTATTTTTTGATGGTTTCCAGGCCATCTTTGGGATTGCAGGCTTCAAAAACGGTGTAATCGTGCTGCAATAACTTCTTTATGTATCCGCGTATTTGGTCATTATCGTCAATGATGATGATGGATTGCTTGTTCGAGATGAGTAATTCAAGGTCGTTGGTTTGTTCTTCCTCTACCACTTCTTTATTGTCATTGTCAATAAGTTCGTTGATATGGTTAAGGTCGAACGAATGCGTTTCGTACAATTGCTCTGAGGTAAATTGGCTGTTGCCTTTTGGCAGGCTCATTACAAAAGTTGTACCTCCATTGGCATTGTTATAATAGCTGATATTGCCTTTATGGTTATTAATAAACACCTTCACCAGGTATAAGCCTATTCCAAAACCCGTTTTAAACAGGTTTTTATCCTTTACCTGGTAAAATTTGTCGAAAAGTTTATCACCAATATCAGCGTTTATACCGATGCCGTCGTCCGCAATATTCACATAAATATTCCGGTCATCTTCTTCAATGGATATTTTAATATTGCCGCCATCAGGTGTAAATTTTATGGCATTCGAAATAAGGTTGAACAGTGATATTTCTATCTTTTCTATGTCAACATAGGCTTCAATATAATCACTGTCATGTTCAAGCGTATAGGTTATTTTTTTCAGTTTGGCCTGTTGCGAGAAACACATGAAAACTTCTGAACAGAGTGTTACGAAATTTATTTTGCTCACCTTCATCTGTGCATTTTCGCTTTCCGCTTTCCTGAATAACAGCAAGTGATCAACCAGGCCCAGTAAACGGCGGGCGTTACGATAAATAACGTTCAGATCTTCGTTTTTTTCGCCGGATTGTTTAAGAAGGTCTTGTATAGGGTTGATGATCAGCGTAAGCGGGGTGCGGAACTCATGCGATACATTGGTGAAGAAGGCCAGTTTCTTTTCATTCAGGTCTTTCTCCTTTTCCATCCTGATATTGGCCAATTGTACCTCAAATTTCAGTTTGGATTGTTTAATACGATATAACCAGAACCGATAGATCACTGCCGAAGTAATGAGTATGTACAGCAAATAAGCCCACCAGGTGCGGTACCATGGTGCGAGTATTTTTATAGGGATATCCAGCTCCTCACGCATCCATTCACCTTTGGTATTGGTTGCCCGTATTTTTAATATATAATTCCCTTCGCTTAAGCGGGTGTAATAAGCGGTTTTTAGTTTGCCAACATAATTCCATCCATGATCCCAGCCTTGCAGGTAATAGGCGTATTTGATCTTATCGGGCGATGAATATTCCAGCGCCGTATAATCAACCGCCAGTGTAGCCTGATTATAAGGAAGTGTTATGCGTTTTAAGGCCACCGCAGGCTTAAAATTTGTGTATTCGTTACCGCCTTCGGTTATGGTATTGCCAATTTTCAAGTCGGTAATGGTTAATTTTGGCTGAGAAGCAGTAGTTTTTATACTATCAGGATTGAACATATTAAAACCGCTGATGCCGCCAAAGAGCATGTTGCCTGAACTCAGTTTTAATGCTGCATTATAATTGAACTGGTTACTTTGCAATCCGTCGGGAACACTGTAATTAATGAATCTGCCGGTTGCTGAAACAAACTCCGTAAGGCCATTGTAAGTACTGCACCACAGGTTATTATTGTCGTCAACCAGTATATTCAGGATGGTGTTATTGGGCAGGCCATCTGCCTGGGTATATCTTTTGTAAGTATTGTTTTGCCGGTTATATAGCAGCAACCCGCCATCGCCAGTACCAAGCCATAGATTTTGGTTCTTATCCTGCACAATTGCCCTGATGGTATAGCCGATATTATAGTACTGATGATTTTTATGCAGCTTATCTATCTTAATGAGCTGTGTGTAATTTCCGGCCCAAAGGGTATGCAAATTATCCTCAAAAATGGTGTGGATATTTGTAAGCCGGGGATCGAACAGATCAAATCGGTCTGCCTGCCGGTTATAAACATATAATGCATCTCCACGTGTTGAACCAACCCATAAATTATGTTCAGCATCTTCGTATAATTTCCAAAGGTTTTTGTCGGTATTTCCTGTTGCAGTATTAAAGCAACTGTAATGCCTGAACGACCGTGTTTGCGGATTATACGCATCTATGCCACCGCTAAAGGTTGCTATCCATATCTGGTTTTTAAAGTCCTTTAATATGCTGACAACAAAATTGCTTGTAAGCGATGACGGATCGGTGCTGTGTACAAAACTGGAATATTGATTGGTATGCGTATTCCAATAGCTTAAGCCTCCTCCATCGGTGCCTATCCAGATGTTATGGTATTGATCTTCGCAAAAGGATAGGATAAAATTATTGATCACGCTATTTGCATTGAACGGATCATGCGTAAACAGCGCAAATGGTTTATTTATATCGTCGAAAATATTTATACCGCCGCGCAGGGTTGCTATCCATTTGCGGTGCTGATCGTCTATATAAATGCCGCTTATTGCTCCGCTCCGCAATGCGCCCTGTTCGTGGCCCGGAATAAAATACGATAGTATTCCTGTTTGTTTATTCAGGATATTTACGCCGCCGCCATTGGTGGCTATCCATAGGTTGCCTTTCTCGTCCTGCTTAAGATCGGTGATATTGTTACTGGTTAGTTTATTCTTTATTCCTTCAAATTTAACAGGAGTTTTTTCACCAGATCTGAGGATGTAAAGCCCGTTTTCAGTGCCTATCCATACATTGCCGCTTTTATCTTCAAGCAGGCAGCTTGCCGCGCTTACATCATTATTGAGAAGTTGCAAGCGGTTTGTAGCAGGATTAAATATGCATAAACCGGTATTTTTAATAAAAGCGAATATGCATCCATTATGAGAGATGGTTAATGCCTGTACACTGTATGCGCTTTTGCCATTAATACCTGCTATTTGATGGCATTTCTTGCGCAGGGTGTTGTATACAAGTAGCCCGGTATAATCTGTTGCTATGTATATATTGTCGTTTCTATCTGTAATGAGGGAGTTGACATTTACATCGATTCGATGGCTAACCGTATCATGCAGTGGTACAAAACTTAGCGGAAAAAAATGCGCGTGGCTATAATCATAACATGATACACCCTTTTGTGTGCCTACAAAAATGGTGTTGCTATTTCCCGCGATGGCACTGATATAATTATGCCCCAGCGATGTGCTATCGCCCCATATATTGCGATAGGTTTTAAATATATCGCCGTCATATTTATTTAAGCCATCATACGTGCCTATCCACATAAAGCCATAATGGTCTTTATAGATGCAGGTGACGGAGTTGTTTGATAGACCCTGTTCAATACCCAGGTATTTTACCTGTTGCGCACAAGTGTAATTTGTATTATAAAAAAGCAGCCCTGCCGAAAATAATATAGCCAGCCGTATTTCGCGTATCATTCTCATTAGGGGAATAGTTATAGCAATTCCGCAATAGTTTATTAACTATCCGGAAGAGATGTACTATCTGCGTTGTTTATAATTGCTTTGTTAGCTAAGATATTTTAAATTATTTAACTATTATAAAATATTATATACTCAACTAAAATAAATAGCCCGGGAGGGTTAGCGAATAAACTATTCAATATAGGTTCTTAATCAAAATTCATCAGCGGTACTGCGTTCGTGAGCATAGGGCGAGCCGTAAAAGAGAAGCTTATGGTTAATGGCATCTAATGCGAAGGTCCATTCTGATGTTTGATCTGGTTTATTTGTCCGTACATCTTCGCAGCCGAAGGTGAAGTCGATATCCAGCACAACGCGAAAGCTACCTGTACCTTTATCTGCATCAAATCGGGTACGATCGATATGAATATGATTTACATCAGGCGAGCCGCCGAAACGAAATTCGCGCTGCAATTCATACGCCAGTTTTTGAAACGCGGGGGTGCCATCAGTAAACAGGTTATTAAAGTATTTGTCCAGATCCGTTTTTTTATCGGGAAGAATAGGTGGTTGTAGCTCAAAATCGTACATCGGTGTAAATTTATCGCCTATTTTCTTAAAAAATGCTATTGCAAATCGGTGAATTTGATTGTAACTTTATTATACCGATTGTATATTCCTTAAAAAATAAAGTTAGTCGTCATGAAGAAGAAAACTACTAAGATAGTTGTTCAGCCTGGCAAGACTGAGACTATTAAGCCGGAAACTCACAGCCATCATGCCCCGCCACCCCGCACATTTCTCAATTTTTCTGTTTGCGATCATTCCCATGGCAGGGTAAACAGGTTTCCGTTTGGGAGCGGGCATGACCTGTAATACTCTTAGCTATAAGTGGATGAAGGTTATCTGTTCATTATAACAATGTCCTTTTCGCGCTCTTTTGGCAGCACAATAAGCGAAGTAACCTTTCCGTCTTTCAGTGTTGCCTCTACCGTTGTATTATAAGGTGCATGGAGTTTAAAGTGCACATTCCAATCCTTTGGCCATGCCGGGAAAAGGTATATCTGCTTACCATTAGTTTGCAGCAGCATTTCCTGTAAGCCAATCATGCCCGAGCCGCCCCAGTTATGATCAGGGGCCCAATCAAAGCCCGGTCCCCAGAATGCAGGGAAACGCCTGCCTGAATCTTTTAATTTAAAGAGGGTAAGCTTTGCCGCATCGCTGGTAAGGCCCATTCGCGCAGCGAAGATATTATCCTGTTTCCATCCCACACCGCTTCTGAATTTCAGCGCCAGCGTATCATATTTCCATGTGTTGATGGCTATATCTAAATCCGGCTTGCCTACGCCATACATACCCCACGGAAAAACCGGGTACAGCTGCGTGGTTTCTACGTTATTGATACGCTGCCACAACAGGGCAGGCGATATAGTTTTGTGTCCGTTAAACTCCCTGAAATTGATAGGTGGGATGCGTTTAAGCATTGTTTCCCAGGTTTTACGCGCCGAATCGGTCAGGTAATCATGCGGAAGTTGCAGTACAGTAGTCAGCACAGTTTGCAGTGCAGATATGGTAGAGGTGGAGTTATATGCCATTTTATACGTCTCCGCGCCTGAACCGGGGAATAAGACAAGATGCCCCTCGCCATCAACTGCTTTTATACCGCGCTGCCGTGCAAGGTATTGATAATGCTCGTTAAAGAAAGTTAGGCAGCTTTCAATAAATGGAATGTATTGGTGGATATCGGTGCCGTTATACCTTTGATTTTCCATCATCATCTGGCAAAATTCCAATACGGTATCCCAGGTGTATTCCAACCAGGCGTTATATTCCACGCCTTTATCAAAGTAGGCGGGACGTTTTAGTCCATATTCGCCCATATTTGGCAGACCAAAGTTCTCTATTTGCTCGGTAAAACATGCGCCGGCATGTCCCCAATATACTTTGCTGCGCAGTTCGGCATTGTGCAGGGAACGCATATAGAAATCGAACTGGGATTTCATCATGTCATAATCCCCGCTTTTTAGCATGGGCCAGTAAACCAACCGTTGGTTTTGGGCAGTCATCAAACCACCGCCCCAGTTACGGAAATCGGGAGTGAAATTGAATGTCGGGTTGACGTTCTCGGGATCGTAAGTAAATAAGCCGCCGTTAAATTTAGTTGGGTAAGTGCCGTAAGCATTGCAGCCCAGCATATACCTGAACAGCTGATAATTGCGACCAACCTGCCATTGCTTGCCGGCAGTATCGGGCTTATCTGCATCAATAGCTATAAAGCTACGCTGCCAGAACTGTTTCCACCAGTTTTGTGTGGCTGATAATGCTTCTTTTTGATGGCTGATGGCTTCGCGCTCTGCACTATCCAGTTTACTTTGCCAGGAGCCGGCATACGAGATATAGCTTGTATTAAGGTAGATGGCAATATCCTGGTATTTAACCGCTTTGGTGCTTTGCAATCTCCATCCTTTAAAATCGGTGCTTTCGTATTTGCCATCGTAGGTTCCGGCGGGTTTTAAGCCTTTACCTTTGATCGCCCCGCCGAAGACGAGGTGCTTTAACGGGTTAAACATTTCGCCCTTTACGGCATCCAGCCCCTGCTCATGTACGGTAGCATCAAACACCGTACTGTCTTGATTCTGGTGGCAGAACTCCACTGAGTTGTCCCTGAAACTGATGCTGTCCCTTAGCGTTTTTACCACACCGTTTTTAGACCATTTACGCGAGTTCTCATTGTTTTCGAGACCGTTGGATGCACGGTCGCGATAGCGCCAGCTCTCATAATCAGCTTCGGTTTTTATGGGTTGGTTGCTATTTATTTCAATATGAATAACGGGCCGGAAAACATCCACCCATAGCTTTACCTTCGCATCAGCATCGCCGCTTTTACCGTTGATGATAACCGAGCCGTCTTCCAGGTGCAAAACCTGACTGAATTCAGTGCCTGAAAATGGGTTAGGGGAGAGTTTTATGCCTACACGGCCCAACTTGAGAAAAGTATTATTTTCATCAAATGTGCCGCTGCGGGAAATGTAGAAATAAAGTTCGCCATTCTCTACCCAAACGTTCAGACCGATATCGCCGCCACCGCAGGGCATGGATTCACCTGAGTTTTTGCTTTGGCTTTTCCATTCAAGATCATAATTTTTTAATGTGGCAATTTGTGCGTTTGCCTTGAAAATGATGGAGCAGCACAATAACAAGATCAGGTATTTACAGCGCATTATTTTTCAGGTATTTGTTCAATCAGCCATTTAACAAAATCATTGGCCGCGGTAAAGTTCTGAAAATCTTGCGTTAATTTACGTCCATCAGTGTATTCGTTATAAAACCATGGGTCGCCAACGGCAAAAACAGTTCCTTTGCCATATTTAGCTACCGCGATGATCACGTCGCCCTTGTCCGACAATGCCGAATGGGCCGGCGAAGTAACATGCAGGGTAGCGATGTCCTTCATATAGATTTTTTTCGCGTTTTTGAATATCTCGTTACCTTGCGGGATGTGGATTGCACCGGTTTCGAATTGCGCACCTTTTACATTGTTACGGCTGTCGTAATTAAACTGCATACCGAATTTTGCCAGTAGTTTATTCAGATGAACGAACTCCGCGTTGCCGGTATCGTTATTCATAACGGCCAGAACGCCGCCGTTTTTCACCCATTCGCTTATCGCTTTAATGTGGTTTTCCTCTATATATTTTGTGTCGGGGTTCTCTTTCGGAATGTCCGGGTCGACGATGATGTAGATGCTGGCATTTTTAAGGTTAGCGGTGGTTGGTGCATGATAAAGCGTAGCGGTTTTAATGCCGTAGTTGTTAAAAACATGCCCTAAGAAAGAGAAACCATTATTGGTTTGCTCATCCCATTTGTAATGGTATGAAATAGTGCGGCCGGTTATATCCTGGCGGTGCTCGTTATTAAAATAACTGTCTACCAAAACGGTGCGGCCTTTACCTAACGAAAGAAAAGCCAGGCGCTCCAACAC
>JBQCIS010000270.1:0-18192 GCA_051953515.1 Mucilaginibacter sp.
TTTTAATATTTGGTAATTTTTGTGCTTCTTTACTTATTATAAGTCACGTGTGTAATGGTAGTAGTTACCGTAATAGTTGGATCAGTAGTACCCTCGCTTTGATTTAATGGGTTAAGATGGGTAAACTTGAATAGTTTTTTGAATTTTAAATCGACTTTTACACTTTTTTGGGGCTTCATAGTTCTTTTTCACCCAATTAACCAGATGTTAGTTGCGAAAAAAAAAGAATTACACGACTGAGCTTAATCTATAGATAATTGAACTTAATCTTATGAGAAAAATAGCTGTCCGACATATTTATTACCATGCTCTGGCCTGGACAGCTTTCATTGCTTATGAAATCTCTTATTTATATGTTGTAGTAGGTTCGCTGGGCAATCTATGGGATTATGCTTCACACTATCTGCTAAATATTTTATTGTTTTATACTAACTTCTATCTGATCACAAAAGTTCCCTATGCTCGTAAGCTTCGTGGGCTGCTATTGCTTATTGTGTGTGAACTGGTCGTTTATTTACTATTCGAGGCCGGCCTCACCAAATTACTGGTAATTGAAAGTATCTACAAACCGTCCAGCGTACCAGCCCTCAAAGTATTTTTATCACAGGCCATATATCGGGGATTTTATTTTATAGCTTTTAGCACAGCGTATTGGTTTATCAAAAACACTATGTCGCAACGACGCCAGATAATGGACTTAGAGAATGGCAAACTACGGAGTGAGTTTAGACGCATTGAATTGGAAAAGGACTTAATCACGTCGCGTAATTTACACTTACAGTCACAATTGAATCCTCACCTCATGTTTAATACGCTTAACTTTATATATAATTCCGTAAGAAAGGTGTCTGAAGAAACTTCACAAGCAATACTTTTACTTTCTGATATGATGCGGTACGCACTCACAAATAAAACTATAGATGGGAAGGTGCTACTTAAAACCGAAATAACCCAGATCACTAATCTAATAAGGCTAAACCAAATTAGGTTTGGCAACCAGCTAAATGTAATCTTTGAGGTAGAACTAAGTGATGAAAATGATTACATTATCCCATTAGTGCTCATAACATTTATAGAAAACATATTTAAGCATGGTAACCTTAAAGATCCATCTATACCCGCTTCTATTTTACTTCATTGTAAGGATGGCCATATGAAATTTAGATGCAGCAACCTGGTCAACACCAGTGGATATAAAGAAAGCCAAGGTATTGGCATAGAAAATGCAAAAAAACGCCTGGAATTAAATTACCCCGGAAACCACTTACTCATTTGTGAGGCAAGCGATGACATATACATGGTTCGATTAGATATTGAACTTAAAAAAAGTGAACTACATCCTGTAGCAGTTGCTTACGAAAGCTGAACTTTTTCCCGATGTCGTTGCTTCCCGGCTTCAGCTTCTTCATATTTACATACCATGTAATATGCGGTCAGCTCATATTTCCGTTGCCCGGCATTAAACAATCTGTTTACATGCATGTGGATGATATCTGCTAAATGCCGCTCAAAAGCCTCTGGCTGAGTATTATTACGAAGATAGATCAGCTTTTTTTGTAGTGATAGCGGCAGGCTATTTCTTTGTTCACCGGGCTTGGCGATGGCAAGAGCGATATGTTGCCGAAGTTCACGAAACTGGCGATCAGCAGTGATACGGAAATTGCGCCCGACATTGAATTCTTGCATGAAAGCGTTAATTACATTTTTAAAGAAGCTCAATCTTTTTTTTACATCTATTCCGGCTGCTTGCATTACATTCCTGATGAAAACAACTGTCACGCAAATCAATGTTTCCTCGTGTGAATTGTTGGATAATTGCCGGATGACCATCTGGCTGCTTATCGCGAAAATTTCTTCAAAATCGTTCATATGCATTGTACTGTATCGCCCGATCTCCGGTTCATATGTATCGAATTGGATTCGTTGTACTTGATCCCGCTCCAGGAGTGACTGATTGAATTTGAGTATAATTTCAAATATGCATTGCGAAGCTCTCTTGTTAATTTTCAGACGGATACGCAAATGATGGTCAGGGTCGCGATAACGTATAAAATACCAGCTTCGGATAAGGCCTTTTCTGCGAAGATTGATCATTTGCCTATTAACACTTTCCGTCAGCAATTCATTAGCTTGATTTTCATGAACATATAGCTTCAGGTATAGCCAATTTAAGCCCGGCACATGGCGAACTGGCTTAAGTAAAGGTTGCGGCATGGCATATGTACGGATTGACTGAGGTATCTCTGAGAGATAAGCAGCAGCAGCAAACTGGGCAGACATAGGCATCCCGTTTGTGTTTTGTACCGCAATCGGGTTTAAACCTAAATCCTCCTTCAGTATGGTTTGTTTATTTTTGCGGATGAAATGGCAAAGAAAACTGATATCTTCTTGAAGTGCTGTATTAATAACCAATTGCTGGTCTCGCTGGGTTAGAATTATTCGCTCTGGTATTCCCCTTTCCTGTAATATGTTTAAGAGTTCGGTAGATTGCAGAGCATCAAATTTCCCATTGAAGCTCTTATGGTCGATGATCCAGGTTTTAGGATACAGGATACAGTCGCCATATTGCACGCGAGGGTAGCTTGGCATATCGGGAAAAAGTAAGCTTAATTCCAGATTGAGATTGACACGCCTTTGCCATGCCTGTACATCCACAAGAAAGCGAAAAGCAGCCAGTGCGCTCCGCTCGTGATTGTATGCAGAAGTCAGCCGTGGTATCACTCTTTTTTGAAGGCGTTTTGACCACAATATCACATCCTTGCCCCTTACAGTCACCATCAGATCAGAAAGTAGTACCTGTTGTTTCGACTCCTGCCGGGAAACTGTTAAGACAGGTATTTCATAATCATATGTATTAAGGCGGCGGCTGATATTTGCAGTATGCAAGTCGTCAAAATGCGCTATGTCTGCAAAAATAGAATCTGGTTCATATTCCTGTTCTTTTTGCGCTATTTGCCTGCACAATTTGTAGATGTCATCATCAAAATGTGTAAAGCGCCCAAAAAGTGCTGATGCACTAACGCCACCTGTACTTTCCAGCCATATGCCATTAGCGGTTAGCCGGAATAAAACAGCTATAGTTGAAGGCAGTTTAGCTATTTCTGCTCCCTGACGTAATGAGGCAATATCTTTCTGGTCCAGTTCTATCACATCGTTTTTAGCAGAACTCCATTTTTGCAATAGTAATCGATGAGTGGCTCCCCAGAAAACCGTGTTTTTATCGGCAGCAGACTCACCCAGCAAATGCAATAATGGAGATGAGGATTGAAAATCTGCCGGTAAGGTCCCATAACCGATGCCCGTTTGCGGATCAAGCACATACATCAACGGCAAAAGTTGACCGGGATATTTTTCGGAGAATGCCGCAACAAAACGCTTCATAGATTCATTTTCTGTACCGGTGCTTAGTGCAATGAGAGCATCTACAGCTTTTAAAATAGGCGACTGTAATTTAATCTCCAGGCTTCCCTCAACCTGCCATCGTTGATTAACATATACTGCAGAATGCACTTCAAGCAATCGTTTAACAACTTCCGGAGGTATCTTGTCCCCCGTGTCGTTAAATAAGCCTGGTATCCTGAAAAAGCTTTGTCTAAAATAATCCTGTCCAATAATGCCGGGGATTGAATCCGGAAGCAGGAATTGCATATTTTTCAACGCAGATAATAACTCATTCGCATCGGTAAGGGTCACTCCTTGTTCTTTTAGAAATTGTACCAGACTTGCATCAGTACGTGGTTCTACGCAAAATTTGATCAGTTCAGCCATTAATGGACTGCCATCGACAGATTGCAGACTAAATTCTCTGACATGATCAGTTGCACCAATTTCCGAACCTATAAATCTTAGTTCTCCTCCAACCTGATATATCGTCTGATTGAGGTGATAGGTTATTATGCTGTCGGTAGCTTGCTTGTTTTCAATCAAGGTTTCAAAGCCTGGAGTAATAAATGCCTCGGCTGATTGTATTTTGAGAGGGCTATCATGTCCCCAGGTAAGTGCGGTAAAGCCACTAAAGAAACCAAAAGGCGTAGGCCTGTTACTCATACGATTGAAGTAGGCCCATAATGTATGTTGTTCACGAACAGTCAGCCTGTTGAAATCAAAATTCTTCTCTGCAAGCGCTTTATAAAAAACAGGAGCTGCTGTGTGAATAGCTTGTTGAAAAGCTTCGGTTACTAGCAATGTTTTTAGTCGGGCTGTACTTCTTTCTGACTGGGAAAATACAGGCGAGCGAAGTACCAATACCTGGAAAAAATTGTAAAAGTGCACTGCGATAAGTTTAGTGCAGCTAATTTACAATCTTTTCGTCTGATCTTGTAGTGGACTATTAAAATCGGTTTTCTTTTTCTCTTTTCCCTTTTTTAATTTATAAACCACAGACAATGAAAATGTACGGCTATCACGTGTCATTACAGACCTGATCTGCTGCCCCTGAAAATTACTGACATCTATTTCTTTGAAGGTTTTCAATATGTCATCGGCCGTAAATTCAAATGATAAGCCAGATTTTTTCAGAGACTTTTGTAAACCTGCTGTTAGCCAGTATATATTTCCTGTATGATAAATACCCTGTACAAAGGGAGAATTATAGGTACCTGAAATGTAAAAGCTCCAATCGCCGGGCAGCTTAAAAGAATGTGTGCTTGTTGCGCGGAAGGATGTTTGCTTGTTGTAAAAATTCCCTGCATCCACGCTGGTACTGTAACTACTTTTGAAGGCAGATAAATTGTTATCGACATGCCAAATAGAAAAAATATCTATTGGGATAGTGAGGTTAACGCCCGCTGTTTTATTCTGCGATAAATTTCGCATTTGTGTAATATTGATAATGCCGTCACTTAGCGTAATCGGCAGCATTACACTTTTGGCATTAGAATAGAACACATTGATATTATAAGCGCCTTTGTATAAATAGTTAAGCTCATAACTATCAGTAATTTGTGGCTGCAGTTCAGGATTGCCTTGCAAACGATCATACAAATCGATGTAAAACACAAAGGGGTTAAGATCTTGGTATCTGGGGCGTTCAATACGCTTACTATAAGTTAGAGATATCGACTGATCGGCCTCTGGATTATAGTTTAGGTTTATATTAGGAAAAAAATTATAATATTTTCTCCGATATGCACTTGCCGTATCATCTACCACAGAAAAAGCTCCGGTACGTTCCAGTCGGCCACCGGCGGTTAAATTTATCTTACTGTTAAAAACCACATTGAAGCTGATATAAGCAGCAGTAATATTTTCCTTATAATGGTAACGAAATGACTGTCCCAAATCGGGAATGAATACGCCATTCACAACATTGTAAAATTGGTTGTTATTCCTCGAATCTATATTCGCTGTTTTAAGGCCCGCATTAACAGTCATGTAATGATGTATAGGCAAAACATAATCAGCCTGCACCCCCAATAGGGTTATATCATATGGTGTATTACTGAGCAGTTGTTCGTCGGGTTTGAGTTCGGTATCTGAAATGTCCAAAAATTGCGTTAAAAGGTCAGTAGCAGAATGGTTATGCACCACTTTGGCATCAGCCGAAACTGTGAAATTCTGCCCCATGGTATCCAGTTTCAAATCATAGTTCAAGCTGATCCCATATCTTGATAATGTATTCTTCGTATCGGGATGGCTGCGATAAACGGTATCCACAGGGTAAGGAGGATTAGAAAAAAAAATATTACCGGATTGCGGTATATGCTCATTTACGTGAAGTGCACTTACGGAAAAATCGAACACCTGATTTTTAGTTGGTGTAAACTCGATACCAATACGCGCAAATGGAGTTTGATTACTTATCTTTTGCGTTACAGACCCTACAAAAAGATCATTAGATAAAGAAACATATCTTGAATTTTGAAGGTATTGTATCTGATTATTGACCGTATAACTCAGGTTGCCATAAATTCTTATCTGATTGGACTGAACAGAAAAATTGTCACCGCTACTTTGTGAATAGTATTTGCCGACGGTCTCTGTATTATTTAATTCATTTGAAAAACCATTTGTCTTCGATCTTTTTAAAATGATATTAATGATCCCACCAGCGCCTTCCGCCTCATATTTGGAAGATGGATTGCTGATAATCTCAATCCTTTCTATCTGCCCTGCATTAATGCCCTGCAACATACGCGGATCGTCTGAGAAAGCAGGTTTGCCGTCAATATATATCCGTGTGCCTATTTTTCCGTTGATCGATAAAACATTATTCATCCCAACATTAACCGTTGGTAAATACTTCAGCATATCCGTTACTGATTTATTATTCAGTAACGAGCTGGCAGACACATTAACAATCAGTTTCTCACCGCTACGCGTCAGCAAAGGCTGCTTGCCCTTGATTTGTACTTCATTCAAACTGTGAATATCAGTCTGAAGATAAATCTTTAGTTGTGGCAGTCTTTGTCCAGAGGTTATTTCAATTGATTGCCGTGAGTTCACATAACCGATCGCACTGGCTCGCAAAATGTAAATACCGGTAGTAGATAAATGAAGGGAAAAATGCCCAATGCTATCCGTCATGGCACTCGCAGTTTGAATAGAATCGTCAGCTTTCGAAATAAATATGGTAGCATAAGGCACATCTTTACCTGATGCCTTTTCTACAACATTGCCCACGACATCGACTCCGCCAGATTGAGTCGACTGAGCGTTG
Organism: Mucilaginibacter sp.; assembly: GCA_051953515.1. GTDB lineage: Bacteria > Bacteroidota > Bacteroidia > Sphingobacteriales > Sphingobacteriaceae > Mucilaginibacter. Next base: position 6,659 of record JBQCIS010000270.1, read on the forward strand.
GCTATTGATGAAAAAATCAGCAACCCAATTAAGGTTATTAAATATTTGGTCATCCCCCCTTTACAGGTAAATTCGCGACACCAGCCATCTTAACAAGAAAACGTTTGCGTCTAAAAAATGCAACAATACCTTCATACTCCGAATTGGTGATAAACGACAAATATAAAATGATCATTAAGACAGAATAATTATCGATCCTAAGCAAAACAAGGATGCCGATATGCATACTTGCACTCAATATCAAAAAAGGAAGCCGAAAACGTCTGAACCAAACTGCAAATGGGAATGAAGCTTCCCATAAGATCGTAAAAATTGTGAGGCTATATACTATTAGGCTGTTATTAGCGAGCAAGGCGTTGTATCGTGTGGCGCTGAACTCGAGATTGCTGAGGCTATAATATAGAGCTGTGCCATTACGCCATATTGGTTCGTGCAATTTGGCAATCACCGTAAAGAAATAAACAAAACAAACCTGGATGAGTACTCCATAGGTTGCTATTATCCTTATTACGCGCAGATATGCCCTGTTAACGGGATTATGGAGCCAAATCTGCGGTATATTGAACCTAAGAACAGACTTCCCTTTGGCTATTGCTAAAAAAGGCAATACAACTTCGACAACGTTATCCGCTCCATCGAGTATATAAACATTTCGCAATTTCAGTTCGACTAAAATTAGACTCAATATTATCCCGGCAATGGTGGGGTAGATATCAGAAAAGAAGCAAATGGTTAACAGGCAACCGCAAGTGAGAAAGAGAAAGGTAAATGCAGGGTTATTAAATGGTAATTGCAACCAAATCATATGGTTTCGGTGCAGCCAGGTTACATAATGGGAGAAAGACACAATACCTTTCGAGCCGAAGAAATCTTCGGCATAATAGAGATACATAATAAAATCTTTCAACAGTATAAATGAGACACCAGCCCGGGCCAAACCGATTCCCGTTGAACGTTGGTTTACGGTCATAGTATTTTGGTATTTGGAAAAATGATTTCTGAATATGTTCTTTTCAAACGTTGTTGCCTTTGTTCAAAGCTTGGAAACTCAGAAATAATAATACGAATTGATACATTAACATTCTTAAAATTACTGGTACCCGACAACTGAGAGTAAACATGGCGGGCATAACAGGTCAGGTTCTCGTAACCAGTGCTTCGCATACAATGCTTTTTAACCAGTTCGGCACGTTTGGCTGTGTCTTTAATGGTGGCAAAGTGTCTTTGACCTTCATCCAATGCTTCAAAAATGTTATTTACGCTACCATCTACATATTTGGAAAGCCTCTGATCACCTGAGAACAATAAGGCTCCTCTTTTAATTACAGGGCTGGTAATATCGAGCCACGGCGAGATGATCGTATCACGGTTGTTATGTTGAGCACTAAATCGTAACAGGGTGAAAATGTCTGCATGACCAGGGTTGGAAAACATCGCCCAATGTTGCTCAAACACTGGATTAGCATAACGACTGCTTAATTCATGTACCCGGTCGACATGAAAGGTTTCCGATAGGATATAGGTTGCAATCACAGTAAAATGCAATAATAGCAACACAAACCCACCTAAAAAAAATCTTTTCATGGTACTATTTATATTATCCGTGTACAACCTTTAGAATACCATCTTTCAGTTGATTAAGCCGTCCTAGTATGACCGATACATTGTTGTCTTTGTCGTTTGACCATTCAATAATCACCTTATTCTTGTCCAGACGAATTAATAGCTTCTCATCTCGTTTAAGTTCAGACGCGCCGAGATGATCCCAAATTAAGGCTTTTTTAATCTTTTGTCCTGTGTAACCAGCCTGCCCATCCAAATAATTTTTCAGGGGCTGATATTTATCATCATTAAACTGGTAAATGAACCTAAAATCATGATGTGGATGATCAGATTGGGGTTGTATGTCCTTCTGCTGATGCAGCAGGAGTGACATTACTATTATTAAGAATCGCATAATAAAACGATTAGGGTATTAAAATTTCTAAAAAGCGGCTATTCAACAAAGGCCCCACTAGTGGTAGTGGTCACAGACTCTTTTGTGATAGGCCCATCCGTTGGGCTCGTACCGGTAGTTTGCGTGGTAACATGAGTTGGGACACCCTCGTCTAAAGTTACCGTTTTGATTGTGTTAGGTAACGCCAATTGTTTTGAGGTAAAGGAGCCAATGCTTGTTTTTACGTTGGATGCAAAAACCGATGATACAACGGTTACTCCAAGGGCTGCGATAAATAATAACTGTTTCATCTTATTTTTTTATTAGTGATACATGTGACAAAAAGCTGTTGAGAATTTATACCATTTGTATTTTATATAAACGGCAATCGTATAAATGAAAAAAACATCAGGTTAATGTGCTGTCAAGCCACTTCAGCTTGTTGTTCTAGTGGTTATCACGTTGCCACCGGTAGTTGTAATGGTTGTTTTTTCGGGATCTCCTAATACTTGGTTGTTAAAACCAACAGGTTTGATCTTGTCTTGGAGGTTTATTTTATTAGGTGAATAAGAGCCGACACAGGATTTTAGGTTAGAAGCACAAACCGATGACGCAACTCCAGCGGCAAGGATGGCAACGAATAATATTTTTTTCATAAAATGACTTTTATTAACTTGTTATCAATTGTTTTTTGTAACAAAAGCCCCCTCTTTAACACAGGTGGGGGCTTTTTTCATTACTCCGCAAAAGATCCGCTGGTCTTTGTGGTTGTAGTGTTAGTTTTAGTAGTAGTTGTTGTTGTAGTTGTAGTTGTACTACTTGAAACTACCTCACTAAAGCTAACTGGTACAACATTACCAGATACAGCTAATTGTTTTGAAGAAAAAGAACCGATGTTCGATTTTGCGTTAGCAGCAAAAACCGATGAGGCAACTCCTACGCCAAGGGCGGCAACGAATAATAATTTTTTCATAAAAAAATGTTTTTTAACCAATTATAGGATTGGTGACAATAAGTCGTTAAGATTTTACATCAACGAATATTTTCTATAGATGAAATCAATAAAGCGCCGATAAACACCTTAAAATTTGATAAATTAATTCTATAATTTTGTTTTATCAAATGATTATATGACCCCGAAAACAATATTATTCTACGATGGAGATTGCGGTGTTTGCAATAAGGCCGTTCAGTTCATACTTAAAAACGAAACAAACCATGCCATTTATTTTGCTGCTCTGCAATCATCATTTGCGATCGAATCTTTACGCAAATATGGAGTTAATGAATTGCAAATGGATACAATGTATTATGTTGTCAATAATCAGCTCTTCGAAAGGTCCACTGCTTGGATAATGATTTTAAAGCAGATGAGTCAGCCTTGGAGATTCGTCGCAACCATTTTAGGATTGATACCAGCACCGCTCAGGAATTCTGGATACAACTGGTTTGCAAAAAAAAGACATCTTTTTTCTCAAGCAGATCATTGCTTGATACCACATTCAAATACCAAGCTTCGCTTTTTACATTAAAATAATTTATATAGAAATTTTAATTATCAATAAAACCGGAGTTCAAGTAAGCTCTGTCGAGTTATTTTTTTTAGGACGGGTTTGTAAGGCGGAACGTCCTGTCAGGAACTCTTTGAAGTTGTTCACGGGACATTTCGGTGGTGTTTAGGCGGCACTATATTGTCGGCTATGCGACAAAGAATTAATTGGATTTTTTGTATAGGAGATCGTTTGGGCGCTTTTGCATCAACTATTGTTTTGGTCTTCAGTCCTGAATTTCGCGTATGCACTGCTCATTGTTGTCCGGTTCATATTCAGATAGCTGGCAATATGATCGTTGTTGATCCTGGTGGCGATACCTGGGTTTTCTTTTAGGAATACTTTTATGCGTTCATTTGCGGCTGACTTTAATAGATGCTGGTAAGTTAGATGCTGCTTTTCCCTTTCAGCAAAATAATGAAGAAAGGCTCGGTGCAGGATTGGAAATTCGGATATTAATAATTTCAGATTGGGGTGGCTTAGGATTAGGATTGTTCCCGTTTCCAATAGGACATCGAACCACTTATATCAATCAGCCACTATCGCTTATTATGAAGATTAACAGGAAGTTAGAGGCAAAAGAAAGGAGAAATGCTATCTTTTGATAACCTTTCTCCTTACGTAGTCCATAGGGGAATCGAACCCCTGTTTCAAGAATGAAAATCTTGCGTCCTAACCCCTAGACGAATGGACCATTCTTCCCTTTGTTTTGGGACTGCAAAGATATACCTTTCAAACTAATTTTAAAATATTCTTTAAAAAAAATTAAAATCTTTTTCGAACTGCCGTAAACCGGCTTTCTGCAAACAAAAATAGGGATACAGCATTGATATATTGTAGCACTTGTTTAGCTATCTTTATCTATCTGATTATGAACTATCTTATCTCATGAAACATTATGATGCTATCATTATCGGTGCGGGGCAAGCAGGAGTCCCCTTATCGAAAAAGCTGGCCCAGGCGGGCAAAAAGACTGCGATCATTGAAAAGCGCTGGGTTGGCGGCACCTGTGTAAATGATGGCTGTACGCCTACCAAAACCTGGGTTGCATCGGCCAAGGCTGCCTATAATGCCATGCATAGCGTGGATATAGGCGTACCGGTAGAAGGCTTTAAGGTGAACATGCCGCGCATAAAAGAACGCAAAGATGATATTGTACTCCGCTCACGCAATGGCGGGCAAAAAGCAATTGAAGAAACACCGAACCTCGATCTTATTTTTGGTGAAGCCGCCTTTACAGGCGAAAAAACCATCAGCGTAAAACTAAATTCAGGCGGCACCGAAGATTTAAGGGCTGATCTCATCTTCATCAATGCGGGCGCGAAAACCTTTATACCCGAAATTGATGGCTTGGCTAATATCGGATACCTTACATCAACCACTATACTCAATCTTGACTACGTACCTGAGCATTTGCTCATCATTGGCGCAAATTACATCGGGATGGAATTCGGGCAGATGTTTCGCCGCTTTGGCAGTAAGGTTACCATGCTGGAAAGAACATCGCGAATACTGGGTAAGGAGGATGAAGATGTAGCTGCATGCATGCTTGATATCGTGAACCAGGAAAACATTGAAATATATACCAACGCCGAAACAAAAAGCGTAAAAAGGCAGGGTGACGGCATTTTGGCGACTGTAGTTATTAACGGCAAAGAACAAACACTAACCTGCTCGCATGTACTGATTGCCGCCGGCCGCATACCGCAATCCAACGCGCTCGATCTGGATAAAACGGGTGTTACTGTTGATGACAAAGGCTATATAAAAGTGAATGAAAAGCTGGAAACCAATGTTAAAGGCATCTATGCCTTAGGCGATATAAAAGGTGGCCCGGCATTTACGCATATTTCCTATAACGATTATACAATTGTTTACCGGAATATTATTGAAGGGCAAAACCTGAATACCCACGATCGCCCGGTTCCTTATTGTATGTTTACCGATCCGCAATTAGGCCGAGTGGGTATAACCGAGCAGGAGGCCAGGAAACAGGGTCTCGACATTAAGGTGGCCAAGTTGCCGATGGAACATGTAGCCCGCGCTATTGAAACCGGCGATACACGCGGTTTTATGAAAGCGGTTGTCGATTCAAAAACAAAAAAAATATTAGGTGTTGCGGTTCTGGGTCCCGAGGGCGGCGAGATCATGACCGTGCTGCAAATGGCTATGGAAGGCAACATTACCTACGACCGCATACGTTATTGCGTATTTGCTCATCCATTGTATTCCGAGTCGCTTAATAATCTTTTTATGGGTATCGAAGATTAAACTTTTCATTCATTTTTATAATAAAATTGCCGGTAATATTTCTTATTACTATAAATTCCATGTAATTTTAGAATGAGATTTAACCTGATCTGTAACCACACCTGGATGAAAAAACTGTTGGTGCTACTGCTATGTACCCTGATGTGTCATACCTTATGCATGGCTCAACAGGAAAGTATTGCAGGTATCGAAAAGCAATTACCCAGAATAAAAGACAGTCTTAAATATGCCGATGCCCTTAACAGATTGGCCTCACTTATTTATGAGCGCAATACCGATAGCACCTTTTATTATGCCGCGTTGGCCAGGGCCATCTCCTATCGCCATGATTATACCCGGGGTAAGGCCGCTGCGGCCGAAAATCTCGGCATTGCGTACGACCTGAAAGGGAATACCCAGTTAGGCCTTCGCTATTACAACGAAGCGCGCATGCTGTACATGAGGATAGATGACACAACAGGCGTTGTAAAATCGTACATGAATATTGCCATGCTATACAGCGATATGGGCAAGCAAAAAAAAATGATCGATAATTTTAATAACGCCCTGGGGATCGGCAAGAGCCTGCAACGCGATTCGATCATGTCGCTGGTGTATGTCAATTACCTGATTATTTTCCCTAATAATCCGGCTAAATCTACCCGGAAATATATTGATGAGGCAAGGCGAATTGCTAAAAAATATAATGACAAGCGCACACTTCTCGCAATAGACGAAGTTGAGGCCGATTATCTTATCCGTAACCATGAGCGCGAAAAAGGGCTGAATATGTTGCAGCAGGCCGTGCAAAAGTCATTGGCAAACAACTACAATTACATGTCGTTGGATATGATCAGCGACTTAGGCGATCAATATGTAGCCAGTGATACAGCCAGAGCCATCGGTTACTACAAACAAGGCGTACAGATAGCCCAGGATAAAAGCTATAACTATTATGTGCAGCTATTCACCCGCAGATTGTACGACTTTTACATTACGCAAAACGACGAAAAAAAGGCATTTTTTTATAGCAGAAAACTGATTGCGCTTAACGATGCTACCCAGGCCATTAACAGTAATTCGGGTATTGATTATATTGAATACGCAGTAAAAGACCAGCAATTGGCATCGGCCAAATTACAGGCTACAGACAGGCTTTGGCTCTTGGGCCTTGCACTTGCAGCATTTTTACTAACAATAACCATTTGCATTATTCTGTGGCGCAACAGCAAGAAAATACAGCATAACGAGCAACTGTTAAAACTGCAGATCAACCAGGCCGAGTCGGCCACAGAGGAGTTGCATACCGTAAACAAAAATTATTTAAAGCTGATCAAGGTCGTGGCGCACGATCTGCGCAGCCCGATCGGTGCCATCTGTAATATTGCGGATATGATGATGGAAGAAAGCAGCACGCACGACGAGTTGCTCCACCTTATCAGCGCATCCAGCCGTAACTGCCTGGAATTGATAAATGGTTTATTGGAGACGGATTTCGATCAAAACCATACCCTTAAAAAAACAGATATTAACCTGGACGAGTTCTTACAACAATGCATAGGCCTGCTTAATTTCAGGGCAAAAGACAAAAACCAGCAACTTATATTAAAAAGCTATTTTAACGGCTCGATAAAGGCTGACTCGAACAAAATACAAAGGGTAGTAAATAACCTGATAGTGAATGCCATGAAATTCAGCCCGGAAAACAGCAATATCCTGATAGAAACGACGTCCGAACCGGCCGCCGTAACGATCGTAATAAAGGATAACGGCATAGGCATACCTGATGAAATAAAAGATAATATTTTCGATCCGTTTACCATGTCGAAACGAGATGGGACGCAGGGCGAAAAACCGTTTGGACTGGGTTTGTATATCACAAAGCAGATAATAGAAGCGCACGACGGTAAAATATGGTTTAAAAACGCAGATGGCGGCGGTACAGAATTTTATGTGGAGCTTCCATTAAATTAATATGATCCTGAATGATATCCGTACGGTCATTAACCAGGCACTTTGGAAAAGTTAAGGCTGTCGACGGTATTTCTTTTGAAGTCGCGGAGCAGGAAACGCTCGTATTGCTCGGTACCAGCGGCTCAGGTAAAACCACCACCCTTAAAATGCTCAACCGCATTATCGAACCAACAAGCGGCACCATCTTTATTAACGGACATAATATTCTCGAACAAAAGCCAGAGAGCTTACGCTTGGGTATCGGTTATGTTTTACAGAATAATGGCCTGTTTCCGCACTATACCGTGGAAGAAAACATTGCCATCGTTCCCCAACTGCTCAAATGGGATAAAAAGAGAATCGTTCATCGTATTCACGAATTATTAGAAAAGCTGCATCTTTCCCAAAGCCAGTTACACACCTACCCTAACGAACTAAGCGGCGGCCAGCAGCAGCGCGTGGGTTTGGCGCGGGCACTGGCAGCGGATCCGCCTGTTTTATTAATGGACGAACCTTTTGGCGCGCTGGATAATGTTACGCGGTCAAAAATTCATAAAGAGTTTAAAGAGCTCGACGAACTGAAAAAGAAAACCATTATTATGGTTACACACGACGTACAGGAAGCTTTTGAACTGGGCAACCGGATATGCCTGATGGACGCAGGCAAAATAGTTCAGCAAGGCAAACCTGCTGACTTGCTGTTTAAACCGAAAAACAGCTTTGTAAAAGGCTTTCTTGAAGAACAGCGGTTGCAGTTGGAGTTTAAATCTGTTTTACTGGAAGACGTGGGGCTGAAAATAAATGGGGTTGATGTAAAGGAGTCCGTTTGGTCGGTGATGGAAAAGCTCAAGAACAACGGCAATCATGTAAAAGAATTTGAAGCCTTGATGTCGGCATTTTATCAATATAAAAAACAGCAGACGCATGAATGACCAGCAAACCTTATGGGACTTTGTGCGCCAGCAAAGCGATAAGCTGGCCACCCAAACGCTGCAGCATATCGGGCTAACGTTTATTTCGTTGTTTCTGGCGGTGCTGGTTGGGCTGCCATTAGGTATTCTCATCGCCCGCAAAAGAAAACTATCCGGCGGTGTTTTGGGCGTTGCAGGTATATTACAAACCATACCCAGCATCGCCCTGTTAGGCTTCATGATCCCTCTGCTGGGCATCGGACCAAAACCTGCCATCATAGCTTTACTGCTTTATGCACTGTTGCCCATTATACGCAATACCTATACCGGCATTGCAGGAGTTAATCCTAACGTAATAGAGGCTGCAACTGCTATGGGCATGAGCCGCCGCCAGATTTTGCTTAAGGTTGAATTGCCGCTGGCCATGCCCGTTATCCTCGCGGGCATACGTACGGCAACGGTAATTAATGTGGGTGTTGCAACACTCGCTTCCTATATAGCCGCGGGCGGTTTAGGCGAATTTATTTTTGGCGGCATATCGCTAAACAATACTAATATGATTTTGGCCGGGGCTATTCCGGCAGCTTTATTAGCAATCATATTCGATTTCCTGCTGTCGAGACTGCAACACATCAATTTAAAGAAGATTAAAACTGCCGCTGCTACTTTGCCACTGCTGCTTTTCATCCTCGCTTCATTTTATTTCATCCCTTCAGCCTATGGCAGCAAGCTCACGGCAGGTTTTACGCCGGAATTTATGGGACGGCAGGATGGCAACCTCGGCCTGCGCAGTAAATATGGGCTAAAGATACATACCATCGTGATCAGCGACGCCGTGATGTACAAAGCTGCTTATGAGAAGCAACTGGACGTGATCAGCGGATACTCTACTGATGGTCGCTTAAAGGCCTTTAACCTGATTGTGCTGAAAGACGATAAACATATTTTCCCGCCTTACTATGCCGCACCGATAGTGCGTGACGACGCCCTGCAGAAATTTCCTGAACTGGAAAAAACATTAAATCTGCTTGCCGGGAAAATTAATGATAGTATCATGACGGAATTAAACTACCGCACCGACTATCTTCACGAAAGCCCGGAGCGTGTAGCTAAGGACTTCCTGGTTGCAAAAAACCTGTGGAAGCCCGGTCGCGGCGGTAGTGCAGGTGTGGTGCGCATCGGCTCAAAAATATTCGGCGAGCAATATATACTGGCAAATATGTACAGTATGCTGATAAAGGGGTATACCGATTATGATGTAGCCACCAAAACGGGGCTTGGCGGTACAAAAATCTGTTTTGATGCGCTCACGAATAACCAGATCGACCTGTATCCGGAATATAGCGGCACAGGGCTATTGGTAATTTTACAGCCACCCGCCAATGTTGTAAATTTAGTTGAAGGCAGTAACAAAGCCACCTACAATTACGTCAAACAAGAGTTTGAAAGGCGCTACAAGGTGAAATGGTTACAGCCTATTGGGTTTAATAACGCCTATGCTTTAATGATGCGCCAAAAACAAGCTGCGGCTTTGAATGTTAAAACTATCACGGATTTAAAAACGTATCTCGATAAAAAATAAGCTATGGAAACAGCTGAAGTTTACACAACCGGACAACAGCTAACTCTTATTGAACGGTATCTTAAAGTCCGTAAACATACCGAAGCCATCTGTGCGCCGCTGCAAACAGAAGATTATGTGGTGCAGCCGGTGGTGGATGTAAGTCCGCCCAAATGGCACATCGGGCATACCACCTGGTTTTTCGAAACATTTATTCTGAAGCCTTATTTTATGGGCTACCAGGAGTTTGATCCGGATTACAATTACGTTTTCAACAGCTATTACGAAACGGTGGGCAACCGCGTTATCCGTACGGACAGGGGCAATTTAAGTCGCCCCACGGTTATCGACATCATGCGTTATCGCGAGTATGTAGATGAAGCAATGAGCCGTTTCTTGTGCGTGGAACCATCACCCGAAATAAAGGAATTACTGATTTTAGGGTTCAATCACGAAGAGCAGCACCAGGAGCTTTTATATACCGATATTAAATATATTTTAGGGCATAATCCCCTGTTCCCGGCATACTCGCATGATTATCATTCGCCGAAGGTGAGAAAAACCGGCGATCCGTTCATTAAAATGGAGGAAGGCATTTATGAGATCGGCTATGTGGACGATGGTTTTTGTTTTGACAATGAACTGAGCCGCCATAAAGTTTATCTGAATGCCTATGAGATCAGCCCCGACCTGGTGACCAATGCCGAATACCTGGAATTTATTAACAGCGGCGGCTACCAGGATTTCCGCCACTGGCATGCCGAAGGCTGGGATTGGGTAAAGAACAATAAAATACAATCGCCGCTTTACTGGCACCTGGTTAACGGCGAATGGTACAATTATACTTTTAATGGTCTTGAACCGGTAGAAGACAGGCAGCCGGTTTGCCATATCAGCTATTTCGAGGCTTATGCTTATGCTTCATGGAAAGGTATGCGACTGCCCACCGAGTTTGAGTGGGAAGCCGCAGCACCGCAATTTAAATGGGGCAAAGCCTGGGAGTGGACCGAAAGTGCCTATTTGCCCTACCCCGGATTTTTAAAGGCTCCCGGCGCCATAGGCGAATACAACGGCAAATTTATGGTGAACCAAAAAGTACTGCGCGGCGCATCAGAAGTTACGCCACCGGGGCACGGGCGCATAACATACCGCAACTTCTTCCAAACACATCTGCGATGGCAGTTCACCGGCATACGTTTAGCACGGTAACCAAAATCAACAAAAACCTATAAAAGATTATGAGTATCGCATTTTTGAACAATCCGCCGAATAAAAACCAAAGCACGGGCAGTCAGTTCTACCATGACGTGGTTGCGGGCCTGCAGTCGACGCCAAAGCATCTAAGCTCCAAATATTTTTACGATGCCAATGGC
>JBQCIS010000271.1:0-3746 GCA_051953515.1 Mucilaginibacter sp.
CTTCGGCTGATCCGCAGAACAGGAAGAAAAAGGAAAGAATGATAATGAGCCATGCTTCCTGCCCCTTCATTTTGTACGAGAGCCAGGCAACACCTTTCTCCATAGCGCCTGTTTCCTGGAAAACAACCACAAACCCACCAATAAACAGCAGGAAAAAGATAATATCCGAACCATCCATCATCCCCTGTATAGGCGCTATCACTACATCTGTAAAACCCTGGCCGTTGCGTTTCAGCGGGTGGTAAGTGCCCGGTATGGCAACGGGTTTAAATATGTCTCCATTTTTAAACTTCTCCAGTTTTACCAGTATCTTCAGGCTATCAAGCGTATGCTGCGTACAAGGCACAACCTTATCGCCGCTGGCCGAAGTTACCGTAAAAGAGCCGTTGTTATAGCTTAACGTATTGTACTCACCCGCCGGCAGCAGCCAGGTAGCCACCGCGGCAACAATGATCACCAGGAATAAAATGGTAAGGGGCGAGGGGAGCTTTCTGGCTTTTGACATGGCAGGCTACGGGTTGAAGATCAGGCACAATATAGGATTATTGCTGTGCCGCAAAGAACAGCGCTTTTAGTTCGGTAGCATCATCAGGTTTCATTTTTCCGCCCAGTATCAAGCGCAACTGGCGGCGGCGAAGCGCGCCTTCATACAATACCTTTTCTTCCGGGGTAGATGGGATCAGCTCAGGTACCGGAACGGTATTGCCATCCTTGTCCAAAGCCACGAAAGTGTAATAGGCCTCATTGCTTTTTACACGCGTGCCACTTGGTATATTCTGCGCCCAAACATCCATCCGCACTTCAACTGAGGTATTAAATGCTCGTGTTACCCTCGCTTCAATGCTCACCACATCACCAAGTTTTATCGAATGTTTAAATGATACATTATCTACCGACGCCGTTACCACAATACGGTTGCAGTGTTTTTGTGCGCTGATGGCAGCTGCAATGTCCATCCAGTGCAGCAGGCGCCCGCCCATCAGGTTATTCAGGGTATTGGTGTCATTAGGCAGCACCAGTTCATTCATTATGGTATAAGAGTCTTGCGGGGATTTAGCTTGCATAATCGTCAGTTAAAGAAGTAAATATATGAAATGAACCAGGATTATAAGATTTTCATAATACAAATGACTGTCATGCGAATAGTAAAACGAGGAGCAATTTCTGACGATGGAAATAACATATTCAGCAATACGTATAGTAACCACGGAGGGCACAGAGAAAGAAAACGCAGAGAACACGGAGAAAAAAAGCTTTGTGTTCTCTGTGTAAGCCTCTGTGATCTCTGTGGTTAAATGAGCTATGAACTTAATCATACAATCCTTCATCGCATAACAATTCCGTTATAAATTCCCATCCTCAAAAAAATATTTTTAGCTTAGCCGTTTTAACGCCTCATTATGAAAGTAAAGCTATTGAAAGGCACAGCCTTGTGCCTGTTGGCATCAGCTATGTTGCTGCCTGATCTCGCATCAGCCCAAAACAAAACATTATACACCAGTTTGTCCGACGCAATGGCGCAGGGACGCAAACTGCACGGCCGTTCCGGTCCGCTAAGCGTAAACTGGATAAATGGTGGTAACCAGTATTCGTTCCTCGCGAATGGCGCCATCAATATTAAAGATCCGGCAACGCTGAAGGAAACCGAGATATTCAACGCCAAAAATGTTACCTATCCGGGTACCAGCACACCTTTTTCGTACGAATCCTTCCAATGGTCGCATGATTCGAAGCACCTGGTGTTCCAAACCAACTTCCGCAGAAAATACCGCCGTTCTGGCATTTCGGATTACTACATCTACGACATTGATGGTAAACAGCTAAAGGAAGCTGCCAAAAACGCGCGTTCGGCTGAATTATCGCCTGACGGTTCGATGGTAGGCATCGAGCGCGACGGTAATATGTTTGTATATAACTTTGCTTCAGGCAAGGAGCAACAGCTGACCGACGATGCAACCGGCGAAGAAGGTATTTTCAATGGTCATGGCGATTGGGTTTATGAAGAAGAACTGGAAGTGGCTACTGCCTGGAACTGGTCGCCTGACAGCAAGTACATGGCTTTTTGGCAATTTGACGAGCGTAACGTTCCCGATTTTCAGATGACCAATTTTGAAGGCGTGCATCCGGAAATAAAACATATCAATATTCCGCAGGTAGGCGACCCTAATCCAAAGGTTAAGATCGGTGTTATCGATATCGCTTCGGGAAAAAAAGTATGGCTGCAGCCCGATGAAACCGGCGATTTTTATATCCCCCGTATTTACTGGACAAGCGACCCTGACGTGCTGGCCATGCTCACGCTCAACCGTGCGCAAAACGACCTGAAAGTATACTTTTTCAACGTGAAAACAGGCGAGCACAAAGTGGTAATGGAAGAAAAGAACAGCACCTGGGTGGCGATCTCGAACTTCTATACCAATGTAAACGATATGATCTACTTCCCTGAAAAAACGCGTGAGTTTTTCTGGGTGTCAGACCGTTCTGGCTATTACCACATCTACCGTTACAATTACGATGGCAAGCTTATTAACCAGGTAACCAAAGGCGATTGGGATATGATCAAGGTTTCGGGTATCAATCCGCAAACCAAAACCATCTATTACCTTTCGGCAGAGGCTTCGCCGCTGGAGCAGATGTTTTACTCGATCGGCTTTGATGGTAAGCATAAAACCAAGCTTTCGGCTGTTGATGGTTTCCACGATATCAATATGTCGCCAAATGAAAAGTATTATATCGATAGGTTCAGCAATATCAGTACACCAACACAGGTTGCTTTATGCAATAACAAAGGCAAAACCCTGCAAACACTGGAAGATAACAAAGGCGTAAGCGAGTTTATTGCAGGTCATGCCTATTCGGCGCCTGAGATGTTCCACTTTAAAACAGCGGACGGTACTGCACTTGATGGTTATATGATCAAACCGTTCAATTTCGACCCGCACAAAAAATATCCGGTTGTACTAACCATTTACGGCGGTCCGGAATCGCATGCGGTGTTCAACCGTTTCTCTGATAACTCATGGCAGCAATGGCTGGCGCAGAACGGTTATATTGTTGTAGACGTGAATAACCGCGGCATAGCCAACTATGGCAGCCAGTTTATGAAATGCGTTTACAAACAATTAGGTAAATATGAAAGCGCCGACTTTGTATCAACCGCCCGCTACGTAGGCAGCATGCCATTTGCCGACAATACCAAAATGGCTATTATGGGCGGCAGCTACGGCGGTTACAGCACTACGTTTACTTTGCTAACTCATCCGGGTGTATTTAAGGTGGGTATTGCCAACTCGCCGGTAACCGACTGGCGCCTCTATGACGATATTTATACCGAACGCTATATGGGTACTGCCGAAGATAACGCCGCAGGCTACAAGCAAAGCGCAGACATGACGCACGCGGCCAACCTTAAAGATCACCTTTTCCTGATCCACTCCATGAGCGATGACAACGTGCATCCGGCCAATACCATGCAGCTGCTTACAGCGCTTACCAATGCCGGTAAAGATGCTGATCTGCGTATCTATCCACCGGGAGCACACGGCGCAGCCTATAATGCCGAAAGCTATTACCTGATAAATGCGTTAAGCTACCAGTACCTTGAGCGCTATTTGAAAGGCAATAATAATTTGTTGGATTTGAATAATAAATAAAACCAGAGAACCGGGATTAAATGGATTTTTGGGATTTACAGGATATAAAATACCCAATCCGATAAGGGATAGAAACTTACGAAGTTTTTAAAA
>JBQCIS010000272.1:0-10861 GCA_051953515.1 Mucilaginibacter sp.
GCACATCGCAGTCGGCCGGCATCCAGTACTTTCCATCACGCTGGCCTTCGGTGCCTTCGTAATCTTTTGTAAAACCATTGCCTGGCTCTTTTCCTGCTTCAGGAGCATGCGGTGTGTAAGTTTCCCAACAGGTTTGGCCAGCCTCACCTCTCTCATTACCCACCCAGCGTACATCCGGGCCTACATCGCCGAAAATAGCTGCACCGGGTTGTAAACGTCTTGCTATTCCCCATGTTTCCGGCCAGCCATAATAGATGGAGCGATCAATCATCCGCTTTTCCCTTGCGCCACCATAGTAGCCGTCGCCGCCATTGGCGCCATCATGCCAGATAATGAATAGCGGGCCGTAATTGCTATATAATTCTTCCAACTGTTTGCGGTAAACTTGGGTTACGTACTCCGGTGTGCCGTAAAGCGCACTGTTCCTGTCCCATGGCGAGCAGTAAACGCCCATTTTCATACCGAGCTTATCGCACGCTTCACGATATTCGCGCACAATATCGCCTTTGCCGTTTTTATACGGGCTTTGGCTAATGTTGTGCTCGGTGGTTTTGGTAGGCCAAAGGCAGAAGCCATCATGGTGCTTGGCTACTACAATTATCCCCTTAAACCCGCCTGACTTTGCTGCGCCGACTATCTGCATTGCATTGAAATGCGATGGATTGAATATCTTCGGATCTTCATCGCCGTACCCCCATTCCTTATCCGTGTAAGTATCCGGTCCGAAGTGAATGATGCAGTACATTTCAGTTTCCTGCCAATGCAGCTGTCTTTCGGCGGGTAAGGGGCCGTAAGGTTTTGGTGGTGTTTGCTGAGCGATGACCGGCAATGTCAGCAACAAAAATGCGGCGAGGAAAAGTTGTTTCATACAGAGGTTTAAAATGCTAAAATATTGCTTAATTCACAATTAAGACGAATTAATATTAGTCAATTTCATAATTTCTGTATATGTTTAGCCATCCAAATCGTCATTCATGAAATTAAAACTGATTTGCCTAATTATTTTGATTGCGCGCTTGCAATCGATTGCTAATGCACAGGATAAAATGATCTACAAAGATGCAACGCAACCTATTGATGCGCGTGTGCATGATCTTGTTTCGCGGTTAACCTTGCAGGAAAAAGTCGCACTGTTAGGTTATAACAGCCAGGCGGTACCCCGCCTGGGTATTCCGGCATACAATTGGTGGAATGAGGCCCTGCATGGTGTTGCCCGTGCCGGCAATGCTACCATCTTTCCGCAGGCTATTAGCATGGCAGCTACTTTTAACAACGATCTGCTCGGACAGGTATCCACCGTG
This sequence comes from Mucilaginibacter sp., assembly GCA_051953515.1. Lineage (GTDB taxonomy): Bacteria > Bacteroidota > Bacteroidia > Sphingobacteriales > Sphingobacteriaceae > Mucilaginibacter. The sequence goes on from JBQCIS010000272.1 coordinate 1,302, forward strand.
ATCTCAACCGAAGCACGCGCTAAATATAACCTTGCTATTGCACAGGACAGGCACTTACAATATATGGGGCTCTCCTTCTGGACACCCAATATCAATATCTTCCGCGACCCCCGCTGGGGCCGTGGTCAGGAAACTTATGGTGAAGACCCTTTTCTCACTGCAACTATGGGCTCAGCATTTGTGCGTGGGCTGCAAGGTAATGATCCTAAATACCTCAAGGTGTCTGCTACTGCCAAGCATTTCGCCGTACATAGCGGACCGGAAGCTACCCGCGATAAATTTAATGCCTTGGTAGATCAAAAGGACATGCGCGAAACTTACCTGTACGCATTTCACGCATTGGTTTCGGGTGCTCATGTAGAATCTGTTATGGCGGCATATAACCGCATTAACGGTGTGCCCAATTCCATTAATAAATGGTTGTTAACCGATGTGCTTCGTAAAGAATGGGGCTTTAAAGGCCATGTGGTTACCGATTGCGGAGCGCTTGATGACGTATTCGAAACACATAAAACCCTCCCTGGCCCTGTTGAAGCAGCTGCTGCGGCAATAAAGGCAGGCATTAACCTGGATTGTTCTACGGTCTTACAGCAGGATGTGATCAAAGCCGTCGATCAGAAACTGCTTACCGAAAAAGAGGTTGACGATGCATTATTTGCCCTATTGCGCACCGAATTTAAACTGGGTTTTTACGACGATCAGGCAAATATCCCATGGCATGCTTATGGTGCCGACAGTGTGCATAATGAATCGCACATAGCGCTCGCCCGCAAAGTGGCACAGCAAAGCATGGTGCTTCTAAAAAACAACAATAATCTATTGCCGCTTAGCAAGAGCAAATACTCAAGCATGGCGATAGTTGGCCCGAATGCGGGCGCATATGATCCGCTGATAGCCAATTATCATGGTGTAAATGACAGAGTGGTTAACTTTGTTGAAGGCCTCACTGCTGCGGCGGGCCCGGTAACAAGAGTTGAATATGATTTGGGCTGTAATTATACCGATACTACCCATTTCGGCGGTATATGGATGGCCGGCAATTCTGATGTAACTGTTGCTGTAATGGGCTTGTCCCCTGTTTTGGAAGGTGAAGCGGGCGACGCGTTCCTGTCAGCATCCGGTGGTGATAAAAAGGATTTGGAGCTGCCTGCCAGCGAGATCGCCTATATGAAACAATTGCGCCGTGTGGTGCATAAGCCGATTGTACTCGTAATAACTGCCGGAAGCGACATAGACATTGACGCCGTTGCTCCTTATGCCGATGCTATCATCATGGCATGGTATCCCGGCGAGCAGGGCGGCAATGCACTGGCCGATATTCTATTCGGCAAAGTATCGCCATCTGGCCACCTGCCGGTTACTTTCTATAAATCGCTGACTGACGTACCTGCCTATGACAATTACCACATGGCAGGCCGTACTTACCGTTATTATGATGGACCGGTACAATATCCATTCGGTTTTGGGTTGAGCTATACTTCTTTTGCTTATAGTACGCAAAGCGGGTTAAAAAAGGCTTATAAGTCAACAGATACATTAACGACCACCATTACCGTAAAAAATACTGGCCCTGTGGACGGCGACGAAGTGGTTCAGGGCTATATCAAATATCCAATGATAGACCGTATGCCGGTTAAGGAACTAAAATTTTTTAAACGCGTATCGGTAAATAGAGACGGTGAACAATCCGTTACGGTAAAGATCCCGGTTGCTGACCTGCAGAAATGGGATCTGGCGGCAAACAAGTGGAAATTATACTCCGGAAATTATAAATTGATTTTAGGCAGCAATTCCCAGGATGAAAAGTTGGGGATGGATTTTGTGGTGAAATAAAGCATGTATTCAAAAGACGAAGCTTCACAGATACGGCAATCTTTTTGGACAACATTCGGGCAATACATCGCTCCGCAATTATCAGCTGACGGGTTAAAAGTTAATTGGATAAATTACAAAACCGGCGTTCGTAATGTGTATTTCAGGATGGATGCAGAAAACCGTTCGGCCAGTATTTCCATACTCATCAACCATCCTGATACTGGGGTACAGGAATTATTCTATGAGCAGTTTGTTGAACTGAAGGCTGTTTTTAACAGCTATATGGAAGAAGAATGGATATGGGCGCCATTGGAATATGACAGAAATGGCCGCATCATCAGCCGCATCTACCAGGAAATAAAAGAAGCCAGCATATTTAACCGTAACGACTGGCCAAAGCTTATTTCATTCTTTAAACCACGGATTATTGCGCTGGATGAGTTTTGGAGCGTAGCTAAATATAGTTTTGATGCATTGAAATAGTTATTATAAAGCTCCTTCTATTAAATCGCCGTAAAACTCCATTAAATTAAGGCCTGCAGCACGCACCTGCTGAGGTATAAGGCTTGCTGCGGACTGGCCCGGTGTGGTATTTACTTCTATAAAATAAAAGTCTTCCGTTTTCTCCAGCAAAATAAAGTCGATGCGCACCATGCCTTTGCAGTTGAGGCGCAGGTATATTTCAGTGAGAATATCGGCGATCTGTGCGGCTTTTTCACGACTAAGGTTAGCAGGCGTTATCTCTTCCGAAACACCGGCCGTATACTTGGCCTCATAGTCAAAAAAATCTTTAGAGCTGATGATCTCGGTTGCAGGTAAAACGGTAATTTTTCCCTTCAGCCTCGCTATGCCCCGGCTAAACTCGCGGCCTTTTATAAATTCTTCAACCAATATCTGGTCGTCTTCATGAAAAGCTTTTTCCAGCGCTTCCGGCAATCCGGCTATATTGTAAACCTTACTCATGCCTACACTGCTGCCGCCATTATTGGGTTTTATAAACAGCGGAAAGTGCAGGTTTGCAGCAATGGTTGCCACATCGTGCCCATCCTTACGGTGCAATTGCATAGAGCGGGCTGTATGCAAGCCGTGTATGCCGGTTACCAGAGTTTTAGTGTAAGCCTTATTCATGGTGATGGCAGATGTAGTGGCGTCGCAGGTATTGTATGGTATACCCAGCATATCCAGATAGCCCTGTAGCTTGCCATCTTCGCCGGGAGTGCCATGTACAGTGATAAAGGCAAAGTCAAACTTTATCTTTTCTCCGTTCAGCATAATGCTGAAATCATTTTTATTTACCTCGACTTTACCGCTTTCACCGTCATAAAACCAGCTGTCGCGGTTGATCAATATCGTGTAAACCTTATATTTTTCAGGATCGAGATTAGCGGCGATATTTTTGGCGCTATTGAGTGATACCTCGTATTCGCCGGTAAAACCGCCTGCGCAAAGTGCTATGTTTTTGATAGTCATGAGTTATGTTGATGCCGGATGCCGGAATACCGCCTTTCCGTAAGAATTATTGCTTCAAATTTATAACAAAAACGCAATACGCCTAACATCACTTAAAAATAGCGAATGATAAATAACCACCTTCCACACTTTCTAATTTACGGTCTTTACGGCTTTGTAAATTATCGTTATGTTTGGAACCATAATTTCTTTGTAGCTATGAGCAAATTTGGAGCGTATTTAAAGACAAGATCTTTCCGGCTGAACCTTTTAGGCGCTATCGGTACGGTAGTTGGTATTGTCCTTATCGCTTTTTTCAGTCTCAGCTATTACACCCGTCATGGCGAAGGTATCCCGGTACCGTCGCTCAAAGGCATGTCTATCGACAGGGCCATCGAAACTTTAAAAGACCAGGGCTTCGGTTACCAGATCGACTCGATATATGTACCTGACAAGGCACCCGGCACCATTGTGGAGCAGGACCCTGACGCGGGTACCAATGTAAAGGTGAACCGTGTGATCTATCTCACCATGGTTACCCGTCTTGCACCGCCGGTTTCTCTACCCGATCTGAGCGACCAGAACTATATGGAAGCTGTGGCAACATTGCAAAACTATGGCCTGGAAGTAGGCGACACTACCACCAAACCCGACATTGCCAACCATGTGCTGGAAGTGCATTTCGCCGGGCAGATATTGAAACCGGGCGCTAAAATACCGAAAGGGTCAAAACTCGACCTTGTGCTTGGTAACGGACAGGGCGCGAGCGAAGTGGATATCCCTGACCTGGTTAACCAGGACCTTGACGCGGCAAAATTTGCTATAAAAGGAGCCGGTTTAACTATTGGTACAGTTGAATACCAGGGGGCTATAACCGATTCTACCAATTTAACGGTAGTAGCGCAATTTCCGGCCAAAACAGATTCGGCTAGCAAGGTGAGTCTCGGCACACGGATCAACCTTACTGTTGCACAAGGTAAAAAAGATGGAAGCAATTAATGCCAAAGAACTAACGGAACGTTTGCAAAACGGCGAAAAGCTGAATTTGCTGGATGTGCGTGAAGAGCTGGAATACCGCACCTTTAATATAGGTGGTAAGAATATGCCAGTCAGCCGTTTGGCCACAGATTTAAACAACCTTCCATATAATAAAACCGACGAGCTGATTGTTATATGCACGGTTGGTAAACGCAGTAAAGCTGCCTGCGACCTGCTTACCGAAAATGGTTACAAAAATGTACGTAATTTAGCAGGTGGCCTCATAGCCCTGCAAAAAATAAAACACAACATAGACTAAATAAATATGGCTACAAAGTCATCATCAACTAAAAAATTCATGATCGCCCTTGTGCTGGTCATAGTTATAGCGTTGGGCTTTACTTTCTTCTTTTACTACATGCGGTATTACGGCCCTAATGTTACCGATAAAGAACAATATTTATATATACACACCGGCGCCACATTTGACGATGTGTACAAAACCGTTCGCGACGAGGGAATAGTTAAAGATACTGCTACCTTCCACTGGGCAGCCAATAACATGGATTATATTGGCCGTGTAAAAGCCGGACGTTACCGTTTGCATGATGGCATGAGTAACCGCAAACTTATCAATATGCTGGCATCCGGCGAGCAGGAACCGGTTACACTGGCATTCAATAACCTAAGGCTTGAAAAACAATTTGCAGGATTTATATCGAAAAAACTCGAACCGGACTCGGCCTCGATTATGCACTTACTTGATTCGACGAGCTTTTTACAACAATACGGGCTTACAAAAGACGATGCCTATGTAGTATTCCTGCCAAATACCTATCAGCTGTACTGGAACACCACACCCGAGAAGTTTTTCAAGAAAATGTATGCCAGCTATGAGCGTTTCTGGACAGCTGAACGCAAACAAAAGGCAGCGGCCTTAAATCTTACACAGGCGCAGGTTTCTATCCTGGCCTCTATTGTGGATGCCGAGGCTTTGCATGATGATGAAATGCCAACTATTGCCGGTTTGTACCTAAACAGGTTAAGAAAGGGTATGAAACTGGAATCAGACCCAACCGTAATTTTCGCTAAACAGGATTTTACCATCCACCGGGTGTTGAACAGGGATTTGGCAACTGAATCGCCTTATAATACTTACCTGCATACCGGTTTGCCTCCTGGCCCTATCATGATGCCGTCTGTTAATGCAATTAATGCGGTATTGGATTACATCCCAAGCAATTACCTGTATATGTGTGCCAAGGCCGATTTTTCGGGTTATCATGCTTTTGCAAGTAATGTTGCCGAACACCAGGCAAACGCGCGGAAATATCAGGAGGCACTTAACTCAAGGCATATAGAAAGATAATGTTCGAGTTTACTACAAAACTGCGCGTTCGTTACGGCGAAACCGACCAGATGGGTTATATGTACTACGGCAATTACGCCGAGTTTTACGAAGTTGCCCGTGTAGAAATGATGCGCAGCCTGGGCATGAGTTACCGGGAAATGGAAGCATCGGGCGTAATGATGCCCGTTGTTGAACTGCATTGTAAATACCTGAAGCCCGCGCAGTACGATGAAGAGATTGCTATAAAAGTGATCCTGAAAAACATGCCCCGTGCCCGTATGCATTTCTATTACGAGTTGTATAACGAGCAAAATGAACTCATTAATACCGGCGAGACCATATTGGTGTTTGTAAACATGACTACCAAACGCCTTTGCTTTATCCCGAATGAACTTGGCAGTAGGTTGAAGCCATATTTTGAGTAAATTTGGCTCAGCATGAGATCGCTGCACCTCTTTTTACTGCGTTTTCCGTTTTACCGCCGTATAGTTAAATGGGCCAGGTCGGTATTACTGCCCGGCTTTGGGCCTCTTTCGCTTTATGCGGTGATCGTATTTTTTATAGAAGAATTTCTCACCGGATCATTGGTGAGCAAGGCATCGTCGTTGGCTTACAGCTTTATGCTGGCGCTTTTCCCGGCAACCATTTTCCTGGTTACGCTTATCCCTTACGTCCCTATCAGTCACTTTCAGGACAATCTGGTTAACCTGCTTTCATCCATATTGCCTAATGCAAACGCGTCAAACTTTTTTCATACCAATATCGAGAGCATTATCCGCAACCCGAACGTTAAGTTACTTTCGGTAGGTTTCTTATCGGCCATGATATTTGCCACCAACGGCGTAGCTAACCTGATGCGTACATTCAACCGCTCGTCGCTGTTGATTGAAAAACGTACCTGGCTTTATCGACGCTGGGTTGCTTTGATCCTGACGATCATGATCGCTGTATCCCTTATTATAGCCATTGGAATACTGATTGCCGGACAAAGTGTATTAACCTTTCTGCAGGAACATTTATACAGCAAAGGACATTTCTGGCTGTACCTTTTCGCCTTCTCACGCTGGGTAATTGTGGTGTTGATATTCTTTGTTACAGTGTCTATACTCTACCGATACGGTCCATCGCACAAACAACGCTGGAAATTCCTTAATCCCGGTTCTATTATGGCTACCGGGCTGGCAGTATTAACTTCGGCCGGTTTTTCATATTATATCAACCACTTCTCGCATTACAACAAGGTTTATGGTTCTATCGGCACGCTCATTATCGTAATGATTTGGCTATACTTAAACTCCCTTATTGTGCTCATGGGCTTTGAACTAAATGCCAATATCGACTTCGCCAAGCGCAATATTAAGATCGTAAAACCATCTGTTAACAGCTTTAAGCAGCAAATCCCTCCTCATATAAGTTAATATATTGCTGTATATCAATTATTTATAATTAGTTTAAAAAAAATTAACATCAAATTTGGCAATTCAGCGCCGTTTTGTACTTTTGCCCCCGGAGAGATGGCAGAGTGGTCGATTGCGGCGGTCTTGAAAACCGTTGACTGTTAAAGGTCCGGGGGTTCGAATCCCTCTCTCTCCGCAAAAGCAAATTGATGCCTGGTTAATACCGGGCATTTTTGTTTTTATGCTATCTGTATAATATTTGCCGCTTCGTTAATTTAACCGCATCGAGTAGTTTCTTCGTCTCTCATCTACGCAACCGTTTGCGCAATCTCATAATACTTTAGCAGTATTTGATACATTTGCCGTCGACCTCAATAATTACTAATTACCCGATGAAAAGATCGATACTGCTAGTCGCTGCTTTATTTATTATTTCGTTTGTAAACGCACAGGATAATAAAGTTTTCTGGAAAGAAAATTTTAATCATTCAAACGGCAAGCTGCCTGACGGATGGAAAAATGTCGACATGAGTAACACCAATGGTGTAGAATGGATCGTGACCAATCAGCCTTATCCCGGCTCGTATCAATATCAACAACAAGCCCCGCCAATTGCCTCAAAAAGCCGCGGATATTATCTGCAGTTTCAGCCCGGCTACGTGGTGGATGAAGATCAGCCTTCATGGGTAAAAAAGAAACAATACCCGGATGCATGGATACAAACAAACGAAATAAATTGCTCGTCGCATTCGTCTGTAATACTGCATTTCCAGCAGACGTTCCGTTATAACGATTTTAATCATGCACAGGGTGCTGGCCTGTATGTTGGCGTAAGTACCGATGGGCAAAGCTGGACGGATTTTGATGTAAAAAACAACATCCCCCCTGCTACAGACATGTTCAATCCCATTAACCAGGAAGTGAACATTAGTAAGGTGGCTGCCAATCAACCTAAAGTATACATCCGTTTTTACTGGAAAGGCTATTACAGCTGGTATTGGATGATTGATGATATTGAACTGGCCGAAGGCTATAAGAAAGATATTGCTATCACCCGGTTAACATCCCACAATGAGAATGATAATACATTCACAAAAAGCGACGTATTGGCTGTAAACCTAAAAAACACAGGCATTGAGGCTATCAAGGAGGATTTTAAGATGAATTGCCTGCTCGATACTAAAACGCAGCTTACAGCAACTGTACATGCTCCTATTACGCCGGGTGAAGAGATCACCGTAAAATTCCCTCCCGTTGATCTGACAAGCAGGCCGTCGCACGAACTGAAATTTGATGCGGAACTTCCGGGTGACGAAAATACTGCAAATAACCATTTAACTATAAAGATAAACGCTAAAGCAACGTACATAGGTAATGTTACGGCATTTAAGGCTGATAAAAATGAGTATGATATAACAGCAGGCATTTCAAAGGTGAGGGTAATATTTTATGACGACGACATTTTCAGGATATGGCTGGCACCTGATGGCGAGTTTACCAACCCAGCCGGAAATGATATTGTTGAGGAATATAAGGTTGATAACCCGTGGGTAAAAGCAACCGATAAAGGCAGCTATTACCAATTAAAAAGCCGCCGCTGCGTGGTACGTATCTACAAAAAGCCTATGCGTTTTGCTTTATATGACGTAACCGACACACACAAAGTATGGGAAGAAACTCAACCGCTTAGTTTTGGCGCTAAAACCACGCAAACCATGTCGCGCCAGCCAAATGAATATTTTTATGGCTGCGGTATGCAAAATGGCTATTTCTCGCATCGTGGTAATGATATCCTGATTGAAAAAGGCAATGGCTGGGATAATGGCGGCAGGGCAAATCCGGCGCCGTTTTATATGTCGACTGCTGGTTATGGCGTGTTCAGGAATACATTTGATGTGGGTTTGTATTCATTTAGGGAAACGCTGAAATTCTCGCACAATGAAGACCGTTTTGACGCATTTTATTTCTACGGACCTTCATTAAAGAAAATACTAAACGGCTATACTAAAACCACAGGTCGTCCATTCCTGATGCCGCGCTGGGCACTGAGCCTGGGCGACGCTAATTGTTATAATCGGGGTACCAAAGGTTATGATACCAAGAACTATACCGGCAGCGGCATAAACGGCACCACGCCCGACGTAATAAAACTGGTAGCTGATAAATACGTCGAGAATAACATGCCACGTGGCTGGATATTACCAAATGACGGCTATGGCTGCGGTTACGTAAAACTGGATTCGACAATTATGGAGCTGCATAAACGCGGCTTTTATACAGGTTTGTGGACTGAAAATGGCATAGACCGTATAGCGAAAGAGGTTGGCCAATACGGCAGCCGCTTATGCAAACTGGATGTGGCCTGGGTTGGCCCGGGATATAAATTCGCGCTGGATGCCTGCAAGGCGGCTTATAACGGCATTGAGAACAACAGCAATGCCCGCGGATTTGTGTGGAGCGTAATGGGTTGGGCCGGTACACAAAAATACTCAACCGTTTGGAGCGGCGATCAGTCAGGTAATTGGGAATATATCCGCTTCCATATCCCTACTGTTATTGGTTCTGGTCTT
>JBQCIS010000273.1:0-8411 GCA_051953515.1 Mucilaginibacter sp.
CCCTCCGTCATTGCGAGGAACGCAGCAAACTCTCCGCAGGAGTACATTGGCCCGAAAAATACCACACAAAGGCACGGAACTTTTTTAAATGACGTTATTTTACAAACTTTTTACTTTGTGACTTGCGAGCGCAGGGATTGCTTCGTTCCTCGCAATGACGGGTTGGAAATTAATTTGGCGCCTTGTTGGTGGCAACACCAGCAAGTTACTCCGTCAAGAATATCTTTTCCTTTATTTCCGGAATAATCTTTTTTTCCAGCGCAGTATCAAACAATAAATTGATCGCTTTGCGGCCTTCCTCACCCAAATCGACGGAATATTGATTTACATAGAGTTCGATGTGTTTGTACATCACTTCCTCGCTCATCTCCTGCGCGTGCGAGCGGATAAATTCCAGCCCGGATTTTGGATTGGCAAAGGCAAATTCTACCGATTTCTTCAGTACACGATTGATCTTCAGCTGTACATCCAGCGGCAAATGGCGATTGGCTACAATGCCGCCCAGCGGTATGGCGCAGCCGGTTTTCTTTTCCCAGTAATCGCCCAGGTCGATGATCTTTCTAAGACCTTTATTTTGATAAGTGAAGCGGTTTTCGTGGATAATGAGGCCAATATCAATCCTGTCATTAAGTAATGAATCTTCAATCTCCGAAAACACGATCTCCTGTTTATTTTGCGCATTGGGGAAGGCAAGGCCCAACAGGAAATTGGCGGTAGTATATTTGCCCGGTATGCCGATCTTGTAATCGGGGTTATTCTCCAAATCCGAAATCGAAATTTCCAAATCCGAAATCAACATTGGCCCCACACCAAACCCCAGCGCGCTCCCCGCGTCCAGCAATACATATTTATCAACCACATAAGCAAAGGCATGGTAGCTGAGCTTGGTAATGTCCAATTCGCCGCGAAAGGCCTTTTGGTTGAGGGTTTCCACGTCGTCATAAAACACTTCAAAATCCAGTCCTTCCGTATCGATCTTGTGGTGGATCAGCGCGTCAAAAATAAAAGTGTCATTAGGGCATGGCGAAAAGCCGAGGGTAAGTTTCATCTTTAGTTAGTAGTTGATTATGTTGATTGGGTGAATAGTTGTATAGCTGATTAAATAACTACTCACTTAATCAACCACTCACCACTCACTAATTCCAGTGCAAATCTATTCAGATTTTTTACAGCCAGCCCAATCTGCCAGGCATCACGGTTGCGTTTTTCCACGTAATTTGACACTGCCCTGATCTGCAATGCCGGTACGCCCGCCTGTTTGCAGGCATAAAAGAATGCCGCGCCCTCCATACTCTCTATTTGCGCATGTATACGGTTATTTAGTTTTTGGATGGATGCCTCGTTACCATGCACGGTATTTACGGTAATGGCCCTTGCTTTTTTGATGTTGAACGATGCGGGCAGGGCATAGGTTGATGGGAATACACTTTCACCAAACCCTAACTGGTCTATGGTAATGAAAGCTTCGCCATCTTCAGCGCCTAATTCTGCAAAGGTGTCTTCGGTTATTTCTACTACTTCGCCAAGCGAGATGTTGCGGTCGAAGCTGCCGGCTATGCCTAAATTGATGACGAGATCATATTGATTTTGCGCCAGGTGCGTACCCATGGCAAAGGCCGTTGCCACCATGCCTGCGCCGGTTATAAGGAAAAATATATCCAGCTTTTCGCAGGCTTTTTTAAGTTGCGGCGCGCTGTGTGTGCCCTGGTCGCAATCGAAAATGGCAAAACGGGCATCTTCTTTTATTTTGCTGATTTCGGGTTCGGTGGCTGCTACGATGAGTATGCGCATGGGTATTCGATATTTTTTTATAGCGATGGGTTTCAAACTCATAGCCAATCATGGTTCAAATAAATGCGTTAGGGATTGCAGCGTCCTTCAACTATGCTAAGGACGACACACTGCAGGCGTATGAGCGGAAAGCCTGGCCGCAGGCAATGCTTGGATAGTCTGAACTCGAATTTTTGGAATTAGATTAATAGCCAGAATGTAATTATGCCTAACTGTTAACAGACGATTCTATTAATTCATTAAATTCTAAAAATTCAAGTTCTGACTCATCCCTAACTATTTGTGACGCTAAGATAAAAGAAATGCCAGTTTTTGTTTTTTATATTTGCACCAACAATTATTATGATGATTTACATTACGCGTAAAGAACACTTTAATGCAGCACACCGGATGTACCGCGAGGAGTGGAGCGAGGAAAAGAATTTTGAAGTGTTCGGTAAATGTGCCAACCCTAACTGGCATGGGCACAACTACAACTTGTTTGTAACGGTAAAAGGCCATATTACGCACGCTACCGGCTATTTGATAGACTTGAAAGATCTAAAGATCATCATAAACGAGCACGTGATAGAAAAGCTGGATCATAAAAACATCAATAAGGATGTAGCGTTTATGAACGGCAAAATGGCTTCTACTGAATTACTCTGTATCGAGATATTTAACCAGTTAAAGGGCCCTATAGAAGCGCATGAGGGCGTTTTTTTACATTCGGTAAAGCTGTACGAAACCGAAAATAATTTTGCCGAATATTTTGGCGACTAAACACTGAACATGGACAAAGAAAATCTGCCCGACAGAGATAAAGATATCATCGGGTATAAAAAAGTCGATCGTTATGATCCTAAACTGATCGAAAGCCTGTCGGCAAATTATAAGCAAGTACTGGAGCAGCTTGGTGAAGACCCATCCCGCGAGGGCCTGCTGAAAACACCTGAACGTATGGCTAAAGCCGCCCTGTTCCTCACCCATGGCTACGATCTGGACGCAAAAGGCATTTTGGAATCGGCCATGTTTAAGGAAGAATACAGCCAGATGGTAGTAGTGAAAGACATTGAAGTGTATTCGATGTGCGAACACCACATGCTGCCTTTCTTCGGTAAGGCGCATATCGCTTACATCCCTAACGGCTATGTTTGCGGGCTGAGCAAGATACCGCGTGTGGTTGACGCCTTCGCCCGCCGTTTACAGGTACAGGAACGTCTTACTAACGAAATACGCGACTGTATACAAAACACGCTTGAGCCATTGGGCGTAGGCGTGGTAATAGAATGCCGCCATCTGTGCATGAGCATGCGCGGCGTGCAAAAACAAAACTCGGTAACCACTACATCGGCATTTACCGGCGAGTTTTTAAAAGAAAAAACAAGAACTGAATTTTTAAATTTGATTTCGAGTCGCTTAAGTTGATTAGGTGAGTAGCTGATTAAGTGAATAGTTAAAAAACCACTCACCTAATCAACCATTCAACCGCAACACAAGCATTCACTCAATCAACATAATCAACCAAATAACCAAACATGAAAGCATACATCTTCCCTGGTCAGGGCGCTCAATTTGTAGGTATGGGCAAGGATCTGTACGAAAGATCAGCCAAAGCCCGCGAACTTTTTGAACAGGCTAACGATATACTCGGTTTCCGCATTACCGAAATCATGTTCAGCGGCACCGACGAAGAACTAAAACAAACTAAGGTTACACAACCTGCCATTTTCCTGCACTCCGTAATATTGGCTGATGCTTTGGGAGATGCTTTCAAGCCGGATATGGCTGCGGGTCACTCGTTGGGCGAGTTTTCGGCATTGGTAGCCACAGGGGCTATTGCATTTGAAGATGGTTTGAAACTGGTGGCAGCCCGTGCTAACGCGATGCAAAAGGCGTGCGAGATACAACCGTCAACCATGGCGGCTATTTTAGGATTGGATGACTATACAGTTGAATACATTTGCCAGGAAATTAGCAATGTAGTAGTGCCCGCTAACTATAACTGCCCCGGCCAGCTGGTAATTTCCGGCACGATAGCGGGGGTTGATGAAGCTTGCGAAAAACTGACGGCAGCGGGCGCCAAACGCGCACTGAAACTGAATGTTGGCGGCGCCTTCCATTCACCACTGATGGAAGCGGCGCGTGTTGAGCTGGAACACGCTATTGTGCATACTGAATTTAAGAAACCGGTATGCCCAATCTACCAAAACATCGATGCCAAACCTTATACCGATGTCGAAAAGATCAAACATAATCTTATTGCCCAGCTTACGGGCCCCGTTCGCTGGACACAAACCGTAAAACACATGCTGGAAGACGGCGCCACTCATTTTACAGAGGTAGGGCCGGGCAGCGTGCTGCAGGGCCTTGTAAAAAAGGTCGACCGCCAGATACCAACTGAAAGCGCTGTTTTACCTGAATAAATTTTGCAGAACGCCCGTCACAAACGGGCGTTTTTTTCGTTTAATTTATGATTTTCCCATAAATTGGGCGTGAATGATTAGCTTTTAAACGGTTTCCTGCTTTTTTTTATCAAGCTGCACCATGAACTAATGAGTACATCCGGCAAAATACGTTTATTGCTTGCGCTGCTTTTTGCCAGTTTGCTATTCACCTCACTTGTGGTGCAGAGTACATATACACCAGTAAAAAATCTCGATCAAACGGCCAAAATACTACAGGATAACCTTCAGCATAAGGAAAGTTATATATCAGGCCTTATCAACAACAAGTCGCGCTTTGAACAGTTAAAAAAGCTGCAGCACCATCCCGATGAAGCATTAGAGCTTATACAGTATTATGTAACACAGCACAATATATGGTTCAGTACTTACCGGGGCGATTCGTTGATATTCTGGAGCGGGGTGAAAGTTATTCCGCAACGCCCGTCGCGTATAAAAGAAGGTGTCTCATTTCTCCGCGAACCCAATGGTTATTATGAAACGATTAAAAAAAGCGAGGGCAATTTTTCGGTCGTTTTTTCCATACCGGTAAAGGTTGATTACGTTATTCAAAACCAATACCTGCAAAACACATTTGCTACTGACCTGCTAAAGGACGACAACATTGCGCTTGCCGATTATTCCGATATTTATGTGCGTGGCATACACAGCAGTATTAATGATACTTACCTGTTTTCGGTAAAGCTGATACCTGGGCAGGTGAACCATTTGTTCTTCTGTTTTGAACTGGTATCATGGCTGCTCACGTTCATCACGCTATGTATCCTGATACATACCCTCTGCAAATACTTGATATCGAAGGGCCATGTATACGCGTCGCTTGGGTTATTGGCAGGTTTTATATTGCTGGCGCGTTATATTAATTTGCATTTCCACTATCCGGCTTTCATTTACCAGCTTACCATATTTAAGCCGGGCATGTACGCTACCAATGCAATATTTCCAACCCTTGGCGACTTTTGCCTTAACATGCTGTTTGCCACATGGTTCTTTTTATTTCTGCACAAGGAGCGTAGCAGGCTCATGCCGCGTGCTCCACAAAAAACCGTTAGCTATCTTATCGTGATAGTGTGTATAATTATACTGCTTACAGTATCAGCAGTATTGCTCAATCTGTTTTACGGACTTGTTTTCAATTCGAACATAAATTTCGACTTGTATAATGTATTTAACCTTAGTAAATACAGTATGCTTGGCCTGCTTATGCTGTGTTTTGGCTTCCTTATCTTCTACTTGCTTAATGAAACTTTCCTTTACGTTTGCATGAGGCTGCCTGTGCCTGACGCACATAAGATAACCTTATTTGTTATTGGTATTATCGTATCCATTATCCTCATCAGTTATTACCAGCAATTCAATTCGTTTTTCATACTCGTTGCGGTTATCGTATTTATCAGGGCGTATGCGCACAAGTATTATAAGGGTGTTACCACCTCTTCATCGCTTATACTGGTAATTCTTGTTTTTTCGCTCGTGGCCTTTTTAAGGTACCGCCATATCGAAAACGCCAAGGAAGGCCAGGTGCGGATGGAGCTGATGCAGAAGCTCATTGTGCCTGATGACATAACAGCCGACCACATATTCAGCAAGATCGAGAAGGAAATCATCAACGATCCGCAAGTGGTTAATAATTTTGGCGACTCATCACGCTACACGGCAATAAAAAGCCGTTTGCAAAAACTGTATTTTGACGGTTATCTATCCACCTATACCTTTAACATTAGTGAGTTCGATACCAGCGGCCAGCCTATCGAAGCGGATAACAGGTCGCCGTTGAGCAGTTATGAAGAATTGGTGTTTTACAGTACCATCAAGGTATCGTCATACTTTTATAAGGAGAACGATTCTTTTGGCTCGCTGAGTTACTTCGCCATATTGCCTATTCGCCGCGGTGAAAAACCGTTAGGTACTATCGTTATCGACCTTGAATCAAAACCTGTTATGCAGGCCAGTTCTTTTCCTGAGCTCCTGGAAGATGAATCCATACGGCAGGATTATAAATACCGCGATTATTCTTATGCCTTTTATACAGATAATAAATTGCTGGACAAGTCTGGCACTTTTGGGTACGATCTGGTAAACACCAGTTTTAAAGGCGAGCTGAAGAAATATACAACGGCTATTACTGAACCCGAAAACCCTGAGTGGTATAAAAATTTAAGCACCTACAGCCACCTCATCTATAAGCCGAGCGAACGCAATATGATAGTGGTAACCAAGGAGCGGAACCCTGTATTTTATGATGTAACCTCATTAACCTTCTTCTTTATATTGCTTTTGGCGTTTACCGTGGTTGCAATTGGCGTGCGATGGTTATGGCAGCGAATAAGAATATTAAATATTACCGAAACTACCCTGAAATGGAAGTTCCGGATCAATTTCGATAGGGTACTTTACCGTACCCGCATTCAGTTTTCTATTATTGCAGCAGTGGTGATAACGCTCATATTTGTAGGCTTTATTACCTTTTTCTCTATTAGCCAGCAGTATACCGATCAGCAGCAAAAAATGATCAGCGAGAAGATCAGTCACATTACCGCGGCGTTTACAAGCGGCCTGCTCGATGAGTATCTGAACAATAATATTAACGACGAGAGCCAGATAGATTTTGACAACCTGGCACGAACCTATTCAACCGACCTGGTGTTGTATGACCTGAACGGCAGGCCTATCATCAGTACGCAGCCGCTTGTTTATGAGTATAACCTGCAGCCGCGGCGCATGAACGCGCGTGCATTTATTATGCTCTCCGAACTTCAGAAATCAAAGGTGGTGAATGATGAAAGGATAGGCAACCTGAGCTATAAATCGGCCTACGCGCCGCTTATTAACAAAAAACAACAAACAGTAGGCTATTTGCAGCTGCCTTATTTTTCCGACCAGTCCGACTATAACAGCCACATCGCTTCCCTGCTGAATGTGATGATAAATGTGTATGCGGTGATATTTATTATTGTAGGCTTGTTTGCTATTCTTATTGCCAGGCAAATCACCGCACCGCTTAGCTTTATGCAATATAACATGGGTAAAATAACTTATGGTAAGAAGAATGAGCCGATAAAATGGGAGCGGGATGATGAGATAGGCGCGCTGGTAAATGAGTACAACAGAATGATATCGGCACTGGAGAACAGTGCACAGAAACTGGCCCAAAGCGAGCGGGAAAGCGCATGGCGCGAAATGGCCAAACAGGTGGCGCACGAGATCAAGAACCCCCTTACCCCATTGAAGCTGGGGTTGCAGCTGCTTGAAAAATCATGGAAGGATAAAGATCCTAAATTCGATCAAAAGTTTGAGCGTTTCAGCAAGTCGTTTGTGGAGCAGATAGAAAGTTTGTCGTCTATTGCGTCAGAGTTCTCGTCATTCGCCAAAATGCCGGACACGCACATGGAACGGCTGAATATTTTTGATATGATAAGCCAGGCCGTTGCCATATTTGTGCACATGGATATAAAGATTATTTATAATCCGCCTGAAGCACCATTTTATATCAACGCCGACCGCGATCAGCTGCTGCGCTGTTTTAACAATCTGCTGAAAAATGCCATTGAGGCCAAGCCTGCTGATAAGACCGGGGTAATAGATATTGGCTACCTCATTACCAGTAAAAACATATTGGTAAGCCTGCGGGATAACGGCAACGGCATACCCGAAGCATTGCGCGAAAAGATATTCGAACCAAACTTTACCACCAAAAGTTCCGGTACAGGATTGGGCCTTGCCTTTGTGAAAAACTCTATTGAAAACGCCGGGGGAAAGGTGTGGTATGAGACAACGCTGGGCGTAGGCACTACGTTTTATCTGAGTTTCCCCGCAGCAGCGGGTCAATCTTCCTAGCTCACCGTCTTTTCAGTCTGCCCATCCATAAATCGCCCATTCGCTTGGCATAATATATCTCATTTTTATTTATCATTTTCTTTGAATAGCCATTCTTACGGTACCATTCAACATCAGATTCATCATCCATCTCACTTAAAAACGTAACATTCTCATCATCTGCTAAAGTCCATTCAAATTCATGCAAATCATATAACGGATGAGCGAATTTCTGATAGGGAAATGGCTTTTGAGTTTGTGCTTCCCATGCAAATTGTGCCCGGTCGCCTTGTTGATCCACTTTGTAACTAACTATTTCTGATCGTATGTAAGCCGGATCGTATAACCAGATCATCAAAT
>JBQCIS010000274.1:0-55545 GCA_051953515.1 Mucilaginibacter sp.
GCTGGTAGTGATCGGCATTAATCATCCAGTTAATGATGATAGGCACAAGTGTTTGCGCCAGTACGTAGGATACGATCATGGTAAGACCGATGGATAACGACAGCGGCAGGAACATCGCTTTTGGTACACCATTCATCATAAATGATGGCGCGAACACGGCGAGGATACACAATAAAATGAGCAACAACGGGAAGGCGATCTCCTCGCAGGCATCATAAATGGCCTGCCGCTTGTTTTTGCCCATCTCCAGGTGCTGGTGAATATTTTCTATCGTCACCGTCGCCTGGTCTACAAGGATACCAATCGCCAGCGCCAAACCGCTCAGTGTCATGATATTAATAGTTTGCCCAAACAGGCTTAATAACAGAATACCAATAAGGATAGATACCGGGATGGTGATTACCACCACTAAACTGCTTCGCCAGTCCTGCAAAAAGAGCAGTACCATTAAACCGGTAAGCAAGGCGCCTAAACCACCTTCGGTCATCAAACTCTTTACCGCATTGATTACGAATACAGATTGGTCAAACTCGTATGATATCTTCACATCATTCGGCAACAGGTTCTGCATTTCCGGAATTTTGGCCTTTAAGCCCTGCACCACCGACCACGTAGAGGCCGATGCCGTTTTTACTACCGGAATATAAACCGATCGTTTGCCGTTAATAAGTGCATAATCCACAGTAATGTCGGCCGCATCGGCTACGCGGGCAACGTCTTTAACATATACCGGCACGCCGTTCTTGGTCACTATCGGGATGTTGCCAAAGTTCTGCGATTGTGTTACCAGCGAGTTGATGGTAGTAAGATACATCATACTGCCAATGCGCAGGTTGCCCGATGGCGACATAACGTTGTATTTGGCCAGCGCCTCAACCACCTGGTCGGGCGTAAGATCGAATGCGCGGAGCTTATCGGGATCGATGCTCAGCGTGATTGACCTTGCATTTGAACCGAACGGCGGCGGAGCCGAAAGGCCCGGAATAGTAGCAAACATCGGCCTGATGCGGGTTGCCGCAAGGTCATAGATGTCTTTCAGGCTTTCATTTTTACTATCCATCACCAATTCGCCTACCGGCAATGATGAAGCATCATAACGGATAACCTGTGGGGGTAACGCACCCGGAGGGAAGAAACCCTGCGAACGGTTTACCTGTAAGGCCACCTGCGCCGAGGCTTCGGCCATGTTGGTGCTTTCGTAGAACGATATTTTTACTATTGTTAGGCCCTGTATACTGCGGCTGCTGATGTCTTTTACACCATCAACATACAGAAACTGGTTTTGCAAACCTGTTGCAAAGAAACCTTCCATCTGCTGCGGCGACATACCTGCGTACGATTCGATAACATAGATGGTTGGCAGGTTCAGCTTCGGAAAAATATCTATCGGAATGCTGAATATACTAAGTACCGCGAATATCAAAAGGCTCATGGTGACCACCAGTACGGTGATGGGCTTTTTGAGCGCGGTTGTTACCATTGACATGATTGATCTTTTATTTTAATGTGTTTAAAACCTGGTTGAGTTGATTGCCGGTGATGGCTTTTTGGAATACCGCGTTGGCGTAAGCATATTTCGCCTGCGCCTCGTCCGTTTCGGCACGATAAAGGATTTGTAGCGCCTGGTCGAGCTCCAAAATATCGGTAAGCCCGCTGCGGTATAACGACAATTTCTGCCGGTAACCACGCTCGGCTGCCCGTATCTGGTCAGGTATTTCCTTTAGCCGCTGTTGCGCGGTAGCCATTTCCACATCTGCCTGATTGGCGCTTACAGCCAGCAATTGCTGTTGCTCTTCCAACTTCTTCTGATAATAATCAGCGGCTGCTTTTTGGGTATTCACACTGAGGTGACGGCGGCGCAGATCGAACAGGTTGTAGGATATGCCTATGCCAACCAGGTAATTATCGCGTTCGAAAGCGAAACCGCTGCCGAAGCTGCCATAACGGTCGGCAGCGTTAATGCTCGATCCTCTGTCCCATGCAGCTGCTTCCAGCCTAATTTTGGGGTTATACTGCTTTTTGGCATAATCTTCCTGCAACAGGCTGCTTTCATATACTGAACGGTAATAGTTGATGAGCGGATGATTCACCGTATCCAGATTATACATTGGAGTTGGCTGCGCAATCAACTGATCAGACGTAGTGGTATCGCCAATAATAGATTGGTAAGGTATACCGCTTACCGATGACAGTTGCAATTGCACCTGTTTCAGCTGGTTGGCAACTTCAATGTAGTTCAATCTTGATTTGGATAGTTCCGCTTCGGCAATACTGGTATCAACACCCGGGCGGACGCCGCTTTTTGCCAGCGATTCAATAGAGTTTCTGATCTCCTGGTTGCGCTGCACATACATGGCCTGAATAGCCAGCAGATTTTGCAGGCGCAACAGGTTAAGGTAGGTGTCGATGGTGTAACCCTGCAAGGCGAATTTTGATTCGGCAAAGTTATTTTGCTCAACGGTGATGTTGGCGTTGGCCACCCTGTCGGCGGCCGCATAAGCGCCAAAATTGTAGATCTCCCAATCTAATGCTGCAATTCCTAAATTATAGGATGCGGCTGTGGTAACGTTGGTTGAATGTACCCCGCTTGAGCTGGATGGCACAATGCCAAAACCAAAATAAGCACCGATAACGTTGTTACTGGTACCGGCATCAACCTGGTAATTTAAATTTAAATTAGGCAGCCAGTTGCTTTTTATTTCGGCTGCCTGCGCCTTTCTGATACTGATAGCAGCAGAGTCGGTAATCAGCTGAGGCGCTCGCTGATCAGTGCTGCTTAATAATTGTTTTAATGTGACGGATTGTTGTGCATAGGCTGCCGACGTAACCAGCACCAGTAAAATGCACACGCACCTTTTTAAGATTGACATTTTGATATATAGATATTTAACTGAATTGAGTTTGAAAGGATGAATCAGAGCGAACACACTATGCCCATCAAAGAGAATTATCTCGCGCTGCGGCGAAAGAGGAAGAATATCAAATGCTCAGTTTGCCGGTGAGCAGGTAAGGTTGGTCAACCGGAATAAGGCTGTAGCGGATACGGTTCAAATAGCTGCCGGTAACAAGCACCGCGCTCCTGAATAAAATCGGGAACAAAACACCCAATAAAAAGGCTATGGATATCAGCAATTTTACCGGGGGGTCGATCAGCATGGTGCGAAGGGCGGCTTTCCTGAGTTCGGCATCGCGCAAATCTTCCGGCTTGCGTTTTGAAAATGCTTTAACCAGTATGCTGCTTGAAGTGATATTATCCCTGTTGGCTGCAATAGCTGCAAAACCGATAAACGGCTTTGCCACAAAAAGCAAAACTCCCAGAAAGAATACGCTATATAAAGCTTTTTTACGCACCGCTTTTTTAAACAATTGTAAACCAATGCAAATTACTAAAGAAAATATTTATGAGTTTCTTTGGTAACATAAATGTTGCAAATATCATATCTGCTTATAAATGCAATATTAACTCATTATTATATTTATTTTTAGCCTATTTTTACTATCAGGCATGAAAAACATAATATTATCCCGCGTTAAGATCGTAGCAACCGCGGTTTGCTTCTTCATATTTTCTTCATCTTTTGCACAAAATTTAAAGGTGGCTGCGGCTGCAAACCTGCAAGGCATCATCAAAGTACTTTCTACTGACTTTACCAAAAAAACAGGTATCGGCGTCGATCCGATCATTGGCGCATCGGGCAATCTGGTGGCGCAGGTACGCAATGGCGCCCCGTTTGATATTTTCCTTTCGGCTGATATGTCTTACCCCCAAACACTGTATACAGGAGGATTTACAATCACCAAGCCGGTGGTTTACGCCTCGGGCAGCCTGATCATTTGCAGCAACAAAAACATTGGCTTTGAAAACTGGGAAAGGGAATTACTTACGCCTTCCGTAAAAAAGATCGCGATTGCCACCCCCAATATAGCACCATACGGCCGCGCGGCAGAAGAAGCGCTCGGCAAAAAAGGCATTTTGAGCGAGATACAAAGCAAAATAGTTTTTGGCGAAAGCATTTCGCAGGTAAATACCTATATCACCACCGGTACGGTTGATGCAGGTTTTACCACACAATCGCTGATAAAAGACCTGGCAGGAAAAACTACGCTCTACTATAAAGTTATCGACCCTAAAACTTACTCGCCTATTCAACAGGGTATGGTGATATTAAAACATGCAGCAGGTAATGCCAATGCAGAGAAGTTTTATCAATATATTCTAAGCCCCGAAGCGCAAAAAGTGTTCAGGGAGTACGGATATCTTGCGAAGTAAGTATGGTTTATACTTTCAGGTCTTCCAGCTTACTCTCTTCCAAAACCAGTCTTTCGCTCACAGCATCTTTTCCATACTGCCATTTGATAAGGCGGATACAGCCATCTGTTATTTCGATCCCGGTAATGTCGCCATCATCAAAACAACAGCAGCCACTGTTAAAATAAGTATCCAGGTAACCGCTAAAATCGGGTAGCTTGTCGCCTTTCCGGTGCCGGTCATCAATCCGCTGTTCTAATTCGGCTATCCGTTTTTTGTCGTTAGCCTTTCTTGCTTCCTCCAGCTCGTTATACAGCATCTCAATATGCGTAAAAGACTTAAATACCGGCTGATGCGTATGCCCTGTAATAAGTAAAGTATTCTTTCGTTTCGAGCTCCATTGGTACATCATCTTGTTATGGGCGGTCTTTAACTCGTTATTATTAGCCGGCGTGTTGGGATTTATCCGGAGATAAGACTGAAAAGGCCCCCATATATTCGATACAAACCATTTACTAAACCAGTTGCCATCGCTTTGCATATCGCCCTGATGACCGTGGGTCATGAAAATAGAAAGTGTTTTATTGTTTACAAGTGTTTGCAGGATGAGCCCTTCATAAATGTTAATGCTTTTTCCGTATAGCTGCAAAAGGCTTACAGGGGCCAATGGACTGTTGTCCCAATACAGGTCATGATTACCGAATATCTTGATAAAGGCTTTACGGTCAATAAACAGTTTCTCTTTCTGAAAAGTGGCCTTATTGTGCTTTTTTACCGAGAAGAACAGGTTTTCCCAAAGCTCTTCACTGTCGCCAAGACATATATAGCAGAAATTTTCGTTGTTATAGTAGTCAAGGGCTGTGAGGTAGTTCCGGTCGGCCTTTGTAAAAATATCTGCGCCATCGCGTGCGCCTTTATGCAGGTCGGAGAAGATAATGAATTTGTCGCGCTCCTTGTCGAAGGTTATTACTGCTCCTTTTCTTCCCTGATCACTAATAATATTCTGGTAAAGATCACTTAATGCAGCATCCACCAGGCGTTTATCAGGTCGGGAAGACCACTTATTAGCCAGATTAACAACTGGTTCTGTGAAAAGGCGCTGCAGGAGTTTACGCATATATTAAACAACGCCTGATGCTGGTATATGTTTATAAAATTATAGTTAAGAAATATATCCGTGGCATTGCTTTTTGCTAAATATATTAGCAAATTTGTGCTATGGCACATGCGAACAATGATGAGTTTTTTAAGGGCCGCGGGGCGCAAATAAATGTTCATAACAAGTTTCTGAAGAACAAATATGTAACCGATTATATAGAAGGGCTGGATGAGCCGCTGCTGGAGAACACGGCCACGCAGATATTTGAAGAGAACCCCAAAAAGATCGTCAGCGAATCAAACAGTCCGGATCTGAGCCACATGTTCTCTATTAACCCTTACCAGGGGTGCGAACATGGCTGTTTGTATTGCTATGCCCGTAATACGCATGAATATTTTGGTTTCAGCGCCGGGCTTGATTTTGAGCGCAAGATCATTGTTAAGCGCAACGCCGCTGAGTTGCTGGAGCAATATTTCAATAAAAAGAATTACGAGCCGGTGGGCATTCTGCTTTCGGGTAATACCGATTGCTACCAGCCCCTGGAGCGCAAGCTAAAAATCACCCGCTCATTATTACAGGTGTTTTTGCAATACCGCAACCCGGTAAGCATCATCACCAAAAACAATGTCATCCTGCGCGATCTGGATATTTTGACCGAACTGGCCTCCATGAACCTTGTGCATGTAAATGTAACGCTCAACTCACTTAACGAGCAATTGCGCCAAAAGCTGGAACCCCGTACCGTAACCGCTAGGGGCCGACTGGCGGTAATTGAAAAACTATCGGCGCAAGGCGTACCGGTAAGATTAATGGCTGCACCAATTATTCCCGGTCTTAACAGCACCGAAATACCCGATGTGATTAAAGCCGCAGCAGACCGTGGTGCCCGGGCGGCTGGCTTCACGGTGGTTCGGTTAAATGGCAGCATTGCCGAAATATTTACCGACTGGATATATAAAGCCTTCCCCGACAGGGCCGAAAAAGTGCTTAACATGATAAAAGAATGTCACGAAGGCAAACTGAACGACAGCGAATTTGGCCGCCGCATGAGCGGCGAAGGCCCGATAGCCGATTCTATCCACCAAATGTTCAGACTGGCCTGCAAACGTTTTCTGACTGGCAGGGAAATGCCTGCTTTTGACTATAGTCTGTTTGTGCCCAAAAAAGGTAAGCAGGGAACGTTGTTTTGATAGATGAGTATAGAGGCACAGCACTTCGCATCTGCCTAACTATTTTAATTTCCTTACCAAATACAGCTCGATGCTAACCCCAATAAATATTCCGGCAGTATATGATAAAAGATCGCCCCAGCAAAAAAACGAGCCTAATACCAGCTTGCCAAACAGCGTTTTTCGCAGGTGTTCTATCCACGGAGACGTGTATAACTGGCTAAACTCGATGGCATAGCTAAACAGTATACTATAAACAACGATGGCTTTCACCGGCTTGTTGATAAAAACCAATCTGAACAGGAAATAAACCAGCGTCGCCCATAGCACATCGCCTATAAATAAAGGCACAAAAGCATAATGCCTGGAAAGCAGGCCGATAATAATAGTGGCAACAATAAGCAGAAAATAAATGATCCGGGATTTTTGCATTGTTTAAAATAGCCGGCTACTTCGCCGCATAGATCATTACTACATCAGGTTCATGAGCTGCTCCGCTTTGTCCTTTTACGTGGCCTACTGCGGATAGCTCCAGAATGCTATCCGTTAGTTTTATTATCTTGTAAGTTTGCTTGCCGTTAAGATAAATATTACCGCCGCTTACTTTGTAAGGATATGCCGTTGCGCCGTTATGCGTGGCAATTGCACTATAACGCAAAGTGTCGGAATTACTCATATCGATGATATTATCGCCTATCCAGGCTCCTTTAAAGTTTGACCTCGCGGTATCTATCCTTTTAAACACCCACACCTTGTTAATGGATATTTTTTTTGTGCTGTCCGCTTTCTTTTGACCGCCCGAACATCCATATAAAAACATAGCCATGGCAAGGCAGCAAATTACTTTTTTCATAGCGTTGGGGTTTTAGCAAACAATATAAACAAAAAGACACTTACCGGTACCTTTTTGTTTATGGCAGCTTTTTTAACCAATAGCTATACTGATCGTGTCAAATAGGATTCTCGCGTCGCCATCATCAACATTGGTGACTTTTTGTTGATCTATAAAAAATATGTGGTAATGGCAGCATCTTTTTGCCCACAAAAAAAGGCACTCAATGAGTGCCTTTTATATGTTTCTATCTTTGAAGATTAAGTAAGTTCTGCTTCAATCTCCATTGCCAGGTGCTCATCAACCAGTATACGGCCGCAGTGCTCGCAAACGATGATCTTTTTGCGCTGACGGATATCAGACTGGCGCTGTGGCGGGATCTGGTTAAAACAGCCCGAGCATGAATCGCGCTGGATAGTTACTACTGCCAAACCGTTTTTAGCGTTATGACGCAAACGGTTGTAAGCAAACAACAAACGCTCTTCAATGTTTTCTTTAGCTTTATCAGCCTGTGCAAGCAGTTCGTTCTCTTCTTTTTCAGTTTCGGCGGTAATAGTGCCTAATTCTTCTTTCTTAACGTCAAGGTCACCTTTGCGGGCTTCAAGGTCGGCAAGCGCTTTTTCGTAAACCTGTGTTTTGGTTACGATCTCGAAACCAAACTCGCGAATCTTTTTCTCGCTTACCTGTATATCAAGACCCTGGATCTCGATCTCCTTGGTGATCGCATCGTACTCGCGGTTGTTTTTAACCTCGTTGAGCTGTGCCTCGTACTTTTTGATGTTGGTTTGCGCTTCCTTGATCAGGTTTTTGCGGGTAACGATGTCATCTTCCAGATCATCCAGCTCACCTTTTATTTTCTGTATACGGGTTTCCAGACCGGCAACATCATCCTCAAGATCAGCAACTTCCATAGGGAGCTCGCCTCTTATCTGGCGGATCTTATCAATTTTGGTGTGGACGGTTTGGAGTTCGTATAAAGCTTTAAGCTTTTGTTCAACGGTTTGTTCCATTAAATACTGATATTTTGAACAGTGTGTGTATTAATTCCTAAAAAACGGATGGCAAAGATACAAATTTTTTTATACACAATGTATAATTCCGTTGTAATTTACTCTCTCTCAATTATTAGTTGGCATCATTAACGTTTAGGGTTATAATTACCAGCCTGTGAGATTGTCATTAGTGAGCCTGCCCAATCACAGTACGTAATGGCCATGCAACCATCCGTCACTTCGTAAGGCTCAATGCAGGCCGAGCTTAGGACCACAACGCGTCTTTTTGCTCTTTGTACTTAAACAAAATACTTTACCGGGTTAGTATTAACTTCTGTTAGCCTTAAATACAACGAATTGAACTTGCTTTTAATTGTATCATACAGCAGCTGTTTGGTAAACTGTTCGCTTTCATAATGCCCTATATCGGCTATCACTATCTTGCCTTCCGCATCAAAAAACTCATGATATTTATAATCGGCAGTAATAAAAACATCCGCCCCGGCGCTAATGGCCTGCTTTAACAGAAATCCGCCGGCACCGCCACATACTGCTACCTTAGTAACAGACTTGCCTGTAAGCGCAGTATGCCGTATTACATGTGCCTGCATTTTATCCTTTAAAAAACTTAAAAAGGCTTCTTCGCTTATCGGGTACTCTAATTCGCCGATCATGCCTGAGCCTACCTGCTGGTTAGTATTGGTAATGTTATACAGATCGTAAGCCACTTCCTCATAAGGGTGTGCCAAAACCAGCGCCATCAATATTTTGCTTTCCAAAACAGCCGGATAGATCACCTCTATCCTGATCTCGTTTTCGGTATGGCGCACACCCGGTTCGCCAACATAAGGGTCGGCAAATTCGTTCCCTTTAAAAGTACCCTGGCCTTCACTGTTGAAGCTGGCTTCGCTGTAATTGCCGATATTGCCGGCTCCGGCATGGAACAGGGCATTACGCACCTGTTCGGCTTGTGCAACGGGCGCGTAAGTAACCAATTTTTTAAGCAGGTTGGGTTTGGGTGACAGGATGCGCGTTTCCGTCATCCCTAAAGTATCACAAATACGTTTATTTACGCCAATCTGTATGTTATCCAGATTGGTATGAATGGCATAGAGGGCGATATTATGCCTGATGGCCTTTTCCACCACTCGCTCCACATAAGTTTTGCCGTTAAATTTCTTTAGCCCCCTGAAAACGATAGGGTGGTGCGAAACAATCACCTGGCAATTATTGGCTATGGCTTCATCCACCACCGCTTCGGTACAATCGAGCGAAATAAGCACCTGGGATATCTCCTGGTCGGGCCGACCAACAATAAGGCCTGAATTATCATAATCTTCCTGATAAGCCAGCGGTGCAAGGCTTTCGAGGTAATCGGTGAGCTGGGATAATTTCATAGTATGTGCGAAAAATCGTAAGGTTTAATCAAAGGTTTAGCCACTTCCAAACGCGTACGATAATAAATATGAGCAAATTAAGCAGAATGAGCGTAGTGAGCGGAAAATAAAACCTGAAATTTTCTTTTTCTATGCGGATGTCTCCGGGCAGATGACCGAGCCAGCGCAGGTTTGAGCCAAAGAAATAAACGATCACACCAATGAGCAGGATCACTGCCCCGATAATGATGATGTATTTGCCCGTTTGGTTGTCCATATAAACAACAAAGTTAGCAACAGAATTAACCGCCGCTAACTTATATGTGTCTGTTTTACTACTTTACATTACCGGCTTTAACACCGGCAGAGCGTTATGCCATTGTTATCCAATGGGATAGCCATTGCCCATTTTGGCTATCTGGAAGCTTTCAAAAGCCATCTTTTTATTGTAATCAAGCGCAAGTGATTGATAGTTCACTAAATCCACAATTGTGCCAATCAGGCAAAAACCTCCGGTGAACAAATACAATAATCCCATTCCTACCTGCCCAAGAACAAAGCGTTGAATGCCTGCAACACAGAAAAATCCTAATATGGTAAAGATCAGAATATCATTCGGCGCCTTTCTTTTGCCTGAATAGAGCATGTAGAAATATTTTTTCTGCTCGTCGCTAAGCTCTGTAGTAGCCTGTTGTAAAAAAGCGAACTCATCGTGGCTCATGCCTGAAAAGTTCATGTATGCTTGCTGATATGGGTCCATCGTAGTAATGATTTAGTTTATAGTTCTTTACGTGATTATGATGTAAAACTAAGATAGAACTAAATCTTTGACAATACAAAACAGGCAGACTTCCAAATAAATCGGTGAGATGAAGGATTATGGCGGTGAAAATAACTAAAGGGGCATGCTATTACGCAGCGCTCACCGCTTCCTGTTGCGCATTGGCCACCGGAATAATATTTTTCTTTGCTTTTGCCTTACGCAGAAAGCGTATATGCAATAACCCGATCAGTAATGCTACCATACCTTCGCCAAGCATGGTGTTCATAGTACCAATGTGTTTTGAAACAAAACCTACCAGCAAACCGCCGAGCGGCTGCATACCAAAAAACGCCAGCGCGTAAAAACTGATCACGCGACCACGCATATTAATATCCACTGTGGTTTGGATAATGGTATTGCTTACTGTTATCTGCGACAGCATACCGAAGCCGGATACCGTAGAAAAAATCAGCGCCAAGGGGTAATTACCCTCGTGCGAAAACAACATCAAACCGGCACCAAAAATAAGCGTATTAACGGCCAGTACCTTTTTAAGGTTACTGCCCGGTTTTAATGATGCCAGAAATATTGCTCCGGACAATGCACCCAGACCGATAGCGCTATCGATATAACCAAAAGTGGTTGCAGTGCCTTTAAAAACATCGCGGGCATAATATGGGATGAGGGTGCTGTATGGCATTACAAAAAGGCTGATTAATGCCAGCATAATGATGATGAAAGCAAGCGATGGCGTACGCCCGATGTATTTAAATCCGTCAACCAGTTCCTCAAATACTTTCTTCGAAGTACTCTTCTGAACATACTTGGGCATCTTCATCAGCAACAATGAACCGATAACTGCCACAAAACTTAAGGCATTCAGAAAGAAACATACATCATCGCCAAGCTTTTCCAGCACAAAACCCGCAATGGCCGGGCCAAGCAAGCGAGATAAATTTACCATTGACGAATTGAGCGCCAGCGCGTTTGGCAGGTCGCCTTTATCCTCTACCATCTCGTAAACCAATGATTGCCTTGCCGGAACGTCGAACGCGTTGATAACGCCCAATACCGCACTCAGGCCCAGTATCTGCCACACATTGTAATGCCCGCCCCAAACCAGCAGCGCCAGCAGCAGGGCCTGTATCATGGAAGCTACCTGAGTAATTAAAAGCACTTTGTGCCTGTTATAACGATCAGATACCACACCGCCCAACAACGTAAATAAAAACGAAGGAAACTGGCTGGCAAACAACGCAACCCCAAGCATCAGCGTAGAATGCGTGAGTGCATATACTACCCAGCTTACCGCCGTTTTCTGCATCCACGTACCGATCAGCGATACCGACTGACCGCCGAAATATAACCTGTAGTTACTGCTTTTAAATGCTCTGAAAGTTCCTGTCTTCATTTCATCTCCCCTAAATTATTTGTGATCGATAATCCTGCTTAAAGGCCCTATGGCTTTACTCAAAATTTCCCGTTCCTCATCTGTGCATGTTGCCGCAATGGCCGCCGAAAGCCATTCGTTCTTTTCACTTTTCACCTGTTTTATCACCGCATGTCCGGCCACCGTGAGTGATATAAGCACCTTGCGTTTATCGGTTTCCGAAGCGGTGCGCGCTATCAGTCCAAGCTCCCCCAGATGGTTTAATATCTGCGACATCGACTGATTGGTGATCATTTCTGCCGCAGCCAGTTCGCTGGGCAACATGCTGCCGTTTACCAGCAGGCCCAGTGTGGTGCGTTCGGTTAGGGAAAGCTGCTGCCCTGTTGCCGACTCTTTACGCAGTTTTTTAACGAGTCTCGTCACCACGGTGCTCAATTCCGATGCCAGTTCCAAATCTTTTTTACCCATTATAGTAAGGCAAACTAATAAGTTTACCTTACAAATATACACATTAGTTTTTAGCAGAGAATAAACGGTATATCATATTCATGTTAAAATTTTTAAAACAGGTAGGCGAGATATTGACTTTAAATGCTGGAGATCTGCAGTAAAGAAAACATGGTGTTAATTTTTGTTAAAAACCGCCCTGATTAACAGCCTACTATACATTTATACCA
Source organism: Mucilaginibacter sp. (assembly GCA_051953515.1). Lineage (GTDB taxonomy): Bacteria > Bacteroidota > Bacteroidia > Sphingobacteriales > Sphingobacteriaceae > Mucilaginibacter. Next base: position 12,548 of record JBQCIS010000274.1, read on the forward strand.
TATAAAATTTTACCTTTAAGGCGGGTTTGTTAATTTCGCAGAAACCAACGGGTACTTATGGAAGAATTTGAAGCAAGTGCATCAGCAAGTAAAACCAAATCAATATACATTTCAACAGTGTTCGGCATTGCTTTGGTATTGTTGATGGTAGGTTTGCTGGGCCTGATACTGGTACATGCCAATAACCTGCAGCGTTATGTAAAAGAAAACATTGTGCTGAACATTTATGTGGACGAATCGGCACACGAAACAGACATACTGCAATTGCAGCGCGACCTTGAAGGCAACCCGATGGTGAAACAGGCCATATATGTGAACAAGGAGATCGCCGCACGCAACCTGCAAAAAGATCTGGGCGAAGATTTTGTGAAATTCCTGGGCTATAATCCATTGTCAGGCTCGCTGGATGTTTACCTGAAAGCTGATTACGCCAACAATGCCGATATAGATAAGTTTAAAGCGCAGCTGGCTAAAAACCCGATTGTTAAAGAGGTGAAATATCAGCAATCACTGGTAGATATGATGAACCAGAATCTCACATCTATTACGCTCATCATATTGGCATTTACTGCCATATTCGTGGTGGTTTCGGTAGCGCTGATCAATAATACCATTCGCCTGGCTATTTATTCCCAGCGTTTCCTTATTAAATCAATGCAATTGGTGGGCGCTACAAAAGGATTTATCCGTAAACCTTTTATCCTGTATGGTATATGGCACGGATTATTAGGCGGCCTGATCGCCATCATGATACTGATCGCAACCCTGTACTTCGCTTATCAGCAGGTACCAGACCTCATCGTACTACAGAATTACTACGAATTTGGCATCGTATTTTTGGTAGTGATAGGCATGGGTTTGTTTATATCCGGTTTCAGCACGTTTTTAGCCGTCAACAAATTTTTAAGGCTTAAGATATACGAGCTGTACAGATAGACGTTTAGATGAAAGCTGAAAGGGAAATTATAGAAGGCAGATAAATCAGTCCTTCACTAAATCACTAATTCAATAATTAGAATATATGGCACAACAGAAATATACAAAACCGGTTGCACCGGTAAAAACTGGTGCTTCTGCACCAAAGGCAGATTCGCCGGTACATTTGGTATTTGGAAGAAGTAACTATCAGTGGCTCATTGGCGCCATTACGGTGGTTGCACTGGGTTTCTTCCTGATGGCAGGTACTACAGATATTTACAGCACTACTAAAATTGTAATTGCCCCTCTTGTTATATTAGCCGGATTTGCTTTGGGCTTTGTAGCTATACTTAAAAAGCCTGCCAACTAGAGCATGAATATCATACACGTTATTGTTCTGGCAATTATTGAAGGATTGACAGAATTTTTACCTGTTTCGTCTACCGGACACATGGTGGTTGCCAGCGCTCTGATGGGTATCGGCACTGATCCGTTCGTAAAACTTTTTGAGATCGTAATACAACTTGGCGCCATACTGGCCGTGGTAGTATTATACTTTAAGCGTTTTTTCCGCTCTATCGATTTTTATATTAAACTGGTAGTGGGCGTTATCCCTGCTGTGATATTAGGTGTGCTGCTGAAAAAGCGGATCGATATTTTATTGGAAAGCCCGCTGGTGGTTGCCGTTGCCTTTGTGGTTGGCGGTGTCATATTGCTTTTTGTGGATGATTGGTTTAACAGGCCAAAGATAATGGAAGAAAAGCAGATCAACCACCTTACTGCTTTTAAGATCGGCGTATTCCAGTGCCTGGCAATGGTACCGGGAGTATCGCGTTCGGCTGCTTCGATAGTAGGGGGCATGTCGCAGAAATTAAGCAGGACTGCTGCTGCAGAGTTCTCTTTCTTCCTGGCTGTGCCCACCATGTTCGGCGCTACCATAAAAGACCTGTGGGACTTTAATAAAGCCTATAAAGCCGGCGAATATCCCGGCTTAGATATTCATAAAGATATTCTATACTTAATTATCGGTAGCGTTATCGCGTTTATTGTAGCGCTGATGGCTATCCGCACTTTTATTACCTTCCTCGAAAGGAAAGGTTTTAAACTGTTTGGCGTTTACCGTATTATTGCAGGTATTGCGCTTATCATCTTATATTTTACCACAACCGCTTTGCATAATATGTAAACGGCTGTTTATAGTTTTCGCATGTACGCTTCTGTAGTATTCTTTCTGGTTTTTGTATTGCCTTTAACAGCTTTTTTGATCTGGTTAATGAAACAAGACAAACGTAAAGGCAAGCTGGGTTTAATTGTAATGGTGGTGTTGGTTATCGGTGCAATAGCATACATGTTCTGGAAAACGAAGGGGCAGTAAATATTTTACAACTTCCTAATGGAAAATAACTGGCGGTATCAGTCGCTCCAAAATCTTGAAAAGGATGATTGGGGAACACCTGCCTATCCCAGCCATCTCGTAAAACGCTGTCACGAACTGCGAAAGGTACCGCTTAACGAATTTACAATAGAAGATCTCCGCATAATGATAGGTCAAGCAATTGGATTGACCTATCTTATTCCAATTGCCCTTGAAAAACTACAAGAAAACATCCTCGCAGAAGGCGACTTATACCCGGGCGACCTGCTTAAAAGTGTCATTAATATAGATTCGCATTTCTGGGCCACGAATAAAGAATTATATGCCCAACTCAAACAACTCATTGTGGATAATCGTGGGTTGATCGAATCTGAAAATATTTCTTTGCTGGCTTTATAAGCCGCTTGGTATCCACGACAATCTATCAAACATGCCATTGCGAGAAGTAGCGCATGGAAAAAGCATTGGGCGACGAGGTTGCTTCGCTGCGCAGCCTTATGCGCAATTCCGCTCGCAATGACATGGTTTTTGTGCGAAACAACTAAACTTACGAAGTTTTAAAACTTCGTAAGTTTCCAAACGCCGTTTCATCTTCATCCTTACATTTCAGATTTTAATATTTACCGTCATCCCGAACTTGTTTCGGGATCTCATCCTACAAGCGGTCCGCATATTTATTACCTACATTTGGGATGCTGAAACAAGTTCAGCATGACGGATGAAATTGATAATAAAAAACAAAAGCCTATCGGTAAAACGACAGGCTCCCTGATCAAAAGATCATTTCTCAAATAAGTTTCTTGTTAAACCTCTGCAAGGTGTTCGCCGGTAACTTCGGCTTTTATTTTGTTTTCCAGTTCTTCCATTAACTCGGGATTGTCAAGCAATAATTGCTTTACACCGTCGCGACCCTGGCCCAGGCGCGTTTCGCCATAGCTGAACCATGAGCCGGCCTTTTTAATAATGTTATGTTCAACACCCAGGTCGATGATCTCGCCTACTTTCGAGATGCCCTCGCCAAACATAATATCAAATTCGGCTAAGCGGAACGGCGGCGCAACCTTGTTCTTCACGATCTTCACCTTTACACGGTTACCCGATACCTCGTCGGTATCTTTGATCTGCGATATACGGCGCACGTCCAAACGTACCGAAGCGTAGAATTTAAGCGCGTTACCACCAGTAGTGGTTTCGGGGTTACCAAACATCACGCCGATCTTATCACGCAACTGGTTGATGAAGATACAGCAGCATCCGGTTTTGCTGATGGTGCCGGTAAGCTTACGCAATGCCTGCGACATTAAGCGCGCCTGCAAGCCCATCTTTGAGTCACCCATTTCGCCTTCAATTTCGGCCTTAGGTACCAGTGCGGCAACCGAGTCGATCACCAGGATATCAATAGCCCCTGAGCGGATCAGGTTATCGGCAATTTCCAGCGCCTGTTCGCCATTGTCCGGTTGAGATATGAGCAGGTTCTCTACATCTACGCCCAGCTTCTTAGCATAAAATTTATCAAAAGCATGCTCAGCATCTATAAAGGCAGCAATACCTCCCTTTTTCTGCGCTTCGGCAATGGCATGTATGGCCAGCGTGGTTTTACCAGACGATTCAGGACCGTAAATCTCTACTATCCTGCCTTTTGGCAAACCGCCTACACCGAGGGCAATATCTAAACCAAGCGAACCGGTAGGAATCACTTCCATGGGTTCAACAACAGTATCGCCCAGCTTCATGATGATGCCTTTACCAAAGTTCTTTTCCAGCGTATTCAGCGTTAGCTGCAATGCTTTTAATTTATCTGCATTACTCATATCTTCAAATTATGTTAGCAAATGTAAAAACTAATTTTGTTAAATACTAATTTTTTTAGTAGAAAGTTTTTCGTGGTACGTGGGTAAAAAGAGGGCTGTCATGCTGAGGTTCTCGAAGCATAAGGGCAAAGGCCTTTACGCACACACTTCGAGTGCCTCAGTGTAACACCCGGTTTTATCCTTTAGTAACAAGTAAATATAAATGCTTCCTCTCAAACATTATTAACAATCAGCTTTGCTAAAATCCTTTTTTTCTAACAACGCCGGGTTTACGTTCGCGTACGGTGGTTTTTACATCTTCGGCGCCATAGCGGCGGGCCATTTTGGCAATGCGTTCTTCGAGGGTTTCTGTAGTGAGCCGCTCGCGGCCCAGGCTGTCCACCATGATCGGGAAAGCGAAAGGCGTAGGGCGCTCAATGTTTTTAAGGATGATACTCTGTGTTTGAATGCGCTGCAAAGCCATACGCAGGCGAAACTCTTCCAGTTGGAAAGCCAGTGCTTCATTGTAGGCTTGACGCACAAGTAAATTATCCGGCTCATACTCGCTAAACACATCAAATAGCAACGATGTGGATGCCTGTAAATGCTTAGTGCGCACCTGCTGACCGGGATAACCGGTAAATATCAATCCCCCGATATTGGCAATATCCCGGAAACGGCGGCGGGCCATTTCGTTGGCGTTGAGGCTGTGCTGTATATCATCCAGCAGGTTATCAATAGAAAAAAACGATGCATCTTCCAGCGCTTCCTCTATCGGGATATCCTCATCCGTGAGCAGCTCGAACCCATAATCATTCATGGCGATAGAAAAGCTGGCACTTTTGATCCGGCTGATGCGATAGGCCAGCAGCGAAGCCATACCTTCATGCACCAAACGACCTTCGAACGGATAAAAAATGAGATGATGCCCTTCCGTCGACTTAAACGACTCGATCAAAAACTCATGGCTCTGCGGTAAGTGCGACAATTGTTGTTGCAGATCAAAAAGCGGCTTCAGGGCAACCACTTCTTCATCTTTCGCGATGCCGTGCGCTACCTCATCCAGCTTTTCACGGAACATGGCCGACAGTTGAGACGACAGCGGCATCCGGCCCCCCATCCAGCTGGGAATAATGCCCTTGTTGGCGTTTGATTTTTTTACCAGCACCGTCATATCTTTTACCTGTACCAGTTCCAGGCTTCGCCCGGCAAACCAGAAAACGCTTCCGGGCCGAAGTTTCGAAATGAAATATTCCTCTATCGTACCCAGGCTGCCGCCGCTTACCCAGCGCACACGCAAGCTCAGATCACTGGTAATAGTGCCGATGCTCAGGCGGTGCCGCATAGCCACACGCCGACTATTCACTTTATACAAGCCGTTCTGTACTTCAACCTTTAAAAATTCGTCGTACTGCGCCAGCGTTTTGCCGCCGGTGGTAATAAATTCCAGCAGTTGGTTAAACTCATTTCGGGTCAGGTCGGCAAAGGCGAAGGTAGTTTTTACTTCGTTGAACAATTCATTGGCCCTGAAACCATCCGAAACCGCCAACGTAACCATATACTGGATGAGTACATCCATAGTGAGCAGCAACGGGTCGCGGCTTTCATAAATACCGCGTTTGATGGCTTCTTTCAGCGCAGCACCTTCCAGCAGTTCGAGCGAATGCGTAGGCACGAACCATGCCTTAGAGATAGCGCCGGGGTGGTGTCCGCTTCGCCCCGCACGTTGCATAAAACGCGCAACGCCTTTTGGGCTGCCCACCTGTACTACTGTATCAACCGGCCGGAAATCAACACCCAGATCAAGGCTTGAGGTACATACCACTACCTTCAGCGCTTCGGCATGCAGGGCGGCTTCCACCCAACTGCGCAGGTCATTGTCGAGCGAGCCGTGGTGCATCGCCATTACGCCGGCATATTCGGGGTAATTATCCAAAATGGCATGGTACCATATTTCCGACTGCGAACGTGTATTGGTAAAAATAAGCGTGGTTTTGCTTTGCGCCACCAGTTCCATCACCTGCGGCAATAGCTTTAGACCGATATGGCCTGACCATGAATAATTTTCGACGTTTTCGGGAATAATAGACTTGATAACAAGTCTTTTTTCAATATTGGCCCGTACCATTTTTATTTTCTCCGGAGGGAAGTCGTTACCCAGCAGCACTTGCGAGGCTTCTTCAAGGTTACCGATGGTTGCCGATATGCCCCATACCCTTAATTTGCTGTTTGTAGTTAACGGTTGCCCATTTTGTACTTCGCCCGAATATATATCGTTACGAATAGCTTCGATGCGGTTGTTTTTGGGCGATTCGATTTTAATATCTCTTAGTAGCTGCTTGATGCTTTCAACTACCTTATCCGGATTGTATAAAACCTCGTTATTTGCAATTCTTATAATCTGGTAGCCCTGCTGTCTGAAATATTCAGCGCGGGTTTCCGCTTCATTCTTTTCCGCGTCGGTTGGATAAGCAGCCTCTACCTCTACAATCAGTTTTTTATCTTCACAAATAAATCCATGATGCTCCTCAACCAAAGGATGCTCCCTGCTGAATTTACAGCCCATGTTCACACTTCTTAAAAAGCGCCACAAAATACTTTCTGCCTCGGTATATTTCCGCTTTGCGGGCATGGGGCTGCCGGCCTTTTTCCAATCAACCGTTTTGCTTCTTTTTTTACCTGCAGGGATGTTTTCTGCCCCCGTTATGGATGATGAATGTACCGTACCGAGGTGCTTCAACCTGCTCAACCCCAGCTCCACCTGTACGCCGCGTTTTGTGCCCAGCAACTCATGCCATTCATCCACCACCAAAACCTGCAGGCCGCTAAATACCTTCGGGTACTCCTTTTGTGCGAGCATCAGGTGCAGGCTTTCGGGTGTAGTAAGTAATACCTCGGGGAGTTTGCTGCGAAGCGCCTGCTTCTCCGCGAGAGGCGTATCACCTGTACGTGTCATGATCTGCCAGGGTAAGCCAATCTCGTCGCATACTTCCTGCATGGCCTTCCGGATGTCGTTGGTTAGGGCCCGCAACGGAGTAATCCACAACATCAGCAAGCCATTGTTTTTGCGTGTGGTGTAGTCTTTGGGGTGCTTGTTAATATAATCCGCCAGGAAAGGCAAAAACAGGGCGAAAGTTTTACCGCTGCCCGTTGGTGCATTCAGCAGACCGGAAAATCCCCCCAAATAGGCTTCTTCCATCTCCTGCTGAAACGGAAACTGCTCCCAGTTTTTACGCCGGTACCAGTCGCGGATAACCTGCTGCCCTTTTGTGATCATGCTGATAATATACAACGGAAACGGCAATTTGGTTATACACGGGCTAAAATTTATAGTTTTTTTACCGGGAAGGGTTGGCTCAAATGCCCCCTTAAATTGTCATTTCTAACCCTTCTTGAATCTAATGTAATACCATAACTTCATTCATACCAAACCGCGTATACTAATCTTAAATCAATGATTATGAACACGATAATTACCCCAACCAAAACTTACAGGTATGTGGCTTTGCTTTTTGCTATCCTGCTTTTCAGCTCGTTGGGTTTTGCACAAAAAACCACAACACCAAAACTTGAAAAAATGCCTGTTGCTTTGGAAACTGATTTCGCGCTAAGCGCACTTCCGCCACAATTACGGGCAGGCGCTACTGTTTATTTATTAGACCCCTCCAAGGGCTATTACGTGGCCCGAAAAGGGTTGAACGGGTTTATCTGTTTTGTTGTGCGAACCGCCTGGGAGTGGGCCGAATACCGTAACGACCTTTACGCCGCCATCAGCTATGACGCTGAGGGCACCCGAACAATTTTTCCCGTTTACCGCGACATGGCAGCAATGCGGGCATCCGGAAAATTCACAGCCTTACAGGCACGGAATATTATAGTCGACAGAATAAAAAAAGGCGTATATAAAGCACCCGCACATGCAGGAGTTTCCTACATGTTATCTCCGCTGATGCGCACTTACCCGGCCAAGCCTGATCAGCACACTATTATGACCATGCAGATGCCACATTACATGTTCTACGCCCCGTACGTAACCAATACCGACATCGGCAATATACCCGACGGCCAGCAGGACGGCCCATTTGTGGTTAATCCGGAGGCAATGTTCCTTGGAGAAAGAAAAGCTCCCTATGCCTACATCATTGTGCCCGCAGGCGAAAAGGAACGCGCCAAAATAGTTGCCGCCAACAAAGGACTGCTTAAACGACTGGCGGATTACAGGCCGTATTTGAAGTGAGATTGAACAAGAACCCGAGTTTAGCGTAAGTATTACACGGATGCCCGATAAGCGGAAAAATGTAAGCCAACCCCACGAGAATGCAGAATTTGCCGTTCAGACAAAAGGAGTGCGTTGTTAGCCTATCTCGCCAATAATGCTTGTCCGTTAAACGCTATACCGGGCCAGCCGTATTGCATAAACTGACGAATATTCTGATGATCCGTGCCCTCGGGCGAAACTAAAACTGCCCTATAATGTTCTGCAAATAACCAAAGTGTATCTTCTTTGCTTAAATTGTTTAGTTGTGCAAAGGCGAAAACCCTTGCACTGCCCTGATTTTGCGACTCTTCGTTATAGGTATCGCCATTTTTGAATGCTGTTGGCTGGTGCTGGTAACGGGTATTAATGAAATCGATAACCTGGTCAAAGGTAACTTCGTTTTCTTTTAATTCTTCAAGCAGCCTTTGCAGTTGTTGGTCCATGCGGACAAAACTACAATTTCAGGTTGTATATTTGATAAAAACGAGACGGGTTAACTATTCAACCAGGCATGCTACAGCAAGTTTTATCATACCAGATAGCCGACAGTATCGACATTAAAGCCTTTAAAACTGCTTTTAAGGCCGAATTGTATTTCAACGACACCGATGAGCTGTTTTACATAATAGCGCCAAACCAATACATTTATGTTTTTAAATATGGCGTTGTTTGTTTTTTAAATCATGACGTTGTTAAGGTCTCTGAATTTTTAAGATTAATATCCGCTTTCTGCAAAAATAAATTCGACCAGACCTTTGAAGAGGAGTTTAAGATACAAACAGATAGTGCCAGGAACAAGATCGGCTTCAATTCAATCGAGATCATGGGATCTGACATTGAGGTATTGCGGTTAATTATGCTAAACGTTTCGCAATCAGTTGCGCTTGATTATTATAATGAGCAAACTACTAAACTGATGGAGGAAACAACCTATCACACACAAATACTGGAGGCTAAAGGGCGTTTGGACATATCTGGCATTAACCTGAAAAAATATATAGGCAGAACATTGGTGTTAAAAAACCGCATTGCCGAAAATCTTTACATTTTTGATTCCCCGCCCGAAACCTGGGAAGACGAAAACCTCAATAAAATAAACAACGACCTGAAACGAAACTTCGACCTGAAAGAGCGTTTCAGAACCATACAGGAAGGCCTGAATATTGTAAAAGACAACTACGAACTTTTCAGGGATTTGCTGCAATACAGAAATAGCTTCAGGTTGGAGATAGTGGTTATTGTTTTGATATTGGTGGAGGTATTGAACATATTTGCGCAAAAGTTATTTCATTAATTTAAGTAGCAGGTGAGATCTATGGTAATTTATATGAACCGCTTACATTCACATACCAAAACGCAAAATGCGCAATAATTACTCTCTGTTCTGATCTGCTTCGGCCATCAACCTTCAAACCAAGATACTTAGTAAAGCAGAAATGAAACGAAATATTTACCGCAAGAGTTTGGAAGGGCGAATAACGGGCAAATCAAATTGCAAAATGCTTTTCAATGTAAACCTGTCGCTGTTATCATTCAGGCCGAAGCCAGCCCCCAGGTTCCAGGTAATGTAAGGGCCAAGCCGAAGATCAATAGTTGGGAAAAGGCTGACACTGTGCGCGTAAAAGTTGCTGTAAACCTCTAAGCCCGGCTGTATAAAAAACAGGCGACGGTAATATATTCCGCCCGAGAGCCCCGGTTGCACATCCTTACTTTCGTCGCCGTTTAAATATTTACTAAGCGTTGGATTGAGTACAATCCGAAGATCTTCTATGTCCTTATCCAGAATCAGCCGAAACTCCGCCTCATTTGAATTGGAATATCGGTAATCAGGGAAATAATATTCGCCGTAAAGTGCAAAATTAATGAAGTGGTCAAACCGTTCGCCAAAACGGTACATGCCTTCAACTCTTGCTTCAGAAAAATGCATCGCGCTACCATCGGGGGCTTCAAAATTGGCATAACCACTCAATGAAAAATGATCGGTAACCGGAACTTCTGCTTCAAAGGCATGCGCCAGGAGCTTGTTCCTGCTCACATCTTTATTAAAATTCGAGTAGGGCAAATTGCTTGAGCCCACATAAGTATCCCACATATTCACGCCAACATGACCAAGCAATGGCGTCTCGAACTGATAGACCCGGTAAAAAGAGTCCTGCGCTTTTGCCGTTCCGGTAAACACGATAATGAAAATGATAAAAAATCCGGTTATAATACGTTGGCTCATTTTTGCCCTGTTTTAATTTTAATATTGGTGAAGGTATAATCGAGAGGGCGGGTAAACTGCCTTCCGTCGGTTTTACCATACCGCCTGTAAGCAGGTGGTTCGATATGAACTTTTAAGTCATAAACGCCCGCTGACGGTACACGCCAGTTATCGCCGTAATGATAAAGCCATGGATGCCACATAAAATGTTCCATCATGGTGCCAATCTGTTTGCCGTTTCGCAAAAGCGTCGCCGTTACATCCAGGCGATCAAGAAAACGGCCGGTTTTAGCGTCAAGCGCGGCCACTTCTACATGTGCATTGGTTTTACCGCTCATGTCGTTTTCCACCTTGTATCTAAAATCACCATGTTCGTAATCCCAGAACCCTTCTGCATATTCAACAGCAAACGCAAGATGATAGTCGCCTATAACAATATCACGACCATCATTAGCCTGCTTATACATATTTTTTAGCGTGTTGGCATACGCTTTACCGGCGCCTTTGGCTAAATGCTTCTGGGCTTCCATCGTTTCACTTAAAAGAGGCATTGCTTTGATCGCTGTGGTATTCACCATAACCGGTATCTGCAAATGAGTTTCATCTGTAAACCGGTCGCCATTGTAAGGATCATGGCGATGAAAAGCCGGCGGATCAATGTTAATTACAAGGATATAGTTGCCGCTGACGGGTAATTGGATATTATTGCCGTAGCCATTTACCATTGGCATCCAGGCATACGGCAGTGCCGTTTTTAACACCGGTTTGCCGTCTGCCGTTTCAATCTCGGCGTTAATACTCAGCGGGGGTACAATCCGGCCATCTGCACCGTCTTGCACAAATACCCAAAGATGCGCATTTGCCTGCAAAGACGGCGGCACCCATTCGGTATGATAACGGTTATACATATACCAACCTTCCGGTGGCGACAACATCCAGCTAACCTTATATTCACCTGCTTTTTGTGTGCCGCCATAACTGCCGGAAGAATGCACCAGCCAGCTGATACAGCGGTCTACCGAATCGCCTTCGGCCCTGGCCAGCGCGAGTTGTTTCTTCGTAGCCTCATTACTGGCAACAGTTAGCGGCCTGCGGAATGGCGTACTTGCTTCCTGCATTACCTGCATGACCTGGCCATGCGTGTTCTCACAAACAAATACAAAAGCAAAAACGAAAAATAGCGGTCTGGTAATTCTCTTCATCTAAAGAAAAACACCTTAAATGATTATTTTTTGTTTCGCACGATCGAAAAAACACGTATTAATCACAGATTAAGCGTATTCTCCGCATGTAATCCTGCAAAATATCAGCATCTAGGCCTTTTTTGCTTGCTTTTAATTTTAGAAACAGCATTGTGCTAATACGCTGCCGGCCTGCGCAACAGGTACCGGGCGAAGCCGCCAATCGTTAGTCCCTGCACAAGAATAGAGAAGACAACCACGATATAAGTGATCAGCAGGAATTCATCACGGTGCATTTCCGGTGTAAGCGCCAGGGCTAAGGCTACTGATAAAGCGCCCCGCAAGCCTCCCCAGGTAAGAATGGCGACAGCATGGCGCTCAAAACTAATGTTGAAGCGAAGCATAAGAATTGGAAAAAAAACGGAGATCCAGCGGGCAAACAATACAACGAATATGCTAATTATGCCAATAATCACCACCGTTAGGTTAGCCTTAATAAGGAGAATCTCCAGCCCCATCAATAAGAATAATATGGCATTTAATATTTCGTCAATAAGCTCCCAAAATTTACTCAGATAATCCCTGCTGATTGCTGACAGTGCCTTCCTCTTAATTTTATTCCCGGTAAAAATGCCGGCTACCACCATTGCCAGTGGTCCCGAAACATGCATTAAACCGGCTATAAAATATCCTCCGGTAACAATTGCAAGAGTAGTTAAAACTTCAACTTTGTAATCATTGATCGGACGTAACGCATAATAGCCGATGTAACCCAATGCAATACCGAATAATATACCACCCACAGCTTCTTGCAGGAACAGTTTGCCAACGCTCATATAATCAATGGCGGCGCCGGGCGCGTGCGCGGCTTCGAGTAGTGTGACAAAAACTACAACTGCCACCCCGTCATTGAATAAAGATTCGCCGGAAATTTTGAGTTCCAGCGAAGGTGGTATTTTGGCCCGTCTCAAAATAGCTAATACCGCTATCGGATCGGTAGGAGAAATGAGTGCCCCGAAAAGCAGGCAGTCGATAAGCGGAACCGGTAAACTAAACCATGTAAACAATAACCAAGTTATAGTACCTACAATTGCTGTTGAAATTAATGTACCTGCCGTTGATAAAACGAGGATGGGCCATTTTTCCTTTTTTAACTGGTCGGCGTCAATATGTATGGCCCCTGCAAATAGCAGAAAACTCAGCATAAAGTTCATCAATACATTTTGGAAGTCGATTGAAGAAGCCAATTGGAGCGCTTTGCCGGATAAAGACGGACTGAGTTTTCCCAGTATAATAAGTACTACAGATGTGGCCATGGATATTACCATAATGCCAATTGTAGGCGGCCACTTGATCACACGATGATTTACATAGGCAAATATCGCTGCGAGTACAACAGTAATAGATAAAAGCTCGCTAACATTCATGATAAGTTGTAAGTACGAAAGGTACGATAAATATTTGCAGACGCACCTTTCTTCATGGTGCACTCAGTAGAATGGTCCGTAACTGGAACTGAACAAAGCTCTCCATGGAATCACGCCTTTTATCATTATTGGTAAAGTTCAGGGGCTTGATCAGATAACCTGATACACCTAAATTTTCGGCTGCCATCCGCTCATGCTGTTCGCTGGATGTGGTCATAATAATTACTTTAAGATGCTGTAAGCCCGGATCAGCCCTAAGTGCAGATAAAAATTCGAGGCCATTCATTTTCGGCATATTCATGTCCAGTAAAACAACCTCGGGCAAAGGTGTTATTGGCGGCTGCTCTTTATTCCCTCTAAGTTTATCCAGCGCTTCAATACCGTTGTATGCCGTTACAAGTTCGTGATCAAGTTCAATTTTTTTCAATGCACGACGGACGCTTATCACATCAAGCTCGTCGTCTTCCACCAATAAAATAGTATTCTTTTTCATATTCAATTTTTACGCCAGGTAAATACAAACTTAGCGCCTTCATTTAAAGAAGAGAAAACTTTTACCATACCCGCATTCTCTTCCACTATTTTTTTTATGATTGACAGGCCAAGGCCGGTACTTTCCACATCATGTTTATTCCGTAATGTTTGAAACATCTCAAAAATCTTTTCGTGGTATTGCGGCTCAATTCCTATTCCATTGTCGGCAACAGCAAATTCATAAAAAGTATTATGTTCCACACAGCTAATTTCAATGTGGCCATTTGCCGGATCGGTGTACTTAACCGCATTACTTAACAGGTTTCCGAATATTTGCTCAAGCAATACTTTCTCCGTAAACAGTACAGGCAGATTACCAATTGTATACCGATACCCTTCCGGAATTATAAGTTCACCGATGTCTTTAACGAGGGCTGTTACATCCACATTTTCCCGGGGGTAATTTTCCCGCCCTATCCGGGCATATTGCAACAGTCCATCTACCAGATCGCCCATGCGCTGCAAACGCTGGGGAATAATGTCGAGATATTTTTTCATATCCGGCGAAATTTCATCAGCCATGTCTTCTTCCAGCCAGTGGACCACGTTTGATATCCCTCTTATAGGCGCTTTTAAGTCGTGCGAAACGGCATAGGCAAATTGCTTTAATTCTTCATTTTTTCGCTCCAGTTCATTAATGTTATGGCTAAGTTTCTGCGACATCAGGTTTAGTGCAGTTGATAATCTGGTTAGTTCATCTCTCTTATTATCTTGCACAGTGTTAAAATCTCCCGCCGAGATACGCTCGGCCAAACACACCATTGACTCAATACGCCAGACAATTTTACGGATAAGAAAATATGCTATAGCTGTGCCCGTTATAATAAGCAAAACACTGAATAGAAGAGAATACCGGTCAGTTTTCTGGATCGAAGCAGAAAGCGCCTGTCTCCGTTTTTCACGGAGAGTGTATTCAAACTGATCGAACGAAGTGAAAATGGCTGCGGTTTTTGCGCCATAATTTTTTTGGGCGCTTAATTTAAACTGTGTGTTAAGAAAATCCTGGTAACTCTTATTGAGAGCCGGATTTGCGATTGCTTTTAATTTGGCATCAACGCTTTTGTTGGCATACTTGAGCCACTCGCTGTGAAGCTCGATTATCGTGTCAAGTCGCATAACTTGCAATGGCACATCAATCAATGCTTTCTCCTGCTTAATTAAGGCTGGTATAGCTGTTAAATTACCTTTATAGCGTATCAGGAATTTTCGATCGCCTGAAAGCAAAAAACCTCTGAGTGCATTTTGCATATCTATTATGTTTTTGTTCAGGCTGCCCGACGTACGGATAATTGCTTCTGAATTGATCAGAAAGCTGGTATTGGTATCTACCTTTTTGGTGAGAGAATAATTGACATAAGAATCTACCAGATCGATAGAAATGGCGATAAAAAAACCAAGTGCTATTTGTGTTGCCAGCTTCATTTTACGTTGTGATTATCTCGTCATACCTCAACAAAATGAGCCTGCACATTATGATTTGAAATGTTATGGCAGCATTAATCAGTAATAGGTTGCTTGACAGTTATAAAAATAACTAAAAAAACAAAGAAAACATGCGTTTGTTTACTTCAGGTTTAAATGTAGAGAACTTGCATGACCTAATGTTCATCCATCCATATTTGTTCTATTGCGTAGTTTGTAAAGTGCCGGAAGAATATGGACGTTAGCATAAATTGACAAAACGTTATTAATAAACATATGAATAAACAGATTCTTGTAACTACCACTTTATTGCTCTGCTGGCTGCTGCCAAGTTTAAGTGTTAATGCTCAGGTTGCGCCGCGTGAGCGGGTTTGTGGCAAATGGGAGTCTGAACAGCATAATCTGCGGATATTAATATATATGCGTAATAACCAGTTCCGTGCAAAGCTCATCTGGTTCAGTGACACCGACGGTAAACCCATGGATTATTGGCGGGATGTGCATAACCCCGACAGCAAACTCCGATCCCGTAAGCTACTTGGAATGGAAATTCTTACCGGATTGCGCTATAATGCGCAGACCAATTCGTGGGAGGATGGAATGGTTTATGATTCCCGTCATGGACGGTATTGGAATGCGTCTGCCAGTATCGGAAAAAAGGGGCGGTTGCATGTACGTGGTTACTGGCATTTTAAATGGATTGGCAGGACCATAAACTTTTATCGGATACAGTAAAACTGCTCATTACTAAAAATAACAGAGGCTATCCTTTTAGGGATAGCCTCTGTTATGTCTATTAATTGTTCAAATTATGGATTTTGAAGTCCCCACCAAACGGGTTTATAAATAAAAACAGTTCCTGGATAATTCAAATTTGAGGTTAATTCCGAATTAGGATATAACATACGCAATGGTTTCTGCCCCGAAGCGATTGTTGATGCAGCAGAAGCAACAAAGAAAGTAGGATAACCTGTTCTTCTCCATTCCGTCCATGCCTCAAAACCCTGAAAACCACACATTGCATAATACTTTTGTGTGATAATGGCTTTAACCTTATCGTTAACAGTAACTGCGTTTTTTAACGCCGCCAATCCGTCTGGCGCATGATTAATATACTCAGTATCGCTTCCTGCACCTGTAGCCGCAAAGCTTGCATCGATGCCTGATGTATACAAAGCTATTGCATCGCCTGTAGCCCAACCACGAGCAACGGCCTCTGCTTGTAAGAAATAACTTTCGGCAGCAGAGATCAGTTTAACAGGCGCAGTAGCAGAAGCAGGATTAATTGCCTGAGCGCCAACTAACGGTGATGGTGGAGAAACTATCTTTTGGTTATATGCGAGGTAACTCCCCTGTGGTATAGACTCGAGGGAATCTTTTTGAGGGTTATTGTAGATTACAAAAAACTTGTATAAGCGAGGGTCGTTATTCCTGATAAAGGCATTTACTACTGTTGAGCTTGCTACTACGTTTTGAGTTTTACCAAGAGCTACCTCTTCATTATAAAACGGATTCTCATTACCACCGGTAGAAGTATAAGTGATCGTTGCATCTGTTGTTAAAAAGGCAGGGTTGGTTTTGTACAAAGCAGCGATACCTGCCTGTGCGGTAGCCGGATCAACATTTGACAACCTTAAATACGCTCTAAGTTCAAGTGTATTGGCAAAAGCTATCCATTGGGCCATATTACCCTGAAATATCATATCCTGACTTCCGGGAGATGTAGCACCAGATGCATTGAGTAAAGGCAATGCCTTGTTAATGTACATAAATATGCTATCGTAAACTGCTTTTTGGGTATCATATTTAGGATTTGCATATACTGTTGGTTGCAATGCCTGCGAAAGAGGGATATCGCCAAAAGCGTCTGTTGTCACCTGGAAACTATATGCTTTCATCAGGTAAGCAATACCTTTAATATTTTCCAATCCTGGCTCAGTGCTCTTTGTGATCAGGTCAGAATTCACTAACGCAACGCGGTACAGGTTAAGCCACGGACGGTCAAAATCGGTATTTGTAGGGGCATATTGGTCCATAGTCTTGTATTGTGAGGCCAATGGGCTTTGGGTCCAGTACTGAGCCCATATATTGCCAAATACCTGAAATGAATTTCCGATCACCTGGCTGATAGCTGCCTGTGTAGTAGGCAAAAGCAATGTGGGATCGGCGTTATCCGGGTTATTTGGATTTTGGTTGACATTCAGGTACTTTTTACAGCCCGAAAACCCAACTGCAGCAACGAGCCCTGCAAATAGAGCATGCTTTAAATTAAATCTATATTTTCTGGTCATGATGTTTATTGTTAGAATGAAACCTTTAAGTTAATACCATAATTACGCACTGATGGATTTGCTGCAAAATCTAACCCTTGCTCATTTCCTGCGCCGCTTGAGTTTATTTCAGGATCTACATATGCGTTAGATTTTGGTGTCCATAAAAACAAGTTATTGCCAAATACGCCTACGGTTAATGCGCCAAACGGCAAATTCCTTAATTGCGTTTTGTTAAAAGTATAAGATATAGAAGCAGAACGCATTTTAATATATGATGCGTCGATAACGTTCATACCAACAGGTTCTACGCTTGTAAAATAGTTATATACCGAGTATGGAATAGCTGTGTTAGGAACGCTTTTACCCGAGGCATCCAGATAAACCGAATTAGGGAACGGCTGACCAAAGCGAGGGCCGCCAGTTTCAACTCCGGTTCCTACGAAATCAACGAGAGACTTAGTGTCTGAATATAATACGCCGCCATGTTTAACATCAAACAATACACTCACAGTAAAATTCTTATATTTTACGTTTGTGCCTAATGATGTTTGGAATTTAGGTTCATACGAACCCAGGTATTGTGCCGATGTTGTTGGTATTGGCTGCCCGGTGGCTTTATTAATAATGGTTCTTCCCTGTGCATCTGTTTGATTGGTTATCGCATAAAATTCGCCATACGGATGTCCTTTAGCTGCAACTATTCCCATACCGCCAAAACCGCCGATGGCTACCTGCGAAACGCCGTTAGGCAAGGAAAGTACATCGCTGTTGTTTTTAGTAAAGGTGCCAAATATGTTCCAGGTTACATCAGGGGTTTGAATCGGGGTACCGCTAATGGTTAACTCGATGCCTTTATTTTGAATCTCACCTGCATTTACCACATTAAAGCCATATCCTGTTGAATTAGGAATAGGAATGGATATGATCTGATTTTTCGAATCGTTAACATAATAGCTGAAATCGAAAGAAAGTCGGCTTTGCAAAAACGCTAACTCGGTACCAATCTCAAATGAGCTTGTTTGTTCCGGTTTAAGTGTACCGTTGCCAAGAGTTGAACCAACCTGTACTGCAGGTACGTTTCCGAATGGGAATGTGGTATTTCCAAAAGAACCGCGAATAACAGTTTTTCCGTAAGTGGTTAACAATTCGTACGGATTAGTATCACTACCAACCTGTGCAAAGCTTGAACGTAATTTACCGTAACTTAAGAAATCAAAAAAATCGTTGTTTTTAAGCAATTCGCTAAATACAAACGAGCCGCTGACGCTTGGATAATAATAAGAATAGTTATTTACAGGTAGTGTGGAAGACCTGTCGTTTCTTAATGTACCTTCTAAGAACAAGTATTCTTTATAAGAAAGGTTTAAGTCGGCATAAAAACCTACCAGTCTTTGTATTGAAATATTGTCTGTAATTACATCTACCGGCCCGTTGCTGTTTTCGAGGTTATACCAGCCCGGAACAACTAAACCGCCACTGGCGTTAGTGCTTGTAAAATTAGAATTAACGGAGCGCTCCCTGATATTGTTACCTAACAATAATGATGTATGAAAATCTTTACCAAAATCATGAGTTACAGTAACCATTAAATCATGCACAACCTCGTTTACATTAATCTGGTCCACTTCATAAGATCCATTGTTTGTAATAGGCCCCCAGAGGTTGCTTCCTGATTCGTCAGCAGGCTCAAAGGTATATTTGGGCTGAATAAGCTTCCTGCGGTCGGAGTAAGAATCTGCGCCTACGCGTTCTGTTATAGTTAACCAATTAAGGGGCTTCCATGTTAGGTTAACATCACCGGTAACACGATTAACATCGTCAAGATTGCTAAAATTATCAAGAATATAATATGGATTTACAGTAAATGCGCCATAAAAGCCATATGTGTTCGTAATAGAGTTATACCCATTGTACTTATTATTCAGGTCTCCCATTTCGTTAATTGGAATATCCCTTGGCGTTTGCATCAGGTTATTCCATATACCGTTTGCACCTTGTCCGCCAGAAGGCGTATTTGCCTGAATTTTGTTGTAATTAATATTAATACTTGCGGTAAAATTGTTTGCAAGCGTAGTTTTACCATTAAACCTTATACCATACTTATCATAAGTGTCGCTGCTGCCTGGAAATATGCCGTTAGAGTTTAATGAGTTTAAACCTAAATAAAAGCTGTTTTTGGAATCGCCTGACGCAATACCTAAATTGTTATCAGCGGCAAAGCCTGTCTTGAAAAAATCTCTGATATTGTTTGGCAAAGCCGAATATGGTTTGGTTTGCGTAACGCCATCAATTTTTTGTCCCCATGGCTCTGTTTTTCCGGTAAAGGGAGCTCCCCAGCTAAAGTTATCACTTGCATCATCTATTCCGGTAACATAGCCTGCGCTAGTAGCCGAACCTGACATATAGCCCTGACCATATTCGTTTTGGAAGGTAGGCAATTTTAAAACTGATGATAACGTATTGGTGGAGTTAAGCGTTATCTCCAATTTCTTTCCATTGGCTGAACCCGATTTGGTAGTGATCATCAGCGCACCGTTGGATGCCCTGGAACCGTAAAGAGCTGCCGCTGCCGGGCCTTTTAATACCGTGATAGATGCGATGTCATTGGGGTCGATATCATTACCTCTGTTGCCAAAGTCAACTGCAGTTAAACTGCTTGCACCGCCAATGACACTTGAGTTGTCAATAGGTACACCATCAACCACCAATAAAGCCTGGTTGTTACCGGTAATGGACGAACCGCCACGAAGGACGATCCTGGTTGAACTACCTGGTGTGTTTGAAGTTGACGTGATATTAACACCTGCAACCAGGCCAGTAAGTGAAGTTAGCGCACTTGGATTGCCACCCACCGTCAAATCCTTATTGCTTACTGTCGGTGCAGAATAGCCCAGCGTTCTTTTTTCCCTCTTGATGCCCTGAGAAGTTACAACAACCTCACTAAGAGATGTGCTCGCTGTTTCGAGTGTTTCATTCAATACATTGTCATTGTTTTGTACAGTTACCTGTAAAGGCAAATAGCCAATAAAGCTATATTCTAACACACTTCCATAAGGTACACTTATGGTATACTTGCCAGAACTGTTAGTTTGTGTACCCGTTGTTGTTCCTTTGATCTTTACGGTTACTCCGGGAAGGGGTAAACCATCATCTTTTGATGTTACCGTACCGGTAATGGTGCGGTTTTGGGCAAAGGCCTGGCAAAAAATAACCAGACATAGCCCTATAGTTAAAAGTATTTTTTTGTTCATATTAATCGATTTTTAAAAAGATTTATTCTCGAGAATGCTCTTTTCTCTTTTATGGTATTTGGGGTTGTGGCCTCCAACAGGAAAAATTGGAGTGCAGATAGTCTGAAGGTAAAATATGACTATTCAAATCAGGCAACGCCATCAGCCATCATCAAATCCCTCAAAACCATTATGATAGCATTGAAATGGCATAAAGCGTTTCATAGTCAAAAAGTGGGTCAGAGTTAATAGATCCTCATGGCCTTGCAGACCTTGAGCATTAATTATTTTAAATTGTAATTTTAAAGCAAATAGATCGGACTAAATGTTCCGAAATGACCAATTTTGAAATGCTTAGATAGGGAGGATGGAGTTGCTTGTAGTTATAAAAAAAGGATTGCTCACCTCGCGTGGCAATCCTTTAATTAACTATTAACTGATCGTTTTTGACAAAACGGTTCATCATGGACAAACTTAGCGACTCGCTAAGAAGTAAAATATTCTAAAAAAACCAATGTTATCCTTTAGTTAACCGCAATATGCAATGACCTGTATTTAAGGGGAGTAATATTATAGCGAATTCTGAATAATTTTATAAACGTACTGGGAGAATCGAGCCCAACAGTGTTTACGATCTTATTTACAGGATAAGACGTAGTCTTAAGCAGATGCTCAGCGTGCTTTAGCCTTATGTTCATCAAAAACTGATGAGGAGTTGTATGAAATGCCTGCCTGAATGAGCGGATAAGGTGAGTGGCCGACATGCATGAATATTTTGATAATTCATATATGCTGATCTTTTGATCAAAATTTGAATACAAATACTCCTTGGCAAGACCAAGCCGCCTGTAAATTTCCTTCCGGGTTCCTAATTGAAGATCTTTAAGCCTTTCTTCCACAAAAAGCATATCTTTTTGGTAAAGCGTATAATAATTTAACAGGATATGATAGAGGAATTCATTTAATAATAATTCATCCTTACAGTTTGATCTTATCAAAGCTTTTAAATGCTCTATATTATATTTCAGATCGCCAAGCAGCGGAAAAATCGTTTCATTGAATGTTAAATTGGGTGATGGCAGCCGGTTTCCGTAATGTTCGGGTAAAAAGTGACTACCTTTTAGATATGACGTTTTAAAATCTTCTATAAATCCCTTGCTAAAACTTATTGAAAGTTTTTGAACCGGGCTGCCAGACTCAATTATATCAGAATAAAGCGTCCCGGGGTTAATAGCCAGGAAAGTATGAGGAAATAACCGTAACTTCTTCTTATTCAGAACGAATTTTTCGTTCCCATTAAAATTGATATGTAAACTAAAGTTATTATTTACCTCAGTTAAGTTTTTATAGGATAGTTTACTTGAACGAATACAATTTTCGTTACTCAATCTTAGCACATTTTCCATCTTTACAATTCTTCTGCGTACGATCTTTCTTCCAGTAAAACAAATTGATTCCCTTCTTTATCTGTAAACTCAGCTATCATCCCTGCCGACACGTAGTATGGTTTATGATTAAAAACAATCCCGTTCTGGGTGATCTCATGGTATTCTTTGAGGCAATTTTCAGTACTGAAAATAATAACAGCCTTTTGGTTCAGGGTATAGGTATGGGGTATAATTGCTAAGTGTATGTCGCTATCGTTATGGCTTAGTAACCTGCAATGTACGTTTGGCCGTAATTCCAGCTCTCCTTTATTGGTGAAACCCAAAAGTTTCACAAAAAAGTTTTCTTCTTCAGCAATATCTTCTGAAGGAACTGTAACGTATTTTATTTTCATTAGGTAAAAGATTTTTATTCGTCCCTTATCGGGTTATACTATATTCTATTTGTGTAACTCATTATTGTTTTATTTATGGCTTTATTTAAACATTGTTACACTTCAATGTTTAGAAACTATTATCAACAGCTAAAAATGAGACCTCTTATGGCAATTTCATTTACGGCAATACTGACGTTAATGCTACACCTTAACTTTTTCAAATACTTGCTCAGCAGTCAGGCAATGCCAAGATTCTTTATAATAATATAGCGCCCGTTTACAGGCCAAATGTGTATAGAAACGGTCAAGCCTTCCAGCTTTAAAGCTTGATCGGGGTTGCCAAAAAACGTCCATTTTCACTTGTATTGTAACTATATGACAGGTTTTACACCTGATATGTTACAAAAGGTATTGATGCTGGCTATGACTCCAAAAGTTAATTATAGACGCTTGGATGGTATTTTAAAAGGATTCAAGAAATTAGCGGTGGCAGCAATTTAATTGTCCGTCAGACGCTTACATTTTGCTATACGTGGGTAGTTTGCCACAACGGCGAAAAAAAAATTTCTTAGAGAATAACGTGAATCTGATAAAAAGAGACTTTAAAATGACAAAAATAGCGCTTAAACGATAAATCAGCACCGGAATTAATGTTGTCTACAGGCTATTTACAGGAAGAAAATAAAATCGCAGTGGAGCAATAAGAGCCATTTACGTACTAATTTTCATTAATCGCGTGATACCAAAATCATTATTGCTGTTGTGAATTTTGGGCGATTTACTTAGCAATTTCATGCAACATGCCCCGGAAAATAAAATGGTGAAAAGGCAACATTGCATACCAATAAAGCCGGCCCCGCAAACCTTGCGGCCTGAATGTTGCTGACTGATGAACACAATTATCTTTGTCGATGGAAAACTCCAGCCATGCTTCTCCTGGTAGTTTCATTTCGGCGTATAAAAGCAGCCTTTTTTCTTTTCTGTCAGCATAAATAACCCGCCAAAAGTCAAGCGCATCCCCCGGTGATACCTCGCTTGCATTTTTCCGGCCTCTTCTAAGCCCCACGCCGCCAAACAACCGGTCTAACCACCCCCTGAATGCCCATAACCAATTTGCATAATACCAGCCGGATCGCCCGCCAATTGAAAATATCTTTTCTGTAGATCTTTCAACCGATGAAGCCTTTTCGGCTTTGATATCTTGAAAGACTCCAAATTTAGGTACCTCGATGTGGCTTGCCAGGCGTTTGTCAAAAATGGGGCTACCAGCATCATTCCATGATGATAACACCAGGTTTTGCTCGATTTTATCGAAGGCCATTCGGATAGCATCCTTGTAGGGAATTAATTGGATGCCGAGTTTATGGGCAAGATTATTAGGCGTGGCTACAACATCAATCTTCATACTGTCAACAAGATTTTGTGCAAGCCGGTAAGACGTAGAGGTCATAAAGTAAAGCCAGTACGACGATATTCTGGGCGTCATTACCGGTACAATAAATATCTTTCTTTGGAGGTTTCTTACTTCAGCAAAACCAAGCAGCATTTGTTTATAAGTGAGAATATCTGGGCCGTATATATCAAAATGCTTAGCAAAGGTTGCTGAATTATCCAAAACGCCCGACAAAAATTGAATTACATTTCTTATTGCTATGGGTTGGCACTTTGTCAGTAACCATTTGGGGGCGATCATAACGGGAAGCTTTTCCACCAGGTCGCGGATGATTTCAAAAGAAGCACTGCCAGACCCCACGATGATCCCCGCCCGGAGCGTGGTTACAGGTACGTTTCCGTTTTCCAATATCTCCTCAACATTTTTTCGTGATGACAGGTGCGCGGATAAAACTTCGCTATTAATTATGCCGCTTAAATAAATCAGTTGCCGCGCCTTGGTTGTATTTAAGTAAGTCACAAAGTTTTCAGCCGATTCCTTTTCCCGTTCTTCAAAAGCATCTCCAGTCATGGAATGAACCAAATAGTAGCCGATATTTATATCAGTAGGCAATTTTCTCAAACTGTCCGCATCAAGCAGGTCGCATTCAACTAAACTAACTTGCTCGGGTTTATATTTTTTCAGGTCTATCCGACCGCTGTCGCGAACTGCGCAAACAACTTCATGGCCCTCCTGTAACAGCACCGGCAAAAGCCGTTTGCCAATATAACCTGTAGCTCCCGTAAGCAAAATTTTCATAATAGTTTTTTGTATTGGAACCCTTAGCGTTTGTTGTTAAACAAAAAAAGCGCACTTTTAATCTGTCTGCTTAGTCCAAACCAGTTGATCTGTATTATAACCTAATGCTCTGGCTTTTTCCAAATAATCTTTTTTCACCTTTTCAGGGATCGACCTTTCACGCGAAAGTATCCACAGGTAACTAAGATTATTGCCCGCAATAAGCGCGTATTTGTAATCCTGATCGATAGCAATCACGTTGTACCCTGCGTAGAATGGGCCGAAAAAAGATACTTTTAATCTTCCTTCAGAAGGCTCGCCCGCCAATTTTGCCTTACCGATACTTTCCTTCCATTTTTTTTCTTTTACACTGTAGCCTTTATTGTCCACTCTGATTGTGTTTTCGTCGATCAAAGAGTAATTGGCAGTAACGTGCTCCAGACCTCTCTCAAATTTGAAGTCCATTCGGGCTATCTCATACCAGGTGCCGAGATATTTGTTTTTATCAAATGGTTTTACAGCCCTGGCGCCTTTGGGTATCGAAACACAAGATGACATAGTAATCGCAAGGGTTGCGGCTGCAACACTTGCCAGCCCAATTGCAATATATTTTTTGTTGTATCTCATAGCTTTTTTTATTTGTGGTTATTTTTACAACGTTTTTAATGATAAAAGTGTGTTCCATCTATGCCGGCTGGAGTTAAAAAGCAAGATCTGCCTGTTAAGATTTGCGCGGTTTGCGGGCGCCCGTTCGCATGGCGGAAAAAATGGGAAAAAGTTTGGCCTGAGGTTAAATATTGCAGCGACCGGTGCAGGAAGCAAAAATAGTTTCTTCCCTTTGACCAAAACATTATCCACAATAAGTTACAGTTCATTTTTACTGAAATTTAAATTGATCAACCGGTTCCCATGGACCACCGAGATAGCGCCAAAGCTGAAGCCCGATCGCTTTAAATACAAACGGCTTGAAGCCTCCCTTTAATTGCATCTGTAAACTTTGCGCAGCCCCCAGGCTCACTTTATTTTGAATAGTGACATGGGGCCACAATTTTTGTTTGTCCTGCTGTGTTAGCTTATCAGCCCACAAAACCTGGCATCGTTGATGGATAGAATTCAAAGTTGGGGATACTATCCTGATCGCCGTTCCATTACCTATCGAGGCAATTGCTTCGGCATTCAAGGAAAATATTTTTTCTGTTTGGCAAAGCATCCGGGTATCGTTATAAACGTATTCTTCGTTTGGCAAGGCATGAAAAAGTGTTAGATGCGCATCCAGGTAATTACGTTCGGCAGGAAATACGAACTCCTCATCTCATTGAAATATTTGTGCACCGGCTCCTCCATCCAAAGTGTAAGAATAAGTGGCCGGTTATTTTCCAGGCCGGTATAAGCACTATTATTTACCACGGCAAAGGCTTTCCATCTCTAAAGAAACCACCCGTCGGACCGTCTTTCGGCAGCGTTGCAGCCCAAACAATACCACCGGCTCCATCTGAGACAGGCCTTGCGCCCCATGCTTCGGTGCCAGCATAGGTTGCTGTAAAACCAGGACAAACAGCATTTACCTTGATTCCTTTACCTTTTAATTCGGAAGCGAGTTTGACAGTAAGACCATTCAGCGCAAGCTTACTTATCCCGTAAGCGGTAATATCTCCTTTGGCTATTAATCCAAAATCCGGGTCTTCAAAAGAACCTGCACCGCTCGATACGTTAACAATTATACCATGACCACTCTTTTCAAGCAACGGTATAAAAGTCCTGACCATGCGCCAGGTGCCAAAGAAATTGGTTTCAAATGCATGGCGCGTATATTCAAATGTTTGCGTAAGTGGCGTGCCTCCTTCGTCATAAAATGCGCCGGCGTTGTTTATCAGTACGTCAAGTTTACCAAATCTGCTCTCTATTTCCCCGAACGCGTTTTGAACGCTGAGATCACTTAAAGTATCAAGTACAAGTGGTACTACATCGAACCCCTGATTTTGAAGGACCAGGGACAACGCAACTACCTTTTCCAGGTCGCGCGCTGAAATGATGACTTTAAATCCTTCGTTAGCCAGCTGCCTTGCAGTTTCATAACCGAGGCCCATTTGCCGACTTACACCCGTAATTAATGCCAATTTTTTTGTTTCCATAGTTCTAACTGTTTACATAGATAAAATTGCTTCTGCGGCAATCCGACCAGACTTTATAGCAGCATTTATGGAACCATTTAATAAATAATCACCGCAACGAAAAATCCTTTCAGCAACTTTTACATCATTCAAGTCCGGTTTATATTTATAAAAGTCTTTTCGGGGTAGTGCATAAGGAATAGTATAAGTTCTGATATGTTTCCAGTTAACCGCACCTTTAAACCATTTACTTAATTCTATCACAGCCTGTTTTGCTAATACATGCGAAGACTCCATTTGATGATCGCCTAATATGGATACTGATAATAAGCTTTTATTAACCGGCGCATAATACGGCGACACATTATTCAAAACAGCTATATTATTAACCATTTTGTTAGCCGATGCATTGAGTATAATTGATTTGGATTTAAGCGGTTTAGCATCAGCTGAGAAATAGATGTTTGTTACCGATCGTCCGCAGGCTGCGCTCCGCGCAAAGGAATCAGGTAAGGATACTTCATCAGTTGCGAGAATAATATAATTGGAATTAAACAGATTGCCTTTATCAGTCAAAACGCTGCCTTCATTGACTACGATCACTTTTTCATTTAGTACAATTTGTTCCGTAAATGATTTGGCAAGCTGCTTTGAGATCATTCCCATGCCAAGCGCCGGTAAAGCAGCATTCCCTTCACTAAACATTTTAAACAGAAATGTAAACATCTCTGAGGGCGTTTCGAGTTCGTCATCCAGAAAAACCCCACCAAAAAAAGGTTTAAAAAAATTGGCGATCATTTTTTCTGAAAAACCGTAGCCCTTCAAAAACTCGAGCGTAGTCTGGCTACTGCCGTTAAATAATTCATCAATCTTTTTATTGCTCAGATGCCGTTTTAGTTTTAATATAAGTAGTTTATCTGCCAGCGACCCTGCCGATGATGTAAGCGTTTCCCAAATTTTGCGCGGGTTTCTTGTAGGATCACTAATGGCGGTTATCCCGCCTTCATTCAGAATAATGGCACCAGGGTCAAAGTAATGCAGGTTAAGTGATTTATAATTCAATATTTCTTTTGCCTCCGGGTACGCAGTAAGTAGTACCTGGAAACCACGGTCGAACAGGAAGCCATCAATGTAGTCTGTGCGGACACGCCCTCCAATGCGATCACATGCTTCAATAAGTTTGATGGATTTCCCCGCAGCCTTTAAAATTTTTGCCGCAGTTAACCCGCTTAAACCACCGCCAACAATGACAACGTCTGACTTTTCCATTTCCGTTTAATTTTTCCGAAGATTGGATAAGCCTCCATCAACGCCAATAACTTGGCCGGTTATCCATGAACTTTGCCCCGAAAGCAAAAAAACAATGGCTGCTGCTACATCGTCCGGCGAGCCAATAACTCCGAGCGGATGCCGTGCCGCGGCCGCTTCCTTTTTTTCAGGAGTGTTTATCAATTGCGCCGCAAGCGGCGTATCGGTTAAAGATGGCGCCACTGCATTTACCCTGATCTTGTTAGGTGCGAACTCGGCGGCCAGCGAGATGGTGAGACCATTGATTGCTCCTTTTGCAGCGCCAATGCTGGAATGAAAACTCATTCCAACTGATGCGGCTACAGAGCTTAAAAGAACTACAGAAGCATTGCCCGAACGTTTGAGACCAGGCAGTACATGCTGCAATAATTTTACTGCACCTAAAACGTTGATGCGGTAATCTGTGAGGAAATCTTCACCGGTTAGGCGACTGAACGGTTTTAAATTGATAGAGCCAGGCAAATAAACAAACCCGTCTATAACAGCAGGTAAAGAACTGGCCGCAGACAAAGTATCGGCAAATACATCAAAAGCAATATGATTAACGTTCTGCGGCCAGTGTTCGTTTGTAGTTCGGGAAATATTGTAAATATTGGCTCCGGCAGAATATAAGGCAGTTATTACAGATTCGCCTATACCCGAACTTCCGCCAGCCACAATGATATTTTTCCCTTCTAAACTCATTTTACAACAAGCTTTAAAAATTCGGAACGTGTTTCCGGTTCTGTGAATTTCCCCCGAAACTCGGTTGTCACTGTAGAGCTGTCGGGATCCTGTACCCCACGCGATGAAACGCAATGGTGATAGGCGTCGATCATTACGGCTACGTCTTCTGTTCCTAATGCTTTTCCTATCTCGTCGGCAATTTGTATGGTTAGTCGTTCCTGTACCTGCGGGCGGCGTGAACAATACTGAACCAAACGATTTAGTTTTGACAGACCGATCACTTTGCCATTGCTGATATAGGCAACGTGCGCTTTACCGATAATTGGAACAAAGTGATGTTCACAGTTGCTCTTCACCGCGATATTCCGCTCGATCAACATCTGCCGGTAACTGTATTTGTTATCAAATAGGGTTATATCAGGCTTGTTTGCAGGGTTTAAGCCGCTAAAAATCTCTTTTACATACATTTTGGCAACCCGTTTGGGTGTGTCCTTTAGGCTGTCGTCTGTCATGTCCAGCCCGAGAATATTCATGATCGCCGCAAAGTGCTTTTCAATCAGTTCGACCTTCGTTTCATCGTCTATCGCAAATGCATCAGGCTTCAACGGCGTATCGGCTGAGTAAACGCTGCGCTCCTGCCGTATAAAATCCAGCAGATCTTCAGACTCAGGCAAGACAACAGTTTCTATTTCTTTCATATTATTTATTTTCTTTTTCAACTAAATTAAAATGCGCCGGTTCTGCAGCTTCCTTTTTCTTATCGCCGTGTAAATCCAGACATTAGCCAGTATCAGCCCCATTCCGTAAAAAACATCCTCTATCGGGATGGTGAGAATACGCACACCGATTATTCCGGCAGGACTATACCAAACAATAGGTGAAGCAAGGCAGGTACCGGTTAGCAAGCCGTTAACGATCAGGAACGGGATAAGAAGGATACTGTAAACAATATAAAATTTAGGGAGCCAGGTTATATTTTTCACCGTCGCGACAAATACCATGGCAGCCAATAATGTAAAAGCAGACGCCGTATATGCGTGAGAACGAAAACCTATTGCGAATAACAACAAAACAACTGCAAAGCTGTAGCCTAAAGGTTTAACGGCTTGCTGCATAAAGGCTGGTGAAATAATACCCGAAAGGCATTCGAAGGTAAACACACAGGAATAGGGAATACAAACGAAGAAGAGCAACTCCTCCATAGGCAAATTTCCCAAATAAATGCCGGTTGTGTACCTGGAGTTAAAGCCCCATACGCCCAAATGAGTAAACCAGCTATCCCATAATGCGTAGCAAACCGCAGTAATTAATATTGCCGGCAGTAAGGCGTTCCAACTCTTATAAAAGGCCATTCTTGGATGAAACGAGAATAATAATGGCATTGCCAGACTCAGCAAATCAATTAAAAGATAGGTGTATCTGATCATAGCCGGCCCGATTTAGATTCACGAAAATATTTCCTGGGCACCCATAACATGCCAAAACATTCGCCATCGTCTTTACCCATATGCTTGTGATGTACTTTATGGGCCCGCCGTATCGCGCGGAAGTACCAATTGTCGGTATTGCGAAAGATTTTGATACGCTGGTGAATAAACACATCATGTACAATGAAGTAGCAAAGCCCGTAAAGCGTAATTCCAAGCCCTACATACAAAAACCAGCTTACAGATGTATATATACCTAAAGCGAGGCAGGTCATCCCTGGTGTTGCGAAAATCAGAAAGAAAAAATCGTTATGCTCAAAAAAACTATACTGATCCTTCTTGTGATGGTCGCGATGCAATGTCCATAACAGGCCGTGCATCAGGTATTTGTGAGACAGCCAGGCTACACCTTCCATCGATGCAAATGATATTAGTACAATAGATATGTTAAGCAAAAGGTTCATTTTTCAATAATTTATCATACGCTTTAACAATCCTGTCAAAACAGATCCGGAACCAAATGGTATATTTTTCAGGGTTCTGGAATAAGTCGGCCTCAATTTCACTCAACGATAAATAAGTAAACTCAGCAACCTCTTCTTTATCAGGTTTCGGCAAGGTGTCCGTGATACCGACATAAACATGATCGTATTCATGTTCTGACAATCCCTCTCCAAGATCCGTATTGTAAATGAAGCTAAAAGCATAATACAACTGGCAATCCAGGCCCATCTCTTCTCTTAAACGGCGTTTTGCTGCATCTGCCGTGTTTTCTCCAAGCCTTGGATGGCTGCAACATGTATTGCTCCACTTCCCTCCGGAATGATATTTATGCCCAGCCCGTTGCTGAAGCAGTAATTCACCTTTAGAATTGAATACAAATACCGAGATCGCTCTGTGAAGTTTTCCTGCGCGATGGGCAGCTATCTTCTCCATTGTTCCAAGTATATTATCGTGCTGATCAACCAGTATTACACTCTCGTTATTCATAAGCTTTTAGCTCCCCCTTTTAGCCGTTTAAAATAATTATCTATCCGGTTTCTTAGATCAGTGTCTGTCAGCCGCTGTGCCCTATTGGCTATAAAGGAACTATCCTGAGCAATATTCTGATTATAACCGAGAAAGCCTGGAAGATTATGTTGTATCGTGAAGCGAACGAATCGCGGCTCAATGCAAGATGTATCCTTCAAAATGGAGCGTTCTATTATGTTTCTGCCTGTATTAAAAAATGACATCTTTTTAAACGGATTGACGGAGTACCTTGCCTTGAGCATTTCAGCAGCGCCTTTGTAGCAAAGAATTACCTGATCAGCATGTTCTCCGACCGTATCTAACAGGTGATTTAAGCGAACTAACTCATCCTTATTGACAGCAGCTTTAAAATAAGCTTCTCGCAGCTGCGGAACGGATAAATTTGCCTGCAACCCAAATATGGACACAAATACCAGCGCCGCCATTCTCATATCAGGTTCATCTTATTTTTAATCAGTACATCAAACAACAGCACCATTTTGCGTGCATTGGATACCCGGAAACGCTTTGAAAAAATTGAGCACGCAGTTGCCAATTTTATTTTTTCAAAAAGCTGGCGATAATACCGGTAGGCCAAAAACACGCCGCGCCGAGAGGAATTGGGAAGCTTTTTAATTCCATCCAATGCCTCATCAAACTCTTCCAGTATATTCTGTTCAATCTTTCTTTTATCAGCCTCTGTAAAATTAGCAAGGTCAACATCCGGAAAATAAGTCCTGTTCAGGTATTGGTAATCTTCACCTATGTCACGCAGAAAATTAATCTTCTGAAACGCAGACCCCAATTTCATAGCTGAGGGCATCAGCTGATAGTAAAGATTGAGATCCCCTTCGGCAAAGACATACAAACACATAAGTCCTACAACCTGCGCCGAACCAAGAATATATTGCTGGTACTTTTCCTCGCTGTAGCTTTGCATTTGCAGGTCCATTTCCATGCTACTGAGAAAAGTATGGATTAACTGATGGTCGATTTTGTAATCTCTTACTACTTGTTGAAACGAATTGAGGATCGGGTTAAGGCTGATGCCATTCTCTATGGCTTCAAAACAGTCTTTCTTAAATTCTTCCAACAGATATATCTTATTATAATCGTGAAAGCTGTCGACAATCTCATCTGCCAAACGCACGAAACCGTAAATCGCATAAATCGGTTCATGTAGCTTTTTATCAAGGAAGCGAATACCTAATGAAAAGCTGGTACTATAGCGTTGTGTGGTAATCCTGCTAAATTCAGCAGACAATTTGTCAAACTTCTCTTTCATAACCTCCCCAGATATTTTAAAAGCTGACTGGCAGCAACTTTACCCGAAATGATTGCAGGCGGCACTCCCGGTCCCGGCACAGTTAGATGTCCTGCATAAAACAGATTCTTTATTTTTTTATTAGCCAGACTTGGTTTCAGGATTGCTGTCTGCCGTAAAGTGTTAGCGAGCCCATAAGCATTGCCACCGAAGGAGTTATAATCATGCTTAAAGTCTGATACACAATAACTCTTTTTATAGTCTATATAACCCCTAATATCTTCACCGCAATAATCCTCAAGGCGGTTCATAATTATATCAAAGTATTTTTCCCGTGTCGTTTCGTCGTCACTAAGCCCTACCGCAAGCGGCATCAGGATAAAAATATTCTCGTGCCCGGGCGGGGCAACCTGCTCGTCAGTTTTGGAGGTACAACAAACGTAAAAAAGCGGCTTTGATGGCCATTGCGGATCTTTGTATATTTCTCTTGCATGTAACTGCAGGTCTTGGTCAAAGAAAAGATTATGGTGCCTGAGCTTTTTGATCTTCTTTTTTACACCCAGGTAAAAGATCAATGCTGATGGTGCCATTACCCTTTTTTTCCAATAGCCGTCATTATAATTTCTGTATTCAGGCGCCAGAAGATGTTGATCAACGTGATGATAATCCGCCGCGGCAACTACACCATCGAAAGCCCCTACCTGGTATTGGGAGCAAACATTTTTTATTTTTCCGTCTTTAATTACAAACCGGTTAACAGGCTCTTCTGTGTAAAATCTCGCGCCCTGCAGCTCTGCAACTTTCTTCATTGCATCTACCACAGCGCCAAAGCCGCCAACCGGATACCAGGTACCTAATTCTAAGGCGGCGTAGTTCATGAGGCTGTATAACGCGGGTGTATCCTCTGCCATTGCTCCAAGAAAAAGAGCAGGAAATTCCATTAACGCCCACAATCTGGGGTCCTTAAAATATTTTCTGACGTGGCTGCTCAGGGAAGTAAATACCTGCATCCTGAACATGCCTTTCACCAATTCGGCGTCTGCAAATTCACTAAGGGACAAACCAGGTTTATATACTAACTTGTTAATCCCTACCCTATATTTATAGGCCGCTTCTTTTAAAAATTGTTTTAAAGCCTTAGAACTGTTTTTTTCTATCTGTTCAAACAATGCAAACAGCTCACTTGTGCTTGCCGGAATTTCAATTATATCATCTTTACCGAATATCATGAGATATCCGGGGTCAAGCTGCTTCAATTGGTAGAAATCCGAAGCCTTATATCCAAAATCGGCAAAAAACTTTTCAAAAACATCTGGCATCCAATACCAGCTTGGCCCCATATCAAACTTATAACCGGCGGTGGTATTTAATTGACGGGCACGGCCACCAATATCAGCGTTTTTTTCAAATACATCCACCGCACACCCGCCTTTTGCCAGGTATGCAGCCGCACTCAGTCCGGCAAACCCGGCGCCAATAACGGCAGTTTTATGTATTTGATCCAGCGAGTTCATAATTTCAATTCGGTTTTATTATAGTTTCAAAATCGCTCAGCGTTTTAAGCCAGCAAAACTGATCGGGAAAGTTTATCTCGGCCAACACTCGCTGGTTCCCTGATATATGAACCTTTTTTCCAGGAAACTCACGGGCCAATTCTGTTAAAAAAGCCTGGGCATCATCAACCGGCCTTACGCGTGTCATGAATAAAAGCAGATTTGATGGCGCCGTAGCATTAATCGTATTTCTTAAAGCAAACATCGGAACCTTTGGACCAAGGTAAATCACCTGCTTACCGGCCATCCGCAACAGATAGCTGGCAAGCAACAAGCCGATATCGTGATCCTCATTCTCCGGCAAAAACAACAGCCATTTTTCTGCGCCATCCGCGGCTTTTGGGCAATCGTTTATGGCGCAAAAAAGTCGCTGACGAAAAATTGATGAAAGAAAATGTTCTTGTGAAGGGCAAAGTGAATCCTGCCGCCACATTAAACCCAGCCTTACCAAAAGCGGGTAAATCATAAATTTATAGGTATCCAAAAGACCATATTGGTCTGAACATCGCTGAATAAGCTGATTTACCTCATACTCTTTATACTCCATACCCTTGTTCACAATTTGAGATATGTAGTATTCAAAATGATTCTCTTTGGAAACAGTGGTATCGATTTCTTTTTGAAGAAACTCTTCCATTTCTTCTTTATTCATAGAGCAGGCCTTGGATATTTTGTGCCCTGAATAGTAAAGACCGGTAATGTTTAAAAGTCTTTTAAGCTGCTCATCGTCATAAAAACGGGTATTGCCGTTTGTTCTCGACGGCTGTAAAGCATTATATCGACGCTCCCATATTCGGATGTTGTGCACCGAAATGCCCGATAATTGCTCAAGATCTGAAATCGAATAAGACATTTGTCTAAATTATTACAAAGCAAAGTTAGACAAAATAATCGAAATACATATTTTTAAATCCCGTCGTAAATTTTATGACTTTTAAATGTCTTTGGTGAGTAAAGCTTTGATCGGCTTAATATTTACAATCCGCTATTATCAATTTATCGACAAATAATGTGTTTACTGAATGTGTATATTTACCCGGTAAAAAATATTGTGAACAAACTACCCGATTTTCGCAATTATAATTGTGTTAAAAAGTAATGACTATTAGCATTCTTGGTTGCGGTTGGTATGGACGGGCACTCGCAAGTAATTTATTGAAAAAGGGGCTTACTGTAAAAGGCTCTGCTACAAGCCATGTAAAAATACAAGAGTTAAAGCAGTTGGGTATCTCTCCGTATTTGGTTTGTTTTACAGAGAATGACCGCTCATATGACCCGGATTTTTTTAAATGCGACGTAGCGGTGATAGCAATACCTCCAGGATTTAAAAAAGGGGCAGGATCAATATATCTAAACAAAATTCAGGGTATAATCGAAGCTATGGTTGCGCAAGGGACAACAAAAGCGGTTTATATCAGCTCTACAGGCGTTTACGGTAATAGAAATAAGGAAGTAGATGAAACCGATGAGCCTGAACCAGATTCTGAGTCAGGTGAAATATTGCTTGAAGCCGAGAAACTTTTTCGAAGTGAAGCCAGGCTAAAAACAGCTATCATCCGGTTTGGCGGCTTGGTTGGCCCTGGCCGAAACCCCGCTCACTTTTTTTCAGGTAAAAGTAACATTCCCAATGGGCTCGCTCCTGTAAACCTTATTCATCAATCTGACTGTGTTGGCATTACGGAAGCGATAATCAGAAAGGATTCTTTTGGCCTTACCGTTAACGCGTGCACACCCGATCATCCGAGTAAGGCTGATTTTTATTGTGAGATGTCGGTGCGGGCTAAACTTCCGATACCACAATTTATTAACGAGTTAAAGGATTGGAAAATAGTTAACAGTGTTAATTTAAGCAACAAAATAAATTATCAATTTATCATTGGTTCCTGGAAACACTATATACCGGATAATTGAGCTCAAATACCAGTTATTCCCTTTAGTAATCGCCTTTAAATTCACAGGGTAGGGTGCTACACTATATGGTTTGTTGGTTTCTGCCAATACATCTGCACATATAGAACCTGACAATTGTAACTTGGCAGTATCGTAGTAAGATTATAAATGGCCATTAAATATTAAGCTGGATTATTATAACGCGCTGGTTTCCTATTGGCCTTCAGAGGCTTTCTATTTGATCAAGGTAATACTCAGCCTGCTTTAGAATCAAATCTCTTTCTTTTTTATCCTGTTTTTCAAAATTCTTATACATCATACTCATTCTGGGGTTTTTAGAAAGTTTATTTTCATTAGTAGCCATAAAATTCCAGTAGAGGCTATTGAAAGGGCATGAGCTTTTCCCATGTTTTTTTGTATAATCGTAATGGCATCCCTTGCAATAATCACTCATACGGTTTATATAAGCTGCTGAGGCGATATATGGTTTTGAGCCTATAACACCACCATCGGCATACTGGCTCATACCACGCGTATTCGTAATTTCAACCCACTCAATTGCATCGATATATACACCAAGGTACCATGTGTCAACTTCATCAGGGTGGGTCTGTGTCAATAATGCAAAATTGCCAATGACCATCAAACGCTGTATATGATGCGCCCACGCATAGTTAAGCGACTGGCTTATGCATTTGGAAAGGCAGTTCATTTTAGTTTCACCAGTCCAAAACCAACCTGGAAGTTTTCGCCCATGATCAAAGAAATTAAGCTCGGCAAACTCCGGCATTTTTGCCCAGTATACGCCCCGCATAAATTCACGCCAGCCTATAATTTGCCTCACAAACCCTTCAACCTGCGTTAAACCGATACCTTCCCGTTTTCTCGCCCAGGTGGCCAATACAGACCTGACTACATGCATCGGACTGATCATTTTAACATTCAATGCAAAAGAAAGCCTGGAGTGAAATAAACTGATATGCTCCTGCAGCATTGCATCTTCATAGGTTCCGAAATAAGGCAGCAATTCATCGCAGAAATAATCGAGGGTACGCTGGGCCTCTTTAGCGGATAGCGGCCACTCAAAATGCGCTGCGTCAACTTCGCCAAAATATTCAATACCAGCACCATCTATCATGGTTTTCAGTTCAGAGAGGTTATGATCAAATGCCAGGCGATTTTTTAAAGGGACTTTGCCATCATATTTACTGCGGTTCGCCGCGTCATAATTCCATTGCCCTCCTACAGGTTTATTACCATCCATCAGGATCGAATGACGTATGCGCATATGCCGATAAAAGGTTTCCATGAGATAGCTTTTCCGGCCGGCGAAAAACGTGGCAAGTTCTTCCCGGTTTGTGATAAAATGTTCACTATCGATAAAATTGCTGGTTATATCCAAACCATTGCAAAATTCCTTTAGAAGTTTATCAAGCCGGTACTCATCGGGCAATTGGCATTCAAAATGAATTATTTTATTTACTGAAATAAGATGATTGAGGTTAGCGGCAAAGTTTTGCAGATTATCTTTATCATCGAGTTTTATATAAATAACCTTATGACCTTGCCGGCTAAGCTGATGTGCGAAATTTCGCATGGCAGCAAAAAAGCCCAGGATTTTCTGAATATGGTGTTTCACATATTCTTGTTCCTGTTTTATCTCCATAATTACATACAACACTTCCGGATTAATATCTTTAAACCAACTATGCTGCAGGTTAAGCTGGTCACCGAGTATAAGGCGAAGTGTTTGGGGCATAAAACTTTAATTGCTAATTAATTATTTAATATGAACTCGGGTTAAATATCGGTCATAGAACCCTTCTTTCCTAAAAGTTGCAGGGATATGTGCTTTTAGATTATTAACCCTTTATAAATTGGAGTATCCGGCTTAAAATATTTAAATAGCGAAGCCAGGCTGCTCTGAATTAACGCGGTAAAGTGAAGTAAAAGGTTGAACCCTTGCCCAATGTGCTGTCGGCCCAGATCCGGCCACCGTGCCTGCTGACGATCTCGGCGCTTACATACAAACCGATACCAAAACCAGAAATATGGCGTGCAATGTTTTCTTCCGAACGGTAGTATCGGTCAAAGATATGGGGAAGGTCTTGTGGTGCGATTCCTGAACCCTGGTCACTGACGCTAACGGTCACCATTTTCTCGTTCATGGAGCAAGAGACTTTTATTTCGGCAGCTTTCGGAGAGTATTTGATGGCATTACTGATCAAGTTGGATAACACGGAAGCGATCTTATCACGGTCTGCCTGAATGGTGACATCATCACAATCATTGATATCCACCACATGGCTGGATGTGGTCATCTGATATTCATCTACCACCTCCCGGATCAGTTCGTGTAAGTTAAATACATGTTTATCGATACTGATCTTGCCTGATTCCAAACGCGAGATATTCAAAAAACCATTGATCATGGTGCTCATCCTTTTAACCTGTTGGTTCGCACGTTCCATCGCACCCGGCAAAAAGTGATCTTCCGCGTTACGGACTTTAGCATTTGCTACTTGCAGAATAGCAGACAAAGAAGTTAAAGGTGTCTTTAATTCGTGACTGACCATACCGATGAAATCGTTTTTGCGGGCCTCATCCAGTTTTTTCTCAGTGATATCGCTGGCAGTACCGAACCATTCAACAATCCGGCCATCTCCATCCAGGATTGGAACGGCGCGGGAGAGGGTCCAACCGGGTGAGCCATCGGCACGTAATACTTTATGTTCCAGTTGGAAAATCTTTTTTTCACGAATAGCTTCATCAATTGCCTTATTAACGCGCATCATTTCATCAGGATGAACATTTTGATTACGCCAGCCGGTAATGGGTTGTTGGGTGTCTTTCAAAAAGCCCCGTCCGTCCAGCGGTTGCATAATCTCCCAATCGGCACTGAGGCGGTAAACCACATCAGATGTGGCGGCTACCAATGCCCTTAAGCGTTCTTCACTGGCGGCGATCTCTTTCTGCGCTTTTGCTTCTTTGGTCTTTTCTTCCACCCAGACCACGACTTTATTCACCTGCCCGGTTTGGCCTTTTAAAGGCATGTAGATGAAATTGATGGTGATCATCTCTTCCTTACCAAACCGGATCAACGGAATTTCCAATTCCTCTCCGCGGATGGTTTCGCCCCTGGAAGCCCTGTTAAGGTCATCCCCAAAGAGGTGCCTGACCTCAGCAAAAGTATCCCAGTAATAATGACCGACGATCTGTTCGCGCGGACGACCGACAACTTCCAGGAAAGCGTCGTTCACAACTTCGCTCACCTGGGTCGAAGCGTCCATGATGCAAATACCCATAGGGGCATTTAGCATAAGCGACAAAAAAACATCTTCGTTGATTAGGGACATAGACAGATGGAACAGCGGATAAGCGATATTGTTGGCAAGATGGTTAAATTGCTGTATTAACAGGAAACTATTAGTTGTCAGTTACATAAGCTGGCCGGGAGTTTTAAAAATACGTTAAAAAAAACACCCGCCGACCGGGCGGGTGTTACGAGTAAACTTTATAGTGACTATTAAATTACTTTTACGTTTATTGCGTTAAGGCCTTTTTTGCCGTTCTCCACGTCATAACTTACTTTGTCATTCTCACGGATCTCGTCGATGAGGCCAGTTGAATGTACAAAAACGTCTGTTCTTGTATCATCTGGTGAAATAAATCCAAAACCTTTCTGGTTATTGAAAAATTTCACGGTTCCTTCTTTTTGCATTTAATTATTTTTAATAAGAACGCAAGGTAATCATTAAAACCGGCCAATTTAACCTTTAGTAAAAAAATTTTAAATAAATTCAAATGGGCATACTTTTAACACATTTTTTTCGTATATTAGCTAAATACATCCTACGCTTCAAACTTAACTATTGCCATTAACTGATTCAGGTGATCTTTAAGCTCTAATGTTAACCGAGTCAGCTTAAAGTTAATGAGTAATCAACATGAGCCCTTAGCGGGCAGCGCGTCAGCGCAACACCAGTCACTGAACGGCCAGGCAGCGATCTTTTTGTTCGACCTGAAGAATGAGGCCACTGAACACGGTTTCGGCGAAAGCGGGAGCTGGACTTTGGAACTGGCTACAGAAGGTGAATTGCGAAGTCTCAGAAGACTTCATCATCCGGTTATCGCGCTGCGGCTCAAACCCCATGATCTGTTAAACATATTTAAGCAGGTAAAAAGCAAATTGCAGCAGCCGCTGACCAGACAGGAAATGGAGCTGAACGCCCACGACATGACGATGAATAACAAAAACCAGCTTGTCGCCTATCCGGCGCAAAAAGCCCGCTGATCTATTATTTTTTAACCCCTAATTTAATATATGGCTTTTTTAGATCATGTTCTCCAGCCGCCTTCGTATGGATGGATAAACGAACAAGGAGCATTGGTGCGCCCAGATAAAGGCACTATTCTGAAAGAATTCTTCAGCAGGTTGAATATATTTCGCGACCGCAAAAACTGGCTCCCTTTTTTCAGCTGGCTGAAAGTGCTTTGCCTCATCCCTTTTTTGGTTTTGTTTATTTTTAAGTTTTTCAGTTTGCCGTTACTCGCCGCGGCCTTTGTGTACAGCATGATTATTATGGGCACGCATGGCACTATCTGGCATCACCGTTATTGCACTCATGGTGCATACCGCTTTAAAAACAGGCTCTGGCGTTTCCTTACCCAGCAGTTAACGATCAGTATCATACCGGAGGAGATTTATGTAATTTCGCACCACGTACATCATGCCAAGTCGGACCGCCCCGGTGATCCATATAATGCGCAAGCCGGTTTCTGGTATTGTTTTTTAGCGGACGTTAATCATCAGCCGATTGCAAAAGACCTGGATGAAGCTGATTACGGTCGCGTTAAACGTTTGATGGCACATACCGGAGTAAGGGGCAACACTTATACACAATATCAGCGTTGGGGTTCTTACGCCAAACCGGCAAGTTCGTTAGCAGCCTGGCTGTTCAATTGGTCATTTTGGTATGTCGTTTTCTTCTTACTGGGAGGCCATGCGCTGGCTTGTACGCTCTTTGGAGCTGCAGGTGTGTGGGCCGTCGGCGTGCGTACCTTTAATTACGATGGTCATGGTCATGGTAAAGATAAGCAGCGCGACGGTGTGGATTATAACCGGAATGATAAATCCATCAATCAGCTTTGGCCTGGCCTGGTAGCCGGCGAATGGCATAACAACCATCATCTTTATCCTAAAAGCGCGCGCAGCGGCTTTAAAACGCATCAACTGGATATGGCCTGGTTATTCATCAGGCTCATGCACCGATTTGGCGCGGTCAGCAGCTATCGTGATGATAAGGTAAACTTTCTGGAGAAATACGTTCGAGTTGGTGCAATATCTTCAGCGCCTGCAGAAATCGTCGCACAATCCGTCTCATGCGATGTGCCGTGTTAATGTCAGGCACTCCTCGCACTGTAAATTTGGCATCATAATGAACAGCATCAAGCCGAACCTGACAATACCGGTTATTATCAGTTTGTCAACAATCAAGTTTTCCGGCTTTAAGATTATCGCTAAACTTAGATTCGAAATAGAACTGATAATTTCCTGCTTAAAGAAATTGTCAAACTTTGTGGTGGAGATCCAAGCAAAGCTCCTCATTTATGAAACTCCGCTTAATGTTTCGTACACTTATGGTTTATAAACTTCGGACGAATATGTTTGGTAGTCTCCGACTACCGAATTGTAACAAAAAAGCCTCAAATCTTTCGATTTGAGGCTTTTTATTCCGGTAGCGGGAGCAGGACTAAATTTTTCTTTTTAGTAAAATATACTTATGTTTGTTTTTGATTGTAAATTATTAATAATCAAATAGTAATAAGGTTTTAAACTTTCATCTATTTTCTCTTAAATAAACTTAAAAGAAAGTAATTGCACCGCGGAGGGTATATATCGATGGGCATCAGAAGACGATTTGGAAGATTTTATTTAGACACTACTCCTGACCTTTTGGGAGGCTTGCGGCTAATGTATGAATTTACTTACGGAGGCTACTACGATGAAAGAGGAAGGCATATCCGATACCGGATACGCCACTCGACAGGCTTTAAAATACCAGGTAAAAAAACCAACACAAAGAAAGGCCCCAAATATGTTTATTGGGACGATCAACAACAGTACGCGCGAGGTTTTATGGATGCCGAAGAAATCAATGGCTATGTCATAGCCCTGATCAATCGGGTGTCTAAATATGTCCGCCATCAAAAGGAGAATTTTGAACCAATAGATTTATCGGAAATTAAACGGCTGATTACCGTCAACCACTCGGTCAGTCATGAAAATATAGTGAGTTATTGTGAGGCTTACCTGAATCGCTATAATAAGCCCGGACAGGAAAGTACGAAACGGAATCTGAGCACAATGGTATCCTCGTTAAAGGAATATACGGAAAACCGGCCGCCATTGCTGGCCAATATTAGCAAGGCGTTTCTGGAGACGTTTATCTCGTGGTTAATCAATACCAAAAAGAACAATAACACAACGGTAGAGAAAAAGCTATCGATGTTACAGCAAATGTTACGGGAAGCCTATAAGCAGGGGCTACTTACCGACAAAAGCGCGTTAGAGGAAGTAAAA
This sequence comes from Mucilaginibacter sp., assembly GCA_051953515.1. Classification (GTDB taxonomy): domain Bacteria; phylum Bacteroidota; class Bacteroidia; order Sphingobacteriales; family Sphingobacteriaceae; genus Mucilaginibacter. Next base: position 54,904 of record JBQCIS010000274.1, read on the forward strand.
ATTTCACGCGGTACTACCGACATTATTTTTTTAAAACAGGACGAATTACAGGCGCTTGAAAAATATCAGCCAAAGAGTGATCGGTTGGTGAAACTAAAAGATGCTTTTTTGTTCGGCTGCTATACTGGGTTACGGTATAGTGACCTGGAGCAACTGAACCAGGCGCATTATCACAAAAAGACCTCAAAAGGCGAACAATATCACGTGCTGAGCTTTGTGATCAAAAAAACGCGCAGGATGCACGAAATCGCATTGCCGCCAAAGGCAGTGGCTATCGTTAAAAAATATTGGGATCAACAGGAAGCAAAACGATTGCTGCCAATGCCCTCAAACCAAAAATTTAATGATTACCTAAAAGAGCTTTGCGAAGATGCTGACATTGATACCGAAATAGAAATTACCGCACAGTTTGGCAGTGAAGTGCGAACCGAGATCAAAAAGAAGTATGAGATCATTTCCTGCCACTCGTCACGACATACTTATGCGATTTTAAGTTTGGAAAATGGTATGCGCCCTGAAGTATTACAACGTAACTTAGGCCACTCTAAATTGTCGCAGACAATGGAGTATGTAACCATTCTCGATAACGTAAGACATTTTGAAACTTTAAGAGCCTTTTCAGCCTAACTTGCTACCATATAT
>JBQCIS010000275.1:0-5956 GCA_051953515.1 Mucilaginibacter sp.
AAGTTTTTAAAACTTCGTAAGCTTTTGATCGCTTTGTAAAACATTCCTGTAAATCTAAAAAATCCATTTAATCCCGGTTCATTTTTTCGCAGTATTCAGCACTCTGTATCCCACCAACTCTTCCCACCTCGCCGTAGGCGGATGATAATAAACCAGTATCTGGTAACTGTTCTCTGTATCAAAATAGCTGCCTTCAAAAACAGTATCATCAGGCTTTTTGGTGGCGTTATCTACCCAAACATATTCGTAGTCGTAAACGCCTTGTTTCAGTAACAGGTGGGTGTAAAACTTGCCGCGGGTATCATAATCCATTTTGCTGCGATCATCCAGCTTATAATCATTGAATTTACCGACAATGTAAACCGAACCATCCGCACTGGTCTTACTGCCCGCATTCAAACTGAAATACAAGTGCGTATAATCAGCATCAATAGAGGGATTGCCGCTGCCGTCCTGGTTAATGATATAGAAATTGCCGTTGTTATCGTAGTTCTGCACATAATTGGGTACGTTACGGCTTTGGTCAGTCAATAGTATAACGGTATTAGCCGTATCCTTATAAATAGCGGAAATGCTCTCTGATTTCAGCCGTAAAGTGCGTGTATCAAAATGCCTGAACTCGTTTCTGCCTGGGAAATCGTTGGTGTTCAGGTCTTCATAGATCAGCTGATTACCGCGGATATACTGCGGTTGCGTGGTAAACTGACCGGTTTCGTCGCGCTGGTTCTGCATGATCCAGATACGCAGGTCGGTGCCTGGGTTTTGTACTACCAGGTTGCCGTAATTAAGCTGGAAATTGATCTTCTGGTTGCTATTACGGAGACTAATATCGCTTGAGGCCACCATATTGGCGGCTATAGACACTTTGTCGTTTACCACATACAGTTTGCGGGTTAGTACTATCTTATTCGGGTCGTCGTCTTCATAAACCTTCAGAATATAGTTGCCCGATATTTTGGGTGAGATGTTGGAGTTAGGCAGTTTGAGTGTATAGTGTGTGAATTTCTGAAAAGTGGCCGACGAATAGCTGTAATCCAGTATTTTATCCTCATTGAGGCCATTCAGATATTCTGTTGTGGATAGGTTGGATGAGTTCCAGTCGCCGTCACAATGTTCAATGGTATAATAGAAGTATTTTGTGCCGCCGCGCAGATCGTCAAAATCCAGCTCAACCTGTTCGTCAGAATTTAAACGGATAATCGGGAAGGAGGGATTCTTCTTGGTATTATAAAACTGTACGCTTTTTATAGCCGTGCTGTAAACATTGTTTTCATACGGAGATGATTGCGCCACGCACCAAACCGGCAAAAGCAACAGGATAAGCGAATAGATGTTCTTCATAACATTAGCTAATTACCGCTTTTTGAATGAAGAAACGAAGAAGTGGGGAAAAGATTATGGTGTTTGTTCTCACATTGTCATTGCGAGCGGGGTGTGGTTTGGCTTGTGCAGCGAAGCAATCTCGTCGCTATCATACGCGAGGAGGTTGCTTCGGCTTTCTATGCGCCATGCCATCGCGCAAGCCTCGCAATGACATGTGGGTTAAATTAGCTCTATGCTTCCAGCTCCATTATCTGCTCCGCCAATGCTTCCCATCTCAATTGCAGGGCACCCAGTTCCAGTTTTTTCTGTTCGTATTCATGGGTTACGGCTTTTGATTTGGTGGCATCGTTATACAGCGTGTCATCGGCCAGTTTTGTTTCCAGTTGCTTAATGGTTTTTTCCATTTCAGCGATCTGCTCTTCCATTTTGGCCAGCTCCTGGTTTAGTTTTTTTAGTTGCTGGCTTTTATCGTTTGCTGGCTGCTGTTGTTTGGCAGGCTCCGGCTTTTTTTCCTCTTTTTTAGGTTGTGGTGCTGGCGCATTCTTTAGTTCGATTTTGCGTTTAGCATTCCATTCTTCATATTCCTGGTAAGTGCCCGGGTACGCCTTTATTTTTTTATCTTCAATGAACCATATCTTGTTGGCTACATTATCGAGGAAATACCTGTCGTGCGATACTACGATGATAGTACCCTCATATTGCTGCAGGGCCTGTATCAGGATATTTACCGACGCCATGTCGAGGTGGTTGGTGGGCTCATCGAGGATCAGGAAGTTGGCATCCGCGGTAAGCGCCTTAGCCAGTGCCACACGCGATTTCTCACCACCGGAAAGTACCTTTATCTTTTTGAATACATCGTCGCCGGTAAACAGAAACGAGCCTAATATCGTCCTCAATTCAGTTTCCGTATGTTTTGGTGCGAAGGCCTGCAGTTCCTGCAATATTTGGTTTTCGAGGTGCAGCGACTCCAGCTGATGCTGCGCAAAAAAGGTTTGGGTAACATTATGGCCGTTCTCGCGTTTGCCGCTAAACTCCGTATCTGTCCCTGCTATAATGCGCAGCAAAGTAGATTTACCCTTACCGTTAGCGCCGATCAGTGCTATTTTATCGCCTTTTTCAATTAATCCTTCTGCATCGTTCAATATCTCCAGACCGGGGTAGCTTTTGTTGATATGCTCCATCGTAACCACATGCCTGCCTGATTGCTTAGTGAAACGGAAGGTGAAGTTTACTGTTGGGTTGTCATCATCCACATCGTCCACACGCTCCAGTTTATCCAGCGCTTTGATACGTGATTGCGCCATCTTGGCCTTTGATGCTTTTGCACGGAAACGTTCGATCAAACGTTCTTCCTGCCTGATCTTGGCCTGCTGGTTTTTAAACTCGCCTCGTTGTATCTCTTCGCGCAGCGCTTTTTCTTCCAGGTAGAATGAATAATTGCCCGCATAAACGTTTAGTTTACCCTTGCGCGATTCAACGGTGCGGTTGATTACACGGTCGAGGAACCAGCGGTCGTGCGAAACGATGATGATAGCGCCTTCAAAAGCTTTCAGGTAATCTTCCAGCCATTGGATAGAGGGTAAGTCCAGGTGGTTGGTAGGCTCATCCAGCAGCAGGATATCCGGGGCCTGTAACAGAATCTTGGCCAGCATCACACGCATCCGCCATCCGCCCGAGAACTCGCTCAGCTTGCGGTGCGTATCGGCTTCGCTGAAACCCAGACCCGCCAATATCTCATGTGCTTTATATTCGATGTTATAACCATCGAGCAGTTCAAACTCGTGCTGTTTATCGCTTAGCTTGTGCAACAGGTCTTCGCTGTAATCGGTTTCCAGTTTTTTTAGGAGCGCCTCTATCTGGTCGTGCAGTTGGTTCTGGCGCTCAAAGGCTTCCATCGCAACGTGCAGGATGTTCTTTTCAGATGAGTAGGATAGCAGGTCCTGGTTAAGGTAACCCATGGTCAAATCTTTCGCCATGGATATGGTGCCTGATGTCGGCGTATATTCGCCAACTATCATCTTTAACAAAGTAGTTTTGCCCGTGCCGTTCGCACCTATCAGGCCAATCTTTTCTCCGGGTTTTATGTGCCAGTTTGCCTCGTCGTATAATGCCCTTGCACCAATCTCAAACGTCAGGTTATTTATCGCTATCATTTGCGCGCAAAGATACGATTTTTGGTTGGAGATTAGAGGCTGGAGGTTAGAGATTAGGTATTGGCTTGGATATGGCAAACGTGTAAGTTCCGAAAGACTCCTGCAATCGATAGAGAATAATGGGACCGGTTGCCATCTGAGCTCTCGGTGCGGAATATTGTACGCTCGCGGATATTAAACTATTTAAATAGTTAATTAACTATGAAAGTAGTTTTTATGGTTTGTTTTACTTAACTTCACTTTAAGTAATATAATCCAGTATGAAGAAATATTTTGTGGTATTCATCTTAGCGCTGAGTTTATTAAGTGCTTTAACCGTTAAAGGTCAGAGATTTGCGCCTATTGTAAAGCCTGAAGCCATATTGAAAAATATGGATGCTTTAATGAATTATTATAATGCACATTTACAATTTTCCGGTGATTTTTTGGCGTATGATATGAACGGTAAGCCTATAAGCAAATATCAGTTACTCAAACAAACAGCCGCTGGAGGGTATTTGCCATTGCAGGTCGCAACTAAATCGGGTGTATTGGCATACCAATTATATAAATTGCCGGCAAGCACTGTGGAAGATGTGCGCGTAATGCTGAAACAGATAGGTTATACCGATTATGGCATCTTTCAAACGGTAGGCAAGCCGTTTCCGCCGTTTCATTATGTTGATCTGAATGGGAATGTAATCACTTCTGCCAATACTAAAGGGAAAATCATGGTGCTGAAGGCCTGGTTTATCGGTTGTGTGCCCTGCGTAAACGAGTTCCCTGAATTGAATAAACTGGTAGAGAAATACAAAAGCCGCAAGGACATTCTTTTTGTAAGTATATCTTCTGATTCGCGCTCTAAATTACAGGCTTTTATGAAACAGAAAAAATTCGAATATGCCGTAGTTCCGATGCCTGCTAATTATATGCAGGATACATTAAGGGTTGCAGGATACCCTGCGCACTGGGTAATCAATAAGCAAGGAGTAGTGGTAAGCATGAGTTATGACAAAAGCGAAATGATGGCAGCGCTGTATAAAGAGGCAGAGAAAAAATAATTCTCATCCTATCAAACTTTCCTGCTCTATCTTTTTCTGCAATTCCAATATAGCGCCGATAAGTGATTCGGGGCGCGGAGGGCAGCCTTGTACGTATACATCAACCGGGATCACCCTGTCCACCCCTTTCACCACGTGGTAGCCATGCTGCCAGTACGGGCCGCCGCAGTTGGAGCATGAACCCATCGAGATCACATATTTCGGATCAGGCATTTGCTCGTAGAGGCGTTTGATACGTTCGGCCATTTTAAAGGTGACGGTGCCGGCGATAATGATCACATCCGCCTGGCGGGCCGATGGGCGCGGGAACACGCCAAACCTGTCTAGATCATAAGTAGAAGCGAACGAGCCCATCATTTCGATAGCGCAGCAGGCAATGCCAAAACTCAATGGCCATAACGACGACAACCGCGCCCAGTTGAGCAGGTCGTTCAGTTTGGTAACCATTACACCGCCGCTTTCACTCGTTAGCTCATTCATTTTCTGGCTTTTTAAAAGTTGGTTTGAACAATGGTTTGCGAATGGGTTGCTGTTGAGGGGTTGCAGTAGCACTTGCAGCGGCTGCAGGTTCTGTTGCCGGAGCATTCAGGCTGAACTCTTTTATCCTGTAGCTGCTTTGTTCTGCATTAAGCTTTTCGTAAAGCGATGCGGGTACTTTTACATTGGTATGCGGCTTTACCGGTACCGGTTTTATCCATTCCAGGTCGCCTTTGCGCCAAACGTAAACGAGGCCCAATATCAATACGCCCAGGAAGATAAACATTTCAATCAGCGATAATACACCCCAGCGCGGCTCAAATGAGCTAATATCATGATTGCCAAAAACCGTTGCCCATGGGAACACAAACACCATTTCCACCTCGAACAGCAGGAATACCAGCGCTATCACATAAAAGCGCGGGTTAAATGGCAGCCATGCACTGCCGGTTGGTTCTTCGCCGCACTCGTAAGAGGTAAGCTTTTCGGGATTTGGCTTTTTGGGTGATATAATACGATTGACAAAAAATATCAGTGCAACGAACAGGATACCTATAATTAAAAACAGAAGTATCTTGCCGAATTCAGATATTTGCGCAACGCCGTTCATGACTACAAAATTAACAAAACAACCGGACTTTGATGCTATAATTATTGGCGGAGGTGCCTGCGGACTGATGTGCGCCGTACAAGCCGGCTTTTTAGGAAAGAAAGTACTGGTGCTGGAAAAGAATGACCGCGTGGGTGCAAAAATACTCATCAGCGGTGGTGGAAGATGCAATTACACCAATTTATATGCTTCGCCAAAGCAATTTATCTCCGAAAATGAGCACTTCTGCAAATCGGCCTTTGCGCAATGGACGGTGGATGATACCGTAAGCTTTTTTGAAACGTATGGCATCACCGGACAGGAAAAAACACTCGGACAGTTATTCCCGGCAAGTAATAAAGCGAAGGATGTGG
>JBQCIS010000276.1:0-3243 GCA_051953515.1 Mucilaginibacter sp.
TCCGATAGCTGGCTGCTGCCAAAAGTAATCCGGATTATTGGTTGCGTATTCGGTTGATGTTTTAAATACCTTTTTATCCGCGTGTATTCTGTTGTAACTACCAGGGAAAAGATCAATATAATCAACACTTTCTTTGCCGGGTTTGTAGGTTTCTATATCCCACTCGCTTTTTATAGAGCATTTTAGCCAGTAAAGGTTTTTCGACATGTAATAGCCCAAATAAGCGGCTTTTGTTTCCTTGTTTTTATTATTCCAGTTAGCATCATCATTTACCACCAGGTCATCCATATTGCCATTGAATAAGCGTTCGCGTACTTCTGCAATATTAAGCAGATTACCCTTGCTGTCGGTAACATAAGCGTTGAATGTTGGGTCCATCCACAACCATTTGTTCTGTGATTTCGACCATACCACCGTAATCACATGGCAGTCATTATCTGCCGAATCTTTCGGCATACAGGTAACTATGCGTGTGGGCATGCCCTCGCTTTGGTAAACATCGCGCAAAATGGTTGCCATCATGCGGCAATTCACACCGCGGTTTTCCTTCTGGCAAACAGTGATCAGGTCGACCGCGTTTCTTGAGGGAGGATTGAAAGAATTGCCATCATGCCGCACCTCATTATGTACCCAATAAAGCAGCTTTTTCATTTTACTGATCTCGTCGCCGTTACCCGCAACCGAATCCAGGTTATATTTACTTCTTAGCGCTACCAGTTCTGGCGCTGTTGCCGGTTGATAAGTGAAAGCCGGTAAATTGGCTTGCTTGTTATTATAAGGGCCTGAATGCTGTAATACATAGCTGTAGTCGTATTTCTCACGCAGTTTCTGCAATGCATCCTGGAAACGTTCACTGCTACGCAAATTATCCATGTCATGATCGGTTGAAACATTGGCATAGTCGATATAGCCTGCAGCCAGTGAACGGTCAAACCAGTCGAGGCCCTCATTAATTTTGCCCTGGCGTGAGCAAACGCAAGCCATATTGTAATTCATGCTGATGGTAAATACCGCGAGATTTTTTTGCATATCGGCAGGCAGCGCGTGATATCTTTTAAACCAGTCATTAATTGTATCCGCCACATCCGTGTAATCTTTTTTGTCAAATGAAGCGATAATGTGGTTAGTTGCATTCTGCGAATATTGTGCAAAATCTTTAGTCGGTTTGTCCCATTGCTGGGCTTGCGAAAAAAGTGCCGTAAGGCAAATAGTTAAGGTTAAGATCAGTTTTCTCATAAATAAGGTTTTTTATAGAAGACAAGGCTTTGCAAGGAAATGTTGCAAAAGGTTTAATTTTTTTTCAAGATAAGAAATCGTCTTGAAAATCAAATTAATGAAGCAAGCTTATCAATAAACTTTGCCTGTGCCTCATTGAGCTTTTGCCGGGCAAGCGTCAGGTCAAACCAACTGGCGCGGTCTATTTCCGGCACCATGATTTTTTTGCCTGACCGTGGTGGCCATTCTATCTCAAATAGGTTGCTTACAATGGTTTCGTGATCGATATCGCCTTCTACGGCCCAGGCATGAACAGTTTTGCCGCTTTTTAATTTTACGGAGCCAAGCGAAATAAATTCGCCTGATACGGCTTGTCCGGTTTCTTCTTCAAACTCGCGTTTGGCGGCGGTAAGCGGTTCTTCATCATCCAAAAACTCACCTTTGGGTATCGACCATGCACCGGCATCCTTGTTTTTAAAAAACGGCCCGCCCGGATGTACCAGGAAAACCTGTAAAACATTACCATCTGCTTTGCGATATAATAATACGCCGGCGCTTTGTTTCATGATAGACTATAATTGAGATTAAATTAACAAAAGATGGCTATTTTTGATGTACCCAAACGAAATAAATCTACCTATGGCATTTGACAAATTCACCATCACCGCTGATATTAATACCGAAGATGTACGAAGTATTTACCTGAAATGGGCAACCCCTGAAGGGCTTGAAAGCTGGTTTCTGCGTGAAGCAAATCTTTATACCATTGGCAAACGGCTGCGCGATAAGGGGGAACTTATTGCCAAGGAAGATACCTACGAATGGTTCTGGTACGGATATGATGGAAGTGAGCGTGGCATGATACTGGAAACCAATGGTATTGACCTTTTTAAATTCTCTTTTTCGGGAAGAAGCGTTGTTACCGTAAGCCTGAAAAGTATAAAAGGATTAACACTTGTTGAGCTGACACAAGAAAACATACCGCAGGATAACGACCTTGACAGCAACCTGTATGTGCAATGCCAGATCGGCTGGACATTCTATCTCGCCAACCTGAAATCAATTATAGAAGGCGGCATTGACCTGCGTAATAAGCGGGATGATGTGAAAAGTAATTTCAGGTAGTTTTCATCAGCCCTGTGTCAATCTCCTTTATCAGTTGGCAGACTGGCTTTCAAATCATACATTATAAATATACCTTTGCGGCATGTTTACCGGAATTATTGAAACCCTTGGGAAGGTTGCCGAACTGCGCCATGAACAGGGTAATTTGCATATCACTGTTGAATCTGCTATTTCGCATGAGTTGAAGATCGACCAATCGGTGGCGCATAACGGCGTTTGTTTAACGGTTGTGGCCTTAGCGGATGGCAGGCATACGGTTACCGCCATTGAGGAAACACTTAGCAAAACCAGCCTCGGGGCATTAAAGACCGGCGACCTGGTAAATCTGGAACGCTGTATGCAAATGAATGCACGCCTCGACGGTCACATTGTTCAGGGGCATGTGGATCAGACCGCAAAATGCATCGGCTTTAAGGAATTGGACGGCAGCTGGGAATATACTTTTGAATATGATGCGTCGGTAGGCAACGTTACGGTTGAGAAGGGTTCGATATGTGTTAACGGCATCAGCTTAACAGTAGTAAACTCTAAAGCGAATAGTTTTTCTGTGGCCATTATACCCTATACTTTCGAGCATACTAACTTACAACAGGTTCGTGAAGGCGCTGTTGTGAACCTGGAGTTTGATATTATCGGCAAGTACGTAGCGAGGTTGATGAACAGGTAATTTCTTTTTAACGCGACCCGGTGGACTCACCTCCAAAGGAGTCCTTCGGACCCGACTTGCTTCGCTCGTCGACCCTCTCTTCGCTGCGCGGAAAGAGGGTAAAACAGCTGTCATATCTTATAAATCTCTTTAATCTGTTTAATCCTGGTTCCTACTTAATGTAGCCACACGGTTCTTCGCATACACCACATAACTTTTCTCATCGGCATCCGGCTTGCCGGCAAGGTATTTCTTAT
>JBQCIS010000277.1:0-5569 GCA_051953515.1 Mucilaginibacter sp.
TTACCTTTTCAGCAATCTGGTTAGCAACCCTTTGTTTGCTCTCTCGATTGCTGATGTTTTCAGACCATGCAAGGCCTTTTATAATATTACTTTCCCAATTCATTGGTGAGTAGTGAGTGGTTTATTGAGTGAATAGTTATATTAATTGGGTTGATAAGATGAGGTTTAACCACTCACCTAATCAACCCAATCAACCATTCACTATGATAATAATGCTTTCGCTTTAGCAACAACATTATCTACAGTAAAGCCAAAGTGTTTAAACAGTACTTCAGCAGGTGCAGATTCGCCGTAGGTGGTCATGGCAACGGTGTCGCCTTCGTCTGTAGTGTATTTGCTCCAGCCCATTGGCGATGCCATTTCTACTGCCAGACGTTTACGTTTATTTTTAGGGAATACCGATTCTTTGTAAGCGGCATCCTGTTTTTCGAACAACTCCCATGACGGCATGCTCACTACGCGGGTTGGGATACCTTCTGCTTCCAGTTTTTCCTGTGCCTGCATAATGAGTGACACTTCAGAACCCGTAGCGATCAGGATCAGTTCAGCATCTTTGCTGGCTTCAGACAATATATAAGCACCTTTTGCAAGGTTAGTTGCTTTAGCATATTTATCCTGGTCGATGATTGGTAAGCCCTGACGGGTGAATACGAGTACAGTTGGGCCGCCTTTATGTTCAACAGCTACTTTCCATGCCTGTACCGATTCGTTGGCATCAGCCGGACGGATAACGGTAATGTTTGGTATAGAACGCAGTGATGCTAACTGCTCAATTGGCTGGTGGGTAGTACCATCCTCGCCCAAACCGATACTGTCGTGGGTATAAACAAATATTGGAGCGATCTTCATAATGGCTGCCAAACGGATCGGCGGGCGCATGTATTCAGAGAAGATGAGGAATGTTGCACCGAAAGGAATGATACCGGCAGTTAACGCCATACCATTTAATGCAGAACCCATTGCATGCTCGCGGATACCGAAGTGGAAGTTGCGGCCTGCGCGGTTCTCTGAAGTGAATGAATCAAACGCTTTCAGGTTAGTTTCGGTTGATGGTGCTAAGTCAGCTGCACCGCCCATCAGTAATGGTAATTTTGCAGCGATAGCATTCAATGCTTTACCTGATGCAACGCGGGTTGCCACTTTACCTGCATCCGGTTTAAATACGGGAAGGTCATTAGCCCAGCCTTCAGGTAATTTGCCTGATGAAAGCAGTTCGTATTCAGCAGCTAATTCAGGAAATGCTGCTTTATAATCTGCATAAGTTTTGTTCCATTTGGTTTCGTTTTCTGCGCTTTTCTCACCTGCTTTGTGATAGAAGTCAAGCACTTCTGCCGGTACTTCAAATGATTTTTCAGGATCGAAGCCGAAGAATTCCTTAACCAGTTTCATTTCATCAGCACCAAGCGGCGAGCCGTGTGCACCTGAAGTATTTGCTTTGTTCGGGCTGCCGTAAGCAATAACCGAACGAACGCGAATCAGCGATGGTTTTTGTTTTTCGGCTTTGGCGTTTAAAATTGCCATTTCCAGTGCATGGATGTCATTTACGTCAGGAAGTTCCTGTACGTGCCAGCCGTAAGAACGGTAACGCTCGCTTACATCTTCGTTAAAAGTAATATCTGTTGAACCTTCGATCGAGATGTGGTTGTCGTCATACAAATAGATAATGTTGCCCAATTCCAGGTGGCCTGCCATTGAGGCGGCTTCAGAAGCAACACCTTCCATCAAATCGCCATCGCTGCAGATAGCATATACGTGGTAGTCGAAGATATCATAACCTGGTTTGTTGTAACGGGCTGCCAGCGCTTTCTGTCCGATAGCGAAACCAACACCGTTTGCAACACCCTGTCCAAGCGGACCGGTAGTTACTTCAACGCCAGGGCACAGGCCGTATTCAGGGTGACCAGCGGTTTTGCTGTTCATCTGGCGGAAGTTTTTAAGATCGTCAAGCGATAGATCGTAACCTGTAAGGTACAGGAAAGCATATTGCAGCATGCTGGCATGGCCGCATGAAAGGATGAACCTGTCGCGGTTTGCCCAGTTTGGGTTCTTTGGGTTGTAGTGCATGAACTTTGTCCACAGCACATGTGCCATTGGCGATAATGCCATTGGGGTGCCCGGGTGCCCTGAGTTTGCTTTCTGCACCGCGTCCGCAGCTAAAATGCGGGCGGTATCTATACCTAATTGTTCGATGTTTTCTGCTTTTGCCATTTCTATATAACCGATTGTGTTTTAAATGTTACTTAGGATCATTTTTTGGCTGATTTTGCCGTTGGTACTGCTGTTTCGGGTAGCTCATCCATTGTCCATAATCTCGCGCCGCCTTTTATTCCGTCTTCGTTAGTAACCAGCCGCATATTATCATCCAGCTTAAAAGTTAATTTTCGGGCGTTGCCGCCGCCTATATATAAAGTATCGTAGTTGAATACGGTGTTTAATGTCTTAAAAACCTTCTTCATCCGTTTATTCCATTTCTCTTTGCCTTCCTTTTCAAGGGCGCGTTCACCTATATAATCGTCATAGTCGCCTTTTTTTATAGGCATGTGCGATATTTCCAGGTGCGGCAGTAAATGCCCGTCCAACAAAAAGGCCGTGCCGAAGCCCGTACCCAGGGTAATTACCATTTCAAAGCCTTTACCATCGGCAACGCCGAGGGCCTGCATATCGGCATCGTTAACTACCCTTGCCGGGGCACCAAGCTCTTTGCCAAGATTTTTTGCCAGGTCAAAGTCTTTCCAGGCGTCGCTGCCCAGGTTTGGTGCTGTTTTTACTACGCCATTTTTAACAAAACCCGGAAACCCTGCCGAAATGGCGTTATACTCCGGGAAACCCTTAACCAACTTCTTGGTGGCTTTTATTAAATTTTCGGGAGTAGAAGGCTGCGGTGTTTCGATTTTATCGTAATCCATCGTTAAATTACCATCGTGGTCAAGGATGGTAGCCTTTATATGTGATCCGCCAATGTCAATGGCAAGGACGCGTAGTGTTGAAGATTTTCTCATCTAAAACTTGGCTTTCAAAGGTACATACTTGGTCGGCGTGAAGCCGGTAGTGTGCAAATATCACATTTTTAATAATAATAAATGTTAATATTTGTGTTATTTGATTGTGCTGACAATCAAACACTCCTTTAAAAAACCTTTGTGCGACCTTTTGTTTTTTTAAGGCGGCCAAAATCCGCTTTTTATGATAAAATACCAAATAAAAAATACATTATTAATTACTATAACGTTTGAAAATGAGGCTGAAACAATTTGGCATTTCCTGATTGGGGCTTAATTAAATAATATATAAACAAAAAAGGCGAAGTTTAACACTTCGCCTTTAAGTTTTGTATTGCGCAATTATTAATTGTCCTGGTCGCCGTTATCGCCCTGATCATCAGGAAGCCCCACTATTTTATAATCGGTATTGCCATCCTCATCAACAAAAGCCTGGTAGTACACACCGTCAGGCGACATGAACATTACCTGCCCGTTAATATTGAACCTGCGGCTGCCTTGTGGTAATTGCTGTACAATATCACCTATTTGCGGCGCCGGAGGCATGTTATATCCGCCGTTGTCGCCATTATCATCATCGGTATTCAGTTCGCCGTCTTTGCCGGCTACTTCATACACCAGTGTGCCGTCGTCTTTGGTTATTGGTTTATAGTAAACACCGTTTTCCTCATAATATTGCTGACCGTTGATCACGATAGATTTTGCATCTGATGGCAGTGTAGTTATTTCGGCGCCCACAGGTGGCTCAACTACGGTATACTCATCATTATCATATTGATAGAACAAACCGTCGCTATAGAAATATTCGTAATCGCCCCAGTAGAACGGATAGTAACCATAAGGCAATACACCAACAGTAAATCCTAAACGCGGCCTGTAATAAGTACCATAATAACCGCGGTTATAATGATAATAGGTATTGCCAGGCAAGTAACCATGGTAATGACCCTCATACGGACTGCCGGGATGGTTATGACCATAAACAGAACCCTGGTAAGTACGGTAGGGCTGGGCAGTAACGCCAATATGCTGGCCACCGCCTATTACATGGCCCGAATACTGCGGTGCGGTTGAGATAGCAGCGCCGCCTCTTGCGCCGCCAAAATTTGGACGGCCAACTGCAGTAGGCCTGGTATAATTATTATTATTTTGCCTGATGTAGTTATTGTTCTGCCTAATGTAATTGTTGTTGTTTTGATTTACACGCGGCTGCTGCACGTTTACGTGGCCCGAAAAGCTTGGCCGTGATGGCTGTGTAAATGTATGGCCACCTGAAAAGCCGCCCGATGGCTGGCTAACAGCGCCGCCTCCGCCTGAACTTGGGCGACTGCCGCCACCGCTTCCCACGGTGTGGTCGTGCTGTGCAGAAGCACTGAGCGCTAACGACACAGTTAAAATACCGCTGAAAGCGATAGTTGTTAAAATTTTATGTATACTTTTCATGGTTTGAGAGTATTAAGTTTACAGCGAGTGGTTAGCTAAGCTGCTTTACGTATATAGACGCAGATTGTAATAACTGGTTTAATGTCGCAACAGATATCTACGCCAAAACAAGGCCAATATTATATCTGTATGCGATTTAATGACACCAGGTTTACAATTCCGGGACTATTACCTTGCTAATGTAATACTAAAAAGCCAATTAAAGTAGGTGCAAGTAATTTATTACAAACGAGATCGGTTTATATAAAACCCAGCCCTGCGAAATTTCTATTGAGTACCTGTTTGTCGTTTACTTTAAGCCATTTATCAAGGAGGGTGGCATATATGTCCCTGAAATCTATCTGATATTCCAGATCGCCGGTATCAAGTGTTGTCAGGTTTGGAGCATCGTTAAAGATTCCGGCTTTTTTAAGCTTGCCGCCATAAATAAACACATTATTTGCTGTGCCATGGTCGGTGCCGTTGCTGGCATTTTGCTCTACACGGCGGCCAAATTCTGAAAAGGTCATTACCAGCGTATCATCCAGTTTGCCGGTTTGCTTCAGGTCGCTGATAAATGCGGCTACCGCATCGCCATAAATTTTCAATTGCCTGCCCTGCTGGTTCTGCTGGCCAACATGTGTATCAAACCCGCTTAGCGACACATAATAAACCCGCGTTTGCAAACCCGAGTTAATGAACTTGGATACTGTTTTCAACTGATTTGCAAAAGGGGTTTGGGGATATTCAGCAGTTGCCTTATACACCTTTGAGGTGTTTTGAATGTAATCAGCCGATGAGTTGGTTTCGATCATGGTTTTATACAGATAGCCCAGGTTATCTTCGCTCAGGTTAGCCGATTGATGATCATGAATCAAGTCCTTAAAAAATGGCTCGCGTGTGTTTTGGTACAGCTTGTAAGGGTCTTGCACGGCAACACCTTTCATCTTAGCACCCTTCATGGCCAGCGAAAGCGTATCATCTACTTCAATAGCTGTATATGGTTTGCCGGACTGGCAATTAGAGTCGAGATAGCGGCCGATCCATCCGGTGGTAAGGAACTGGTTGGAGTCGCTGGCTGTTTTCCAAATATACAAAAACCAAAAATTTTAACAAAAAAGATTAATGTAACCCACCAAATTAATAAT
>JBQCIS010000278.1:0-5081 GCA_051953515.1 Mucilaginibacter sp.
GTAAATGCTTTTCTATTACTTTCCTGAAGGCCCAAAATTTGGGGGTTGGATTTCCGGCCTCGTCGAGCGGTGCGTCATAGTCATAACTGCTGGTTTGCGGCTCGAAAGGTGCAGTATCGTTATAATTGGCCCCGTTCATAAATCCCCTTGTTGTTCCACCATGAAACATGTACATGTTTATGGAAATGCCGGCGGCAAGTACGGAATCTAACCTGCCGGCATACCGATCTGCCGGTACCGTGTGGTGCTTTGCCCCCCACCAGTCAAACCATGCCGGATACCATTCGGCAATATAATAAGGCCCTTTACCATCGTGATTTTGGTTAATAAGCTCTTTTACCCTGGCAGGGTCATCCAGACCATTTACCGCGGGTAATAAACCCGGTAAATGACCTTTTGACAGATCGTTGGGAGGATCGCAGGTATATAACAGGCCATCAAACCCGGCCTCTTTAAACATTTTCTGATTAATAGCCAGATAATCCTTATCAGCGCCGTATGAACCATACTCATTTTCAATCTGTACCATCAGGATATTGCCGCCATGGTTTACCAGATACGGGGACAACCGTTTTCCCAGTTCCCTGATGTAGTTTTCGTATTCTTTTAAATACTGTTGATTTTTACTTCTGACAATTAACCCTTCTTCATTTTCTAACCAATAAGGGTATCCGCCAAATTCCCATTCGGCACACACATAAGGGCTTGGACGCAAAATTACCCATAAACCTTCTTCCCTGGCTATTTTAATGAACTCGACAATATCATTGTTGCCTGAAAAATCGAACTGCCCCTTTTGCGGCTCATGCAAATTCCAAAAAACATAGGTGCCAATGGTGTTAAGTCCCATTGCTTTTGCCATTCTCATTCTGTCTCGCCATGCTTCCCTTGGAATGCGCGGATAGTGCAATTCGCCGGAGATCATCTGGAAAGGTTTCCCGTCTAAAAGAAAGTCTTTATCGCCTAATGTGAACTGGTGTTTAGTTTGAGCTTTCGCCGGATTGACGGCCAGCGAAACAGCTACCATCAAAAAAAGAATAAATGATCTCATTAAAAAAATGCAAGGTTTTATTTAGTAAATAATTGGCACACTTCTCAAATTGTACTGCTGATGCGGTTAAGCATTACTAATACATTTTGTTATTGGCTGGTGGGCTAAAATGGACGTAAAATCTCTTAGTAAAAAGGGGACTAAACTGCAAAATTGAAGGGGTAAATTGCGAAAAAAGGGTCTTTCAGGCCCTTTTGAAGAGTTTATGGCTTAACCCAAAAAAGATTTCATAAGTAATAACGGACTCAAGACCCTTATATTGGGGTTTTCAAACATCCACAGCACAGTATGGTAACAGATGATACTATCTTCTTTCAGCTAACTGGTTTACCATTGCATTTTTAAAGTTTTTACGGTATTTTTTAATGTATTCAGAGGGTTTTAAATCAAACACTTTTTTAAACTGCTCACGGAAGTATTTAATATCTTTTATCCCAACCGCATAAGCTGTTTCCAATATATTTAAATCGCTGTGGACAAATAACTGCGCCGCTTTTCGTAACCTGATCGACCTTATAAAGCTATTAGCCGGCTGGCCTGAAATTGTTTTGATCTTTTTATACATCCCGGAGTAAGACATGTTTAATTCCGAGGCTAAAGTTTGCAGATTAAAATCTGCATCGGTGATATGCGCTTCAACAATCCGGATGCAGGAATCCAGGAATCGTTTGTACTCTACCGAGATGCTATGCGGATTATTGTTTAGCGTAATTTCGTTATAAAAATATTGCTGCAGCATGTTTCTGCTTTTAAGCAATCCATTTACCCTTGCTTTCAGAATGTCTTTATCAAATGGCTTTCCGATATAATCATCCGCTCCACCTTCTATGCCTTTTAGCTTAATCTCGTTTGATGCGCTGGCTGTTAGCAGGATCACGGGGACGTGTGAGGTGGTCATATTTCCCTTAATAGCGGCACAAACCTCTATTCCTGTCATGCCCTGCATCATCACGTCGCATATAACAATGTCCGGCCACTGTTCATTAATTATTTTTATACCATCTTCGCCATTTGATGCAACCAGCACATTATATTCGAGCTTAAATAGCTGGCGGAGATATTCTCTCATGTCCTCGTGGTCATCAATAATTAACAAGGTTTCAAAATCAGACATTGCTATTTCTTCACCAGGGGCCGCTGTTAAAACTGCATCATTTGTAATAGTTTCAGAATCGATCAGTTCCTTTAAGAAGCCGGAAACATCTGTTGACTGCTCCATTACATGATGTCCGTTAAGATGAGACCGTCCTTTTTTCAGCGTAATTGTAAATAAACTACCCTTGCCTATTTGGCTGCGGTATTGAACCGTTCCGCTTTGGCGTTCGACAAAGTTTTTAACAAGGTAAAGTCCAAGGCCAAATCCGCCGTTAGATGTACTTACCAGATCAGACACCTGGTAAAAACGACTGAAGAGTTTGTCGCCCACTTCAGGCGGAATCCCACAACCGGTATCCTCAACGGATATGGACACCGCGTGTTCTGTTTCTTCTGCACATAAGCGAATTTTCCCGTGCTTAGGCGTAAACTTTATAGCATTAGAAAGTAAATTGAATAATACAATCTCTGTTTTTTCCCGGTCTGCGTAAATATTTACACTATCTGCCGATGATATAAATTCAAGTTCAATTTGTTTTCTTTTCGCTTCATGCACAAAACACAAATAAACTTCTTTACATAAGTCGATGATGTTAATGTTGCTTAATTTCAGATGATCAGACTCGGATTCTGATTTTTTAAAAAGAAGCAGTTGATCTACCAGGCCTAACAACCGATGGGCGTTTCTGTAAACGATGGTTAGGTCGGAAATATCCACAACCCTCCTTTCGTTATACAAGAGTTCTTTAATAGGATTGATGATCAGGGTTAACGGTGTTCTGAACTCGTGGGAAATATTGGTAAAAAAAGCCAGCTTACGCTCGCTTAATTCTTTTTCCTTTTCACTTTCATAATGCGCAATCTGGAGCTCGTATTTCAATTTAGCCTGACGTTCCCGGTATAAGAGATACAGGTAAATCATTCCAACAATTATTATAGCATAAATGGTATACGCCCACCAGGTACGGTACCACGGAGGAGAAATAATTATGGTAAGAGATGTGGGTTTATTGTTCCAAACCCCATCATTGTTGCTTGCTATTACTTTAAAAGTATAGGTTCCGGGATTAAGGTTGGTATAGGTAACCCTTCTTTGATAACCATTAGCGTTCCATTTTTTATCAAATCCTTCTAATTTGTATCGATAAACGTTTTTTTCCGAGTGCGTATAATTGAGCGAAACGAACTCAATTGAAAATACATTTTGATCATAATAAAGAAAAGCAGTATCAGCTATGCTGATCGGGTTTTTCAGAGGAGCATTGATACCCGGTTTTACCGATTTATTAAATACCAGAAAATCAGTAAAGTAAACTTGTGGTATCTTATTATTTAATTTGATCTTCGCCGGATCAAATACAACTATACCTGAATTTCCACCCAAATAAATTTGTCCGTCGCGAGACTTGTAAATAAGCGCATGCGAAAACACGCCATCACTTTCATCAAAATTGGTAACGGCTAACGTTTGGGGAGTAAATTTTGATACTCCGGTAGCAGAGTTAATCCAAAGATTCCCGGAGCTATCTTCCACAACATTACTGAAAACGTTACTTGCAAATCCATCTTTACGCGAGTAGATGATAAAAGAATCAGTTTTGGGATCATATTTGTTTAGACCGTCGGCCGTGCATATCCAAATGTTATTTTTACTGTCTTCAAACACGCAATGCACAATATTATTACTAAGGCTACCGGCAATCTTGTCGTTGCTGGTATAATGATGAAAGATTCCGGTTTGGGGGTCAAAACGATCTACTCCATTTCCGGTCGTTCCTATCCATACATTACCTTTTGCATCTTTTAAAAGATTATAAATGTGGTTACTTGCTATTGAATTAGCGTTTCTCTCGTCGTTATAATAATGTTTAAATTGCTGCTTGTCTTCATTATATATCTTCAGGCCGGCGTCTGTAGCGAGCCAATATTCATGAGGCCTTACTTCAAGGATATCCCGGAAAACATCTTCGTTGAAAAAGTTGCTAAGGGCAGAGTGATGAAAATGATGTATAAATCTATTGTTCTTTGCGTCATATTTATCAAAACCGTTCTCTGTCGCAGCCCATATAACACCTTCATTATCAAGATATATTTTACCAATCTGATTACTGGCGATACTCGATGGATCACCCGAGTGACGAAATAACTTTGTTGTGTTTTTATTCAGATCAAACTGATAAAGCCCCTCGTTCGTTGCCATCCACAACATATTGCCCTGCAATAACATGCTTTTTGCTTCCTTCGGTTTAATTGCCAACGGAATAAAGCGGAATTTATATTGGGTAAAATCCACCTTGGTTAAGGCATCCTTGCCGCAGAGCCATATTATGCCGGAATTATCATTGTAAACGTAGCTATCGGCAATGCAGTTAACATCGCCTATCTTCTTCCACTGGCCGTTGGTCTTATTTATAAAGTAAAATCCGCCGTTGCTTCCAACAACTAAAGTCGAATCATTGGCGTTTTCAATACTATAGGCACCTATATTGATATTGTCATGGCTTGGGAACGCGGTATAATGTTTATTTGAAGGGTTAAAACTAAAAAGACCATTCCAATAGGTTCCAACCCATATACAGCTGCTTTTTTGATCGTACCGGAGGCTCCAGATATCATTTGAACTTTTTTTATGCGGTATTTCTGCCTGCGGATAATTGGTGAATTTTTTACTAACCTTATCGAATTTATTTAACCCACCATTCCAGTTTCCCAGCCACAGGTTGTCCCGGTCATCTTCAACAATAGCATTTACCGATTTTCCTTTTATGGAAAACAGGTTATGCGGATCGGGCTTATAAGTAACAAACGACCGGCTGCTTGCTATATATTCATCAAAGCCGTCGTCTGTTCCTATCCAAATAATGCCTTTCTTATCACATAAAATAGAAAATATCTTGTTGTTGCTTATCGACTGCCTGATCTTATCGTCATGATA
>JBQCIS010000279.1:0-22931 GCA_051953515.1 Mucilaginibacter sp.
TGATATGAACGTCCTTATCGTCGTTGATGATCACACCCGGATTGAGCAGGTTCTTCGGGTCGACAGCGGCTTTCAACTGCTTCATTAACCGGTACAGCTCTCCGCCCCACTCTGTCTCCACAAACGGCGCCATGTTGCGGCCGGTACCGTGTTCTGCTTTCAGTGTACCTTCGTGCTTATTTACCACCAGTTCCACCATGTCCTTCATAAACGCATCGTAACGAACTACTTCGCTTTCATCATTAAAGGATGGCGTGATCAGGAAGTGAATGTTCCCATCTTTTGCGTGCCCGAAAACTATGGCATTATTATACTCATACTTCTTAAACAAAGCATGCAGATCAAGTATCGCATCACCCAGCTTTTCAACCGGGAAAGCTACATCTTCCAGTATTACCGTAGAACCGCTTACCCGCACCGCACCAACAGACGGGAACAAGCCTTTACGCACTTTCCAGTAATATTCCCGTTCTTTAGCGTCCTGTGTAAAAACAGGCGGATTTAACAACGAAAGCGAACCCACCGAGGCTAAAAAGTTATTTATTTCTTCCTCTAATTCAGGGTAGTTATTCTCCTGAAATTCAACCAATAAGGAAGCTGTATCTTCAGGAGCTGTTTTAACGATTCCGGGCAGATTGGGCAAGTGTTCAATCGCATGCAATGAGGCCCTGTCCATCAGTTCAACGGCACGTGCGCCCGCATTAATTAAGGGCACCAATGCCTGGCAGGCCGTATAAATATCAGGGAAGAATAACAGCGCAGTTGATTTATAACGATAATCAGGAATGGTTTCCATCACCGCCTCAGAAATAAAGGCCAGTGTACCTTCTGCACCTATAAGCAGGTGCGCCATAACATCCAGCGAACGTTCAAAATCTACAAAGGCATTGAGCGAGTAACCGACTGTGTTCTTCTGCCGGTACTTTCTGCGGATCTTATCAAAAAGCTCATCATCTGCTATTATAGTTGCTCTTATCTGTTGTATAACATCGCACAAATTGGCGCATTCCACCTCAAATCTTTCATAATCTGCAGGATCTTCGGTAGTGAATGTTTTACCATCTGGCAATACAAAACGGATGTATTTTATGGTGTGATAGGAATTGACATTTACTCCACAGCACATGCCGCTGGAGTTATTTGACAGTATCCCGCCCATCATGGCCGAATTGATACTCGCCGGATCAGGGCCTATCTGTGCTTTAAATGGCTTGAGGTATGCGTTCACCATGGCGCCGGTAATGCCCGGTTGTACGCGCACGGTTGCTCCATCGTTCTCAATCAAAACCCTGCCCCAATGCTGGCTAAGGTCGACTAAAATACCATCGGTTATTGATTGCCCCGACAGGCTTGTGCCGCCCGTACGAAAAACAACAGGAATATTATTTTGGGCGGAAAAGCGGAACAATGCCACTATTTCCGCCTCATTAACAGGCTGTACAACAGCTTTTGGTATCAGGCGGTAAAAGCCCGCGTCAGACGCGTAGGAAACCAGGTCGATTAAACGTGTTTTAATACGTTCAGCCGGTAATATTTCCTGTAGCCGTTCCCCTATCTCCATTATATCAATTGCTAAACCTTACCGGATTATTGCGCCGGGCTCCAGTTCTTCAGTAATTGTTTTGAACTGCCAAGTCCCTCAATGCCGAGCTCAACTATGTCGCCGTGCTTTAAGTATTGCGGTACTTTCATGCCTAATGCAACCCCCGGAGGCGTTCCGGTTGAAACGATATCGCCTGGCAGCAAGGTCATGAATTGGCTGATGTAATGCACCAGGAAAGGCACATCAAATATCATGGTCGAGGTATTGCCGTTCTGCATGGTTTCGCCGTTCACTTTCAACCACATTTTCAGATTTTTCACATTAGTAATTTCATCAGGCGTAGCAATAAATGGCCCTACAGGTGCAAATGTATCGCAGCCTTTGCCTTTATCCCACTGGCCGCCGCGCTCTATCTGGAACTCGCGTTCGCTATAGTCATTATGCAGGCAATAACCCGCAACGTGACCCAAAGCATCGCCCAGTTCAACATAGCTTGCTTTTTTACCGATTACAAATGCCAGTTCAACTTCCCAATCTGTTTTAACACTGTTTTTAGGGATGATCACATCGTCATTCGGCCCGGTTAAAGCAGTTGTGGATTTAAAGAATATAATGGGTTCCTTCGGTATTGGCGCGTTGGTTTCGCGGGCATGATCTTCGAAATTAAGACCAATACATACAATTTTTGAAGGATTTGCAACAGGCGGTGCCAACCTAACATTATCAGGCAGCGGAACCAGTTCATTTTTATTGGCAGCAATGTATGAGCTAAGTCTTTTCAGCCCATCGCCGCCAAAAAATGCCTGGTCAAAATCCCCGTCAAAGTTGGTCAGTCCGTATTTTTTATCGTCAACTATTACACCCGGTTTTTCCTGGCCCGGTTCGCCGTATCGTATTAATTTCATGGTATTAGCTATTCAGTTTTAAAAATCCGCCGTCAATGGCATAATCGTTTCCGGTAATAAATGATGCTTCGTCAGAACACAGGTATAATGCCAGGTAAGCTACTTCTTCAGGTTTCCCCATACGGCCAATAGGTTGCGATGCCTGTAGTTTGGCAAACATTTCTTCTTCCCTTCCCGGATAGTTCTTTGCCAGGAAGCCATCTACAAAAGGAGTATGTACCCTTGCAGGGGAAATAGAATTACAGCGAATGTTATGCGCAAGATAATCGCGCGCTACAGACAGGGTAATGCCATTTACTGCACCTTTGGTCATGCTGTAAGCAAAGCGGTCGGTAAGTCCAACCAATGAGGCGATTGACGCCATGTTTAATATTACACCACCTTTTTGTTTTAAATGCGGTATAGCGGCAAAAATAGCATTGTACACACCTTTTACATTCACATTAAACAAACGGTCGAGTGCGTCAGGTGTAACCTGCTCAATGTTACCGATATGTGCTATCCCGGCATTGTTCACCAGAATATCCAGTCCTGATTCGGCAATTATAGCGGCGATAACTTCATCTACCTGCTCTTTTGAAGTCATATCACATTTTTTAAACGAGGCAGCCCCCGAATTTTGCGTAATGACTTCAACCGTTTCATTCGCGCCTTTTTCATCTACATCAACAATGTAAACTTTGGCGCCCTGCTGTGCAAATACTGTGGAAATAGCTCTACCGATACCACTTCCACCGCCGGTAACAACGGCTGTTTTATTATTTAATTTAAACATGCTCTAAAATTCAATATGGCGATACACTAACTGCAGTCCATCCGCCATCAACCACAATATTTTGCCCGGTAATGTGCCTTGCTCCAGGCGATACCATAAACAATACTGCATTGGCTACATCTTGTACACTTGCAGGCCTGCCCATTGGCGTTATGCGCGACCAGGTTTTCTTGTATTCTGCATCTTCCAACGTTCTTTCGGTCAGCGTAGCACCCGGCGCAACTGTATTTACCGTAATCTGGTGCTCCGATAATTCAACCACCAGATTTTTAGCTAACATTTCCAAAGCAGCCTTCGTCATTCCGTAAGCCGCCAGGTTTTTATGTGCCTGGTGCCCCGTAACAGACGACATAAATAGGATACTCCCACCGCTTTTCTGCCGTATCATTTGCTTAGCCGCCTTTTGCGCAAGAAAAAAGCTGCCCTGCAAATTCAGCCGCATTACACTTTGTAAGGCTTCAGGTTTATACTCCAGAAAGCTGCCGAACAAAGTTATGCCGGCATTAGCTATCACGAGGTCAAGTTTACTAAATTTTTCTACTACAACGTTTACTAATTGCCCAATTACCTCGATATCGGCCGCATCGCCTGCCATAGGAATAGTTAATCCGGCACCTAATTTATTAATCGTAGCAGATGCTGCACGGATCAATGCTTCATCTATATCGTTCATTACAACCGATGCGCCGCGAAGTGCCAGTTGCCGGGCAACTTCAAAACCAATGCCGTTACCTGCGCCGGTTACTATAGCCGATAATCCTGTAAAATCGTTGGTTATCATCATACTTTTAATGCGAATCGCGCAACACCTCACTGCCCGAAGCGCCCTTCAGAAAATCCATATCGGCGCCCAAGTGCGCCTGTTCCACATGTGTTTGGTAAAGCCAAACATAACCTCTGCCGGTTAAAGTTCCGGCACTATTTAAAAATTGTTTTCTTTTTGCTATTTCTTCATCGCTTAATTCTACATGCAAAACACCGCCATGTACATCAAGTGTAATCATATCGCCGTTCTGTACAATGGCCAGCGTTCCGCCAACGGCAGCTTCCGGCGAAACATGCAACACTACTGTACCAAAACCGGTTCCGCTCATGCGGCCGTCAGAAATGCGCACCATATCGGTTATGCCTTTATCCAGCAATCGTTTAGGGATAGACATATTGCCCACCTCCGGCATACCGGGATAACCCTTCGGGCCTACATTTTTCAGTACCAGTACACTAGTTTCATCTACATCCAATTCCGGGTCATCTATTTTAAGGCGATACTCTTCAATATTTTCAAACACTACTGCTTTGCCTGTATGCTTCATCAAACCGGGTGTAGCTGCTGATGGTTTTAATACCGCACCGTTCTCGCATAAATTCCCTTTCAGCACAACAATACCTGAAACTGAATTGAACGGTTCAGCCATAGTGCTGATAATACCGCGGTTATAGCACTCGGCATTTGTATAGTTTGCGGATATAGGTTTACCACTTACCGTTACCGCATCACGGTGAAGTAACTCATCCATCTCTTTCATTAGTGCCGGTAAGCCGCCTGCATAAAAGAAATCTTCCATAAAATATTTACCCGATGGCTGTAAATTAGCCAGCAGCGGTATATTTTGGGCCAAAGTATTAAAATCGTCAATCGTCAGATCAACCCCGATACGCCCGGCAATAGCCAGCAAATGAATAATAAAGTTGGTGGATCCGCCGATAGCTGCATTCACATTAATGGCGTTTTCAAACGCCTGGCGGGTTAAGATGTCCGATAGCTTCAGGTCCTCCCGCACCATCTCTACTATCCTGCTACCTGATAAGTGCGCAAGTACTTTGCGCCTTGCATCTGCCGCGGGTATAGCGGCATTTTCGGCTAATGACAGCCCTAACGATTCCACCATGCAGGCCATTGTAGAAGCCGTACCCATTACCGCGCAATGGCCCCGGCTGCGAGCCATACAGGCTTCGGCAATATAAAATTCCTCATCGGTCATTTTGTTGGCGCGATAGTCTTCTGAGAAGCGCCATACATCACTGGTGCCAATGTCGCGGCCTTTATATTTTCCGGTAAGCATTGGCCCGCCGGATACCACTATTGTGGGCAGATTGACGCTACATGCACCCATCACCAGTGCAGGCGTAGTTTTATCGCAACCGCAGAGTAGTACAACGCCGTCAATCGGGTTCGCGCGGATGGATTCTTCCACGTCCATACTCACCAGATTACGGTATAACATGGCGGTAGGCTTAATAAGCGTTTCACCGAGCGACATTACAGGAAATTCAACCGGGAAACCGCCGGCTTCGTAAATGCCATGCTTTACAGATTCGGCCAGTTCGCGGAAATGAGCGTTACAGGGCGTAAGCTCCGACCAGGTATTGCAGATACCAATAACCGGCTTGCCCTGCAATTCATGCGCGGGAATGCCCTGGTTTTTCATCCAGGCGCGATAGATAAAACCGTCTTTGCCCTTTTTACCAAACCATTGCTGGCTTCTTAATAATTGCCTGTCCATTTTTGTTTATAATCGTTCTCAAATATAGGATGATAATAATTTGCACATAGTGATTGAATTATCAAAATAATGGCATCAGGTGTCCTAAAACAAAAAAGACTTACGAAGTTTTCAATACTCCGTAAGTCTCGGTTTTTTTTCTCTGTTAATGCAACTACCAAACTTTCACCATTGCACTATCAGGGCGGTACAACTTACTTGTTGGCTGTACATTGAATGCCTTGTAGAATGCAGGCATGTTTGACAACGGCCCGTTAACACGATACATTTCCGGCGAGTGCGGGTCAATGCTGATACGCATTCTTAGCCGCTCATCGCGGTCTTTCACGCGCCATATCTGTGCAAATGACAGGAAGAAACGCTGGTCAGGTGTAAAGCCGTCTATCTTGGTATTGCTTTTACCTTCAGGTGTGCTCTTAAATGCCTCGTAAGCAATAGCCAGGCCGCCAATATCGGCAAGGTTTTCGCCCTGGGTAAGTTCACCGTTTACGTGCAGACCGTTCAATACGGTATATTGATTGTATTGATTAATCATTACCTGTACGCGCTTTTTAAACTTTTCGCGGTCTTGTGGCGTCCACCAGTTTTTCAGGTTGCCGTCTTTGTCGTACTGACTGCCCTGGTCATCAAAACCGTGGGTCATTTCATGGCCGATCACCGCACCAATGCCGCCGTAATTAATCGCATCGTCCGCATTCTTATCAAAGAATGGGAATTGCAGAATACCTGCCGGGAAAGTAATGTCGTTCATTAACGGATTGTACTGTGCGTTAACAGTCGGCGGGGTCATGCCCCATTCTGCACGGTCAACTGGTTTGCCTTCTCTCCTGATCATATCTTTGTAATTGTGCCGGGCAATAGACTGCTCGTTTTCGAAGAAGGTATTTTTGTTAATGGTTACGTCGTCATATTTTTTCCATTTATCCGGATAGCCGATTTTTTTGGTAAAGGCATCCAGCTTGGCAAGCGCTTTTTTCTTGGTTGAATCGCTCATCCAGTCAAGGTTCTGAATGCGCAAGCGGTAAACGCGCTGCAGGTTGTTCACCAGATCGAGCATACGCGTTTTAGCATCGGGAGGGAAATACTTGGCTACATACAACTGTCCAAGCAGCTCGCCCAGGCCGCCGTCAATTGTTTCAATCATGATCTTCCAACGGTCTTTCGGTATTTTCTGGCCATTCAGCGTACGATTATAGAAGTCGAAATTCGCATCTCTGAAAGGCTTGCTTAAGTCAGACGCGTTACTGCTGATAATATCAAAGGTTTCCTTATCCTTCCAGGTGTCTATCTGCGTATTTTTTAGCAGGCCGTCCAGTGTCTGATAATATTTAGGCTGCCCCACCAGCACGGTATCCGTTTTTAAACCCATACGATTGAAGGCATCGGCCAGGTCAACATCAGGTAACAGTTTCTGAAAGTCGGTAGTGGTAAATTTATTATAGTTTTTTACCGGGTCGCGCAATTCAACCGGTGTTGAATGCGATTGTGCAATGGCGGTTTCCAGTTTCATAATACCTGCGGCCTTTTTATCGGCTGTAGCGGCATCAACACCGGTTAAGGTAAAGAGCTTGGCAATATATTTAACATACTTATTTCGGATGTTAACCGACGCAGAATCTGTTTTAAAGTAATAATCGCGATCTGGCAAACCTAAGCCTGTTTGATCAAAGTGAGCGGCATTTTTTGTGCTGATCCGGTCGTCAGGCGAGATATAGAAGCCGAAAAGAAAGCCTCCGCCCTCCTTAAACCTGTCGGCGGCCATTTTAACCAGATCTTTGTAATCTTTAATTGAGGCGGCACGTGCCAGCAATGGTTTTATCGGGTCGTAACCACGTTTATCCATCGCTGCGGTATCCATGCCGCTCAGGTACATATCGGCTACCTTTTGCTCGACACTGCCGGCGGCGTTATCCTGTTTTGAAATATCTTCCAGTATTTTGTGCAGGTTCTTTTCGTTATCATCATCAACGATATAAAAAGATCCCCAACCGGTTTGAGATGCAGGAATGATCGTTTTTTTCATCCATTCGCCATTGGCGTAACCAAAAAAGTTATCGCCGGGCTTAACGGTGGTATCCATCCCTGTCTTATCGAAAAATACCGTGCGTGTAGAGTCACCGCCTTCCGAACCAGACTTGCTTTTGCATGACATGGCGAATACTGCGGGTATGGCCAGCCATAGTAAATAGTTTTTTTTCATGAAATTGTATATTGGTCAGTAAAATTGAATAATGAAAGTTAAAGAATTATTTTATTAATAATAGTAAAATACGTTATCACCACCTTAAACCCTGCAAATAAGCTATGCTTAATGGTACCTGCCGCAAAACCCTGCTGCTTTCGTCTTCGATATAATAATGCTGGATATGATCTTTCACAGCAGCTTTTATCACAGAAGGAAAATCAACTGCTCCGTAACCTACCGCTGTTTCGTTTTCCGGATCGGTACCGCCTGATAAATTGCCCGGGATGCCTTTTTTAATATCCTTTAAATGTAACGCCTTGTAGCGTTCACCATATTTTTCAAGCAATTGCGCAGGATTCTGACCGGGGAAGAATGCCCACAAAACATCCAGCTCAAAACTTACATATTGCGGGTTTGTGTTTTGTACAATATAATCATACAACGTACCATTCTGGTATGGCTGAAACTCGAAACCATGATTATGGTAGATAAAGGTTAACCCATATTTTTCCTTCAGGTATTTACCGGCGCGGTTAAAATCCTCAACTGCTTTTTTAGCTTCATCCAATGTAAAAGCCCCTTTATGCGGAATACCCGCAACGCGTATATATTGCGCACCAAGAATGAGGGCATTTTGAGCGATACTGTCTGTTTTGTTTACCAGATCGCCGTAGCTGATGCCGTATGATGAGCATTTTATACCGCGTGCATCTATCATGGCTCTCATTTCAGAAGCGGTTTTACCAAAGAGACTTGAAAACTCGATATCAGTGAAGCCATTTGCCTGTATTACATCCAGCGTACGGGCAACATCCTTTGCGAAATAATTGCGGTAGGTATATGAAACCACTCCCGGATGTCCGGGAAATAAAGGGCCGCTGTTTTGCGCGTCACTCTTCACCACAATTACACTGCAAAGAAAAATGGCTATACAGAAAGTGCTTTTAATTATTCTCATAGTTATCAGGTTTGTCAGATTATGTACACACAAATATATAATTGTATTCCATAATCTGCCTTGTAGGCTCACAGACGAATAAAATTTAAAAAATGAATTGTTAATTTTCAGTCGGTGGCATTGTTTTTGAAACTTTCTTATTAGTTTACCGTACAAGCACTTACTTATTAATAACAGACTAAAAGAATGAGACTATTTGAAAAATTGTGGATACCTGTACTAAAAGCCGTTCCGGCGATGGCAAACAATGGCGGCATATTTCAAAAAAGAAAAAAACAGCCCTTCAACCCTAAAATTACCCTTGGTTTCAATTTTATAATGAGTATATAAGCCGCTACAGCGGCTTTTTTCATTTACGGCCTTTGTTAGGCCATATTAAAGATTTTGCAATTACACATTATCTTTTACATATATTTGGTTTTGTATTGTTAAAAAATGCTATCTAAAAAAACCAAGTACGCAATTAAGGCGCTGGTAATATTGGGTAAGAACATGGATAAACCACCCATGCAGATATCCAAAATTGCCGAAGAAGAGAAAATACCTAAAAAGTTTCTTGAACAGATACTGTTAGACCTTCGCAACGCGGGTTTTCTGTATAGTAAAAAAGGCGCAGGCGGTGGCTATAGTCTAAATAAAGACCCAAAGGATATCTTCCTGGTAAATATTATGCGCATTACCGATGGCCCCATTGCTATGGTTCCGTGCGCCAGCCTTAACTTTTATCACAAATGCGATGAGTGCCACCAGGAAACCACCTGCGGCATAAGGGATGTATTTATAGAAGTGCGTGATGCCACACTCAAAATACTTTCCGAAACCAGTATTGCCGACGTGATCAGCCGGGAAAATAATCTGTTAGCCCATCTTTAAAAATTTCCATTTTTTTGTCATAAACAATTTTTTTTCAATAATTACTACCATTTCTCTATACTATATGTATATTTGTGACTTAGTTATGATGAGCATTCATAATACATACCAGATGTACATGAGTTGCTGCTGGGTTTGCAGTAACCGGTAACGCTATAGAGGGATAACAAACAACAATATTTACGCGCCTCTTAGCCTAAAAAGCAAAGAGGCGTTTTTATAACATCAAATTAAACATGCAGAGTTTCAGAACGGAGCTTGAGAACCCGATAGTAACACAGGAGATTATCGATCTCGAAAAAAGGATCAGGGCATTTCGTGAAGGTAAGATACATGACGAGAAATTCCGGAGCCTGCGTCTGGCACGCGGTATTTATGGTCAGCGTCAGCCCGGTGTACAAATGGTACGTATAAAACTGCCATTCGGCAAGGTAACCTTTAAACAGCTACTGCGCATTGCCGATGTATCAGACGAGTATGCAAGCCGCAACCTGCACTTTACCACCCGCCAGGATATTCAGATTCACTACGTTAGCCTTGACCGTACGCCACAATTATGGGCTGACCTGTCAAAGGACGATATTACCATGCGCGAAGCCTGTGGTAATACCGTTCGTAACGTAACAGCCTCTCCTACTGCCGGTATCGACCCAAATGAGCCATTTGATGTTTCCCCTTATGCCCATGCAACGTTTGCATACTTTCTGCGCAACCCTGTTTGCCAGGAAATGGGCCGTAAGTTTAAAATCTCGTTCTCATCAAGTGACGAAGACACTGCATTCAGCTATATTCATGACATTGGCACCATTCCAAAGATCAACGAAAAAGGCCAACGTGGTTTTAAGGTAGCAGTTGGCGGCGGGTTAGGCGCACAACCAATGCTGGCCGAGGTAGTTGAAGATTTCCTGCCGGAAGATCAGTTGATCCCCTATATCGAAGCGATCATCCGCGTGTTCGACCGTTATGGCGAACGTAATAACCGTAATAAAGCCCGTTTAAAATATCTTATTCAGAAGATTGGGCTGGACGAAGTTATCCGCCTGGCTAAGGTTGAGCGTATAGCAAACAAAGTACAATCATACCCGATTAACCGCGATGCGATAGATGCGCCTTTCATCCCTGAAGCATTTGACTATCCGCAGGTTGAGATCACCAATCCGCTGCGTTATGAGCAATGGCTGGCAACCAACACATTCGAACAAAAGCAAAAAGGCTTTCACGGTGTGTATATTAAAGTTACGGTGGGCGATATGCCAACCGATGTTGCCCGCAAGCTGGTTGACGCTATCCGTCCGCTGGTGGCTGACGAACTGCGTGTTACACAGAACCAAGGCTTATTGCTGAAATATGTCCGTAAAGAAGCATTGCCTTTGTTATATACAAAATTAACAGAGCTTAACCTGTCAGCTCCCGGCTTTGACACCACTGCCGATGTAACTACCTGCCCCGGTACCGACACCTGTAACCTCGGTATCTCTAACAGTATGACTTTAGCAAGGGTGCTGGAAGATCTGATCTATAATGAGTATGAAGAATTTGTATACAACCGCGATATCAAGATCAAAATAAGCGGCTGTATGAACTCATGCGGTCAGCATGGTTTGGCGCATATCGGTTTCCACGGCAGTTCGCTCAAGGCCAATGGCAAAGTATTGCCATCCGTACAGGTGATGCTGGGCGGCGGCACCGTTGGCGATGGTATTGGCCGCGCGGCCGACAGGGTGGTAAAAGTGCCCGCAAAACGTGCTACCGATGTTTTGAGGACGCTACTGGATGATTATAAGGTTAATTCCATCGAGGATGAAACTTATCATAACTACTACGACAGATTAGGTAAGGATTATTTCTACCAGTTGTTAAAACCACTGGCCACCCTTGATAATATTAAAGACGACGAATATGTAGACTGGGGCCACGAAGAAACTTATAAAACCGCCATTGGCGTTGGTGAGTGTGCCGGTGTAATCATTGACCTGGTTGCTACCCTGTTGTATGAGTCGGACGAAAAAATGGGTTGGAGTGACAAGGCCTTTGAAAACGGTAATTGGTCTGACAGTATCTACCATGCCTACAACGTATTCATCAGCACTGCCAAAGCTTTATTGCTTGATAAAGGCATTAACAGCAGCACACAGGCTGGTGTAATGAAAGAATTTGACGCGCAATATATTGACAAAGGCGAGTTTGATCTCGACGGTACTTCGTTTACCGAAACGGTATTACAGATCAACAAACATGCGCCTTCTGAAGAATTTGCTGCACAATACCGCGCTGCCGCTAAAGAATTTTTAGAAGCGAGCAAGGTTAAAAGAGAAGCCTTAGCATAAAAATGAACCGTATCTTTACATCTGCTGTTTCAGCCTACTAAAGAGTTATGACACTGTTGCCGGGAAATAATAGTTTACAATCTGTTCAGGACGAACAAACGCAGGGGAACCAGCTTTTCCCGGTATTTGTTAAGCTGAATGAATTGCATACGGTATTGATCGGCGCTGGAAATGTGGGTTTGGAAAAGCTGACTGCCGTGCTTAACAACAGTCCGTTGGCAAGGGTAACGGTTATTTCCAAAACCATTGTACCCGAAATACATAACCTTGCCGGTCAATATGATGGCGTGAAGGTGATTCAAAAAGCGTTTGAAGAAAACGATCTGGACATTGCTGATATTGTAATAGCTGCAACAAATGATAATGAGCTGAACAAATACATCCGCCAGTCGGCGCATGACCGTAAGCTGCTCATTAACGTTGCAGATAAACCGGAGCTTTGCGACTTCTACCTGGGCTCTATTGTACAAAAAGGCGACCTGAAGATCGCCATCTCCACCAACGGCAAATCGCCAACGGTAGCCAAACGATTAAAAGAAGTACTAAACGAAGGCTTACCCGCCGAAATAGATACTACACTGCAACAGATGAGTGAGCTAAGAAACTCATTGTCAGGTGATTTTGCCGACAAAGTTAAACGCTTAAATGAAGTTACTTCGGTACTGGTAGAAAAAAAGCCCGAAAGCAAAAAAGGCATTGTATGGCTTATTTGGGGTGCTATAATATTATCAATAGCTATAACCGTTGAAGCACTTTGGAATAAGGAACCGGCATTTAAGGCTTATTTACAGCATATCAACCCGCTTTTCTATTACTTTCTTATCGGAGGGTTCGTTTTCGCATTGATAGATGGCGCCATTGGTATGTCATACGGTGTTACTACCAATAGCTTTTCGTTAACCATGGGTATTTCGCCTGCTGTAGGAAGTATGGGTATCCACCTGTCAGAGATCATGAGTAACGGTATTGCCGGATGGATGCATTACCGCATGGGCAATATCAATTGGAAGCTGTTCTGGCTGCTTTTATTACCAGGTATAGCAGGCGCTGTATTAGGCGCGGCTATCATCTCTTCGCTTGAACATTATGCGCAATATACAAAGCCTTTTGTGTCTGTATATACGCTGATATTGGGTGTTGTTATTCTTTCTAAAGCACTAAACCTGAAGCGTAAATCCAATGGTAAAAAGATAAAAAACATACGCCTGCTCGGCTTTGGCGGCGGATTTATTGATGCCGTTGGCGGCGGCGGCTGGGGATCGATCGTATTATCAACCCTGATTGCCGGTGGCCGTCATCCACGTTTTTCGTTGGGTACTGTTAAGTTGTCCCGTTTTTTTATTGCGCTTTTAAGTTCGGTTACTTTCATCTTTTTACTAAATGGCGCACATTGGGAGCCCATTGCAGGTTTGGTAATAGGCAGCGCTCTGGCCTCGCCTATCGCCACAAAAATATCCAATAAAATATCGGTTAAGGCTATCATGATCTCGGTAGGTGTTATTGTGATATTGATCAGTATAAAAAGTATTGTTGCTTTTTTAACAAAGGTTATTTAATTGAACATGAGTGAATTAACAGATATAAAACAACTGATCGCCGGACTTGAGCCCGTGGAAGCGTTAACCGCTTTGGCTGAGCGTTTTACCGGTAAGATCGTGTTTTCGACAAGCTTTGGTTGGGAAGACCAGGTGATCACCCACATGATATTTGCCAACAAGCTGCCCATAAAAGTATTTACGCTTGAAACCGGCCGCCTGTTCCCCGAAACTTATTATGTGTGGAACCGCACCATGGAGATGTACGGTGAGGCTATTCATGCCTACTACCCCAACAATGAACTGTTGGAGCAGATGGTAAACAAAAAAGGCCCGAACAGTTTTTATGAATCGGTTGAGAACCGTAAAGAGTGTTGTGGCATTCGCAAAATTGAACCATTGAAACGTGCACTGCAGGGCAATGATTGCTGGGTAACAGGTATACGTGCAGAGCAGTCGGTCAATCGCCAGTCTATGGGTGACCTGGAGTGGGACGATCAAAATAATCTGATTAAGTTCCATCCCCTTTATAGCTGGACGCTGGACGAAGTAAAGAATTATATCAGGCAAAACAATATTCCATACAATACCCTGCACGACAGGGGCTTTCCGAGCATTGGCTGCGCTCCTTGTACAAGGGCCGTTCGTGAAGGAGAGGATTTCCGTGCTGGCAGATGGTGGTGGGAAGACCAGAGTAAGAAAGAGTGCGGCCTGCATGGTATAAGTGAAGAAATTTTAGAAAAGTAACACAAACAAACCGTCATCCCGAACTTGTTTCGGGATCACACAAACCGGTTAAACTGCATGTGAGATGCCGAAACAAGTTCGGCATGACGTTGAGAGATATAGTAAAAGAGAATGAGCAAACATCATCAACTGGATTATTTAGACGAATTAGAAGCGGAAGCGATCCACATTCTGCGTGAAGTTGCGGGGCAGTTTGAACGCCCGGCATTGTTATTTTCAGGCGGAAAGGATTCAATAACGTTAGTGCGTTTGGCCGAAAAGGCTTTCCGTCCGGGCAAGTTCCCGTTTCCGCTGGTACACATTGATACCGGCCACAACTTTGCAGAAACCATTGAATACCGCGATGCCATGATCAAACGCATAGGCGAAAAACTGATCGTAGGCAGCGTACAGGATTCGATAAACCAGGGCAAAGTGGTTGAACAAAAAGGCAAGAACGCCAGCCGTAACCCGCTGCAAACCGTTACCCTGCTGGACACCATTGCCGAACATAAATTTGATGCTTGTATAGGCGGCGCACGCCGTGATGAGGAAAAGGCGCGTGCAAAAGAGCGTATCTTCTCTGTTCGTGACGAATTTGGCCAATGGGACCCAAAACGTCAGCGCCCTGAACTGTGGAATATCTATAACGGTAAGATCCATAAAGGCGAGAATGTGCGCGTATTCCCGATCAGTAACTGGACTGAGCTGGACGTATGGAACTACATCCGTCGCGAAAAGATCGACCTGCCGACTATTTACTTCGCCCATGAGCGCGATTGTATCGTTCGTAATGGCCAGCTGATGGCTGCATCGCCATTCCTGAATATGGATGAAGAAGATACAGTGATCCGCAAGAATGTACGTTTCCGTACCGTTGGCGACATGACCTGTACCGCAGCTGTCGAATCGTACGCCTATGAAATAGACGATATTATTGACGAGATAAGCAACTCCCGCATTAGCGAACGCGGCGCCCGTATGGACGACAAAGTAAGCGAAGCAGCGATGGAAGACCGCAAAAAGGGCGGATATTTTTAAGTTAGAGATTAGAGGTCGGAGATTAGAGATTAGTTTTCGGATTGTAGGAAATTAGCATTATACAGGCAGAAGCTTTCACCTTTAAGCTTTTACCTTTCACCTTAAAAAATGGAAATTTTAAAATTCTTAACAGCAGGCAGTGTTGATGACGGTAAAAGTACCCTTATTGGCCGCTTATTATATGACAGTGAATCGATATTGGTAGACCAGTTAGAGGCGCTGCAAAATTCGAACCGTAAAAACGACGACGGTACAATTGATCTGGCTATCCTTACCGACGGCCTGAAAGCCGAACGCGAACAAGGTATTACCATAGACGTTGCCTATAAATATTTTCAGACCGACAAGCGTAAATTCATTATTGCTGATACGCCGGGCCATACGCAATATACCCGTAACATGGTTACCGGTGCATCAAACGCTAACCTGGCTATCATCCTGATCGATGCGCGCAAAGGTGTTATCGAGCAAACTATCCGCCACTCGTTTTTGGTATCGCTGCTGGGCTTACCGCAGGTGGTTGTAGCCATTAATAAGATGGATATGGTTGATTTCAGCGAGGATGTTTATAATGATATCGTTAAGAAATACCAGGAGCTGGCCAACAAAGTGGGGATCAAGAATGTAGCTTATATTCCCATCAGTGCGCTGAAGGGTGATAACGTGGTTTACAAATCGCTTAATATGCCATGGTATGCCGGCAAAAGCTTGCTGGATTACCTCGAAACTGTTGAGATTACCATCGACGATGCCGTTGCTCATGCACGTTTCCCGGTACAATGGGTTATCCGCCCGCAGACCGATGAATTGCACGACTACCGCGGCTATGCCGGACGTATTTCGAGCGGATCGTTCAGCGTTGGCGATAAAGTGACCGTATTGCCTTCAGGTTTTAATTCTACCGTGGCGAAAATTGAGATGTTTGATAAAAACCCGCAGGAAGCCTTTGCAGGTATGTCTGTAGTGATCCATTTGAATGACGAGATCGATATTAGTCGCGGTGATACATTGGTGAACAGCAATTATCAACCACAATTATCGCAACAGATAGAAGCCGACCTGTGCTGGATGGATACCCGTGCGCTTGATACATCGCATACTTATTTCATACAGCATAACAGCAAGGTTACACGCTGCAAAATTCAGGAAGTGCTGCACAAGGTGAACATCAATACACTTGAAAAAGAGTTTGATGAAGAATTTAAACTGAATGACATCGGTCGCATCGTGATCAAAACTGCTGATGCCCTGGCATTCGACCCTTACGAAGTGAATAAAGCCAACGGCGGCGCTATCCTGATAGATAGCCGTACAAACGTTACTGTTGGCGCGTTGATGCTTCGTTCTGCCGTTGATTGAAGTTCATCAGATCAATTTAATATTTTTAAAGGCTTACAGGTCATTCGCCTGTAAGCCAAAAGAAAAAGGCTCCTTAAGGAGCCTTTTCTATTATAATAGGGTTTCAATAGTTTGTCTTTTTTATGAATGTGCTTAAACGTGTCGTTCTGTATCCCAATTTTCTAAGTAATCGGCAACCCTGCGTACAAATGAGCCACCTAATGAGCCGTCAACAACCCTGTGATCGTACGACAATGACAGGAACATCATGTGGCGGATAGCGATCATGTCTCCTTCCTTGGTTTCGATAACCGCAGGTTTCTTTTTAATAGCACCTACCGCCAATATAGCCGCCTGCGGTTGGTTGATGATCGGTGTGCCCATTACGTTACCAAACGAACCTACGTTGGTTAAAGTAAACGTACCCTCTTTCACATCATCGGGTAATAATTTACCACTGCGCGCGCGCCTGGCCAGGTCGTTAACTGCTTTGGTAAGTCCTACCAGGTTTAGCTCGTCAGCCTTTTTTATCACCGGAACAATAAGATTACCGTTTGGCAACGCAGTCGCCATACTGATGTTGATGTCTTTCTTTTTGATGATTTGCGTTCCGTTAACAGACACATTTACCATCGGGAAATCCTTCAATGCCTTGGCTACGGCTTCAATAAATATTGGGGTGAAGGTGATCTTCTCGCCCTCGCGTTTTTCAAAACTGCTTTTTACCCTGTCACGCCACAGCACCAGGTTGGTTACGTCGGCTTCAACAAACGAAGTAACGTGAGGCGAAGTATGCTTGCTGTACACCATGTGCTCAGCTATCAGCTTGCGCATACGGTCCATTTCTATAATCTCATCACCTCCTGATACAGAAGTGCCGTTTGCCGAAGGTTTTGGCGATGCCGCCGCGGGCTGCGCCGCCTTTTGTTCAGGCTGTGGTTCTGCCGGTTTTGGTGAAGGTGGCGTAAACACAGGCTCTTCTGCTCTGCCAGGTGCAGCAGGCGCCGGTTGTGGCGAAGTGGCAGTAGCCGCTGCCGGTTCATCTACCCTTCCGTTTTGCTTATTACGGATATAATACAGCAGATCATCTTTGGTTAAGCGCCCGTCTGCGCCTGTACCTTGTATTTTATCAAGCTCTGAAGCGCCAATACCTTCCTGTGCGGCAATGCTGCGCACCAGTGGCGAATAAAACCTTACGTTATCGCTTACAACAGGTTGTTGTTGCGGCGAAACATCTTTTAATAAATCCGTACCCGGAATGGATTGTGTTAATACAGGCTCCGGTGCTTTTGGCACATCTGGTGCAGGGGCAGCAGGTTGTACCGGGGCTGGTATAGGTGGAGGCGTTACAGATTGCGCTTCGTCGGCAGTTTCCAGTACGGCTACTACCGCGCCTACCTGCACCACATCATCCACATTGCAAAGCTGCTCTGAAAGGCGGCCGGCTACCGGCGATGGAACCTCTGAATCAACTTTATCGGTTGCTATTTCTAATACAGCTTCATCTGCCTGCACATAATCGCCGGGCTTTTTTAACCATTTAATGATGGTTGCTTCTGCAACACTTTCCCCCATTTTTGGCAATAACAGCTGATATCTGGCCATGTAAAAAATGTATAATTAGTCTGGTCAAAAATAACCATAACAATTTTTATTTTATGTTTTCCACAAGTAAAGTATTCAACATGGAAAGTGCTGAAATTGCGCTTCTTTCAATGTTTTGCACACGTTTATTGCCAAATGTGAATTTCTTTACCTGTGTTTTTACGCCGTTTGACACCCCGATCCAAACCGTTCCTACGGGCTTTTCTTCGGTGCCGCCATCGGGCCCGGCAATTCCGGTTACGGCAATTGCATAATCAGATCTAAAATGCTTCACGGCACCTTCCACCATCTCGGTAACCGTCTCCCCGCTTACAGCGCCATGCCGTTCAAGCGTTTTAAGGTTTACACCAAGCAGGCTTTCTTTTAAGGCGTTTGAATAAGTCACCCCACCACCCAAAAATACTTTTGAAGAACCGGCATGCTGCGTGATAAGATGTGAAATATACCCTCCGGTACAGCTTTCCGCAATAGAAAGTGTTAAGCCCGCGGCTTCCATCTTATTCAGGATAGCCTTTTCAAGCGTTATATCTTCTTCTGCGATAACAACGTTGCCTACGCGCTCTATAATACGTGAAGCAAAAGTTTCTACTTCCTGTTTTAACGCGGTTTCATCATTACCATACCCGCTTAAGCGTAAACGCACCTGCCCTAATTTTGGCAAATAGGCCAGCTTTATATATGGCGGTAACTCGTCCTCAATATCCTCTATCCTCTTCGCCAGGTATGATTCCCCTTCGCCTGATGTAAGAATGGTTTTATGAACAATGGCAGGCAGCTTTAATGTAGCTTTCAACTTGGGGATAACGCTATCCTCCATCATATACATCATCTCATGCGGTACACCCGGCATGGACATATAAATCTTGCCGTCCACATTAAACCACATACCCGGCGCGGTGCCGTTCTTATTTAATATCACCTCGCAATTTTCGGGCACCAGGGCTTGCTGGCGGTTAATATCCAGCATATTGGCCAGTGTGCCGCGTATCCGCATAAATATCGACTCAACATTGTCTAAGGCATCTTTATTTTCAATAAGACCTACACCAAAATATTCAGCCAGCGTTTTCTTGGTGATATCATCTTTTGTAGGGCCCAAACCGCCTGTAACCAGTATAACATCTGCCCTGCTTTTAGCTTCGGCAAGGGCCGTAAGGATATGCTCACGGTCGTCCGATACAGATGATATCTGTTTTACACGGATGCCTATGGCATTGAGCTGCTGGGCTATAAAAGCTGAATTAGTATCAACGATCTGGCCGATGAGAATTTCATCGCCAATGGTAATTATTTCTGCAAGCATAATTACTGGCCAAAATACGCATTATTCGTGTAATCGCTGCGCTTGCTCAGTTTCAGGTCCTGTAAAATTGTTGATTTCACCCTAAGGGTTACGTTATACGATTTATAGTAACCAAACGGCAGCCATTGTATAGAAAGATCCCAGCAATGCAGATCGCGGTATATCGAAAATGAGGTAGCACTGCTAAAAGCACGGGCCTTAAGGTCGTAGTTGGTTGAATACTGTATCTTCCACTTCGGCGTAAGATTGAAATCGCCGCTTATCATCATTGTGTTAGTGGTGTTTGTATTCCTGTAGTTATTGTAGTATGTAAAGCTGTAGTTAAATGAAATGTTCCACGGAATATTAAAATCTACGTATGCCGATGGGTCTGAGTTTAACATCGCCAGCCTGTCCTGCTGTTCAGGCGTCATGTTTTGCAGTGTATTGGGCTGTAATTGGCTGTTAACGTTGTTGGTGTGCGGATGAAACGATGCAGAATTTACACTACCGCTCATGGAAAGTGTAAATTGCTGCAGGCTGGGTAATTTGCCGTTTTGCCACGTGTATTTATTTAACTCGATAGCATTTTTGGTAATTACACCATTTGATATAGAGTCGATAACACGCTCCTGATATGGATTGAAAATACCGCTGAAGCTGATGTTGATTTTCTGATTAAAAATGGCTGTGTGTCCTGAAAAAGAGATGGGCGATAGTTTAAACGAATCCGCTGCGAAGTTATAAAAGGTAGAAAATGTTAACCCGTCGAGTATCTTGATGTGCTTGTCGGTTGTTGAGGTGTCGGTTGCCTTCGGTCTTACCTTACCTTCAATGGTATTATCAATACTCAGGCTAAGGCCGGACTGCTTTCCTGCTGAAGGGCCGCCGTATACCGAATTTTGAAAAATAGAATAAACCGTTGCAGTTACCGGGTATGGCACAGTGGCATTGCTTACAATATTCTGATAATATCCAAACGAAGGATCCGAGAAATCAGGCTTATACTGATAGGATAACGATGGCGTTGCAACCCATCTCAGGGCCTTTAAGTTTCCGCTTTTAAATTCCATCGTACCATATACTTTGGTAGACATACCAGCACTCAGGTTATAGGCCCCCGCCCTTTTAAAGCCGTTAACGGTGTCAATAACAGGTGCATCGGGGTTAATGATGTTGTTACGGTCGTAAAACTCATGCACGTGCTGAAAATACCACCATTCGTTATAATTGGCACTGGCCGAAAACTGGAAATATTTTGCAATGGTTTGATTAAAGCCGATAGGAATAGTATGCTCCATACCATTTTGCATGCGTTTAAACAAGGTGTTGCCCTTAAACAATTCATCTTCCGGAACGGCATTTATATTATTTGTACCCTGCAAACTATAACCAACAGTAATTTTCTGATACCATTTTTGCGGGCCGACCCTATTCTTTGAATCGAACGGGCTGATAGTAGACATATTGAAGTTGAATGTAGGCAGGTTCAGCGTTATGGTTTTAGCCGAGAGGTCCTGGCTGTGCGAAAGGCTCACAGTTAAGTTAAAAGGCGTACCTTCCCATACTTTTCCGTATGAAATACTCGAACTTAAGTTATTTTGAGTAAGTGTTTGCAGGTTATAATTTCCGGCAGTGGGGTTGTTCTGATAAAATGTTGAGGTACCCGCATTTACCGAAGCACTGAATGTACTGCCCGGACTTGCGTTAGGGTTTTGCGTGTGCGACCAGGTAATATTAAAATCTTTTTGAGGAGGATCGCCTTCCAGGCCATAATTGTGTGAACCGTAACTTAACGAAAAGCTGCCCGAATATTTGTAACGGTTCAGGTAATGCACCGTTTCATTCAACTCGTACGATCCGTTCGAATACATGGTACCGGTAGTGGTCATGTCCATATAATCGTTCAATGCGATATAATAGCCTAAACCTTTTATATAAAAACCAAGCTTTGCATCCTCGCCAAATGTAGGCAATATTATACCTGACGATTTGGTATCAGGTTTTGGGAAAAAACCAAACGGAACAGCCAACGGCAACGGCACGCCTTCTATTTCAAGGTACGCAGGGCCCGAAATGATACGCTTCTTTTCACCGATACCCTTAGTGATCACAATGCCAAAGTCTGTCTCGGGGAATGGCTTGCTACAGGTACTGAACAGTACGTTACGATAGGCTGCTTCTTCATCATTCAGCTTTTTAACCTGGCCGCCTGATATAAAATTGCCGTCCTGTTCCGATGCCGGGTTATATATTTTTCCCTTCTTCGACTTATAATCAAACAGCAATGAGTCGCACTCCACCGGCTTGTCTTTTTTGGATTGTTGAATAATAGGTCGGCCTATGTAGCGGTGTGTTATTGGGTCTTTTACGCCGCTTGCATATACGAGGTGGTTTTTCTTATCAACACGAATATAATCCGCATCCATCTCCACATCCTCGTATTTTACACGGGCCTGACCATATAAATACATAATATCATGTACCTTGTCAACAATGGTCGAATCTTCGGCAGTAGCTTTTACCTCCGCGCTGAGGCCGCTTGCCTGACCTTTTTTGGTGGTATCATTTTTAACGGTGGTAGTTGCGGGCTTTTTTATGCGAAGCAACTTTTTATCGCGATTGGTGTCAAGTTTAATAATGGTATCTGCAAGCAGGCGGGTATTGTTATATTTGCTGTTTTTATTAGCAGCCATAACATTAACTGTGAGAAATAATTCAAGCAGAAAAAACAGGCCTACGGATTTCAAAATCGATTTCGAATAGTATTTTTGCAGATACAATTAACAATATTTATCAGCGTTCAAACATAATGAAAAATAAAATATTGAAGAGGGTGATTTGCAGTTTAACCCCGCTGCTTATTTCATTTTCCGTATTTTCTTCTCCATCAGTTGGTTCCTTAAAAAAAGACTCGTCGCGTTCGGGCTACAGGATCAAAACCATCATTGTTGATGCCGGTCATGGCGGGCCGCATTCAAGCACAGTTGGTCATTTTTCGCTGGGAGCATCAGGGTCTTACTCTTATGAAAGAAATGTAACGTTGGCCATTGCACTTAAATTGCAAAAGGAAATAGAAAAAAATATGGATGGCGTGCGCTGTGTTTTAACCCGTAGTACCGAAGAGGACGTAGCCTGGGAAAAACGCGCACAAATAGCGAACGAAAATAATGGCGATCTATTTATTTCGATACACTGCAACTCACTTCCCGACAAGGTAGTTCACGAACATGGCCGGCGTGTGCATGTTCCGGATCGGTCAGGTAAGGGTGTATTATTGCTGGTTTATGGGTTCCATCGTACCAAAGAGGAAGAAAATGCAATAAAGCAAAAT
>JBQCIS010000280.1:0-7738 GCA_051953515.1 Mucilaginibacter sp.
CACATGGGCAATGCACTAAAACGCATTGCAGAGGGTATCTTAAAATCTCAAAAAACAGCCGTTTCTCCTGTTATAAATTCACTTTTGAAAAAAAAGTAATTTTCTGACCAGGGTGTTTTCATTTTCCATAGTCTCTGTATATGTAGACTTAGTTAATGATACATCATATTTGGATCCTTATTGGCAAAAAATTAAGCGGCGAAGCCTCTCCGGAAGAACTACGCGAACTTAATGAATTACTGCAGCAAAATGTTGCGGAAAGGTATCCGATTCACTTATTGGAGGAGATATGGAAAAGCCAGTATCAGGCCAAATTGAATGACGAATTAGAAAATAAGTGGGCAGCCTTTGAAACCAGGCTGAATAAAGCAGAGGAAGAAGAAAATGCAGAGATGGCCAGGATTACCGCCGCTGAAGATAGTGCATCCCGGAGAAAAGTAATCCGTCTTGTTAAAATAGCCTCATGGACCGTTGCGGCCAGCTTGATAGTAGGTATTATATGGTTTGCTGTTCCCCGCAAAATCACTGCCAACCGAATCAGCCAGATAATTTCGCCTAAAAATGGTTTGAGTAAGATACAATTGCCAGACGGCACAAAAGTATGGCTCAATGCGGGCAGTAAATTAACTTATAATGCCGATAGCTATGGCACCGAATTCAGAAAAGTATCGCTCACCGGTGAAGGTTTCTTTGATGTGGTTAAAGATCCGCAGCACCCTTTTATTGTAACAACCCCAACTATTAGTATAAGGGTGCTGGGCACCGAATTTAATTTAAGGTCTTATACCAATGATGTAACATCCGAAGCGGCCCTTGTTCGCGGACGGATAGAGCTGACAGTTTTAAAGAACCCGGAAAAAAAGATCATCCTGAAAGCCTCTGAGAAGCTGACGGTTTTTAATAATGAGCAAACCGCTCCAACAGTTCCATCACCCGACAACCCGGCAAGTGAAACGGATGATGTTCCGATGATTGCCTTAAGCAGGATACACCAGGCGAAAACAGATACCCTGCCATCTGAAGCGCTTTGGATAGATAACAAACTTGCATTTGATGCCGAAGACTTTGGAAGCATTGCCGAAAAGCTGGAGCGCAGATACAATGTAAAGATCGTTTTTGAGAACGACGATCTGAAGAAACTAAGATTTACAGGCAGGTTCCAAAACGAGCCGATAGATAAGGCCCTGAATGCCTTGCGGACTACCGTCGACTTCCATTATAAAACCCAAAACAATCAAATTGAAATCTATTGATCATTTAAACCCAATTAGTGCCTATGCATAAATAATTATTCAGCTTATCAAACGAAAACGGGGAAATGTTGACGCATTCCCCCGTGTATATGGTACATATTAACTACCAGTCCTTCAAA
Organism: Mucilaginibacter sp.; assembly: GCA_051953515.1. Classification (GTDB taxonomy): domain Bacteria; phylum Bacteroidota; class Bacteroidia; order Sphingobacteriales; family Sphingobacteriaceae; genus Mucilaginibacter. The sequence continues at coordinate 1,373 of JBQCIS010000280.1, forward strand.
AAACCCAATAGTTAAACAACCTTAATGCTAAATTATGAAAAAAAATGTATACCGCACCGGTAAGGTGCGGCTAAATCAGTTTTTGAAAGTTATTCTTATGTTAAAATTTATCCTTGTCTTGATACTGATCACCTCGGTTCAGGCCTTTTCAAAAGGATATAGTCAAAGCAAGATCAATGTCAGTTTCGAAAACATGTCTTTAAAAAAGGCTCTTAAAGAAATTGAAAAAAAGTCGGACTATCACTTTTTGTATAACGACGACCTGCTGATCAAGAATGATTTACCGGCAACCTTAAGCATTACCAATGCGTCGCTTGATGAAGCCATGCAGATATTGCTTAAAGGGACAAACCTGGCATATACACTGGGCGATAATAACCTGGTAATATTATTTGAAAAAGGGAAAGCGGTTGCACCGGTTACCATTACAGGAAGGGTGACTGACGAGAATAACCAGCCGCTTCCGGGCGTAAGCGTACTGCTGAAGGGTACGAAGATCGGTGCCCAAACAGGGGTAGATGGGAAATATTCACTAACCATCCCCGGGGTTAATGTGAATAGCGCGGTGCTCGTTTTTTCCTTTATCGGTTATGAGCAGCAGAGTATTCCGGTAGCGGATACTTACCTGATTAACGTAGTGCTGAAACCGGCATCAAACTCGCTTAACGAGGTGGTGGTTGTTGGCTATGGCACGCAAAAAAAGGAGAACCTGACCGGTTCTATCAGCGTTGTTGATATGAAAAATGCCAATACGCGCGTTACCCATGACGTGGCCAGGGAATTACAGGGCCAGGTAGCAGGTGTGGAAGTGAACGGATCTGGTATACCAGGCGAAGGGGTAACCATCCATATTCGTGGCGTGAGCTCGTTAACGAACAATAACCCGCTGTATGTTATTGATGGCGTACCTACAATGACCCCGTTTGACTTTCCTACAGATGATATTGAAAGCATTCAGGTGATAAAAGATGCCTCGGCGGGCGCTATTTACGGCTTTCGCGGAGCAGCCGGTGTAATACTCATCACCACCAAGCGTGGCCATAACGGACCATTAAAAATTAATTACGACGGGTATTTCGGGATTCAGAACAACCCTAAAGAAATATCGGTTACAGACCGCGCAGGCTATCAAAAAATAGTAGATGCCGCCGAAACCAATGCCGGAATAGCACTGGCTCCGGGCAATGATCCTTCATCAAGCCAGTTTATCAGCAATGTTAATACTAACTGGCAAAAAGCCGCCTTTAAAACAGGTATGACCCAGGATCATGATCTTAGCTTTTCGGGCGGGAATGAGTCTACTACTTATAAAGTATCTCTTGGTTATTTTAACCAGACCGGTACCGTTGTTGCCGGCCCATATTTTAAGCGATACAATATGGACGCGGAGATGCAGGGTAAGAAAGGCATTTTCTCTTATGGCGCAAAGCTGGCTTACACAGAAGCCTATTACCGCAACCTGGCTTATCCACGACTGCATGGTACCGGCAATGAAATTGTCGACCTGATACAAGCCATTCCAACAATGCCTGTTTATGATCCGAATCGTTTAGGCGGATATGGTGGTGTTAACCAGAATACACAAAGGGCCATCTCATTAAATATTATCGGTGTAAATAATCTTATCGATAATGAAAGCCAGCATAACCGTTTCGTTGGTTCTGCATGGGCCGAAGTTGAGATTATCAAGAACTTAAAATACCACATCAACGTTAGCTACGACCGTACGGATTACCGTAATTACTATTTCGAACCGGCGTATGACCTTGGCTGGTTCTATCCAAGCTTATCAGGCTATTACAGTGATGCCAGGGGCGAACCTTTTACCTCACTCATTGAAAATACGCTGAGCTATAAATTTACAGCCGGCAAGCATAATGTAGAGATGCTGGCGGGTACAGCTTATCAGAAAGATAGCAACAATACCATTTTCGGATCGGCCACTAACATGTCCACACCCTATCTGCAGGCTTTTGATAATGTAAGCGCCCCCACCAACAAGCTACTGTTTGGCAATAATGGCGTTCGTTATTTTTATTCGCCTATTTTCGGTCGTATCAATTATAATTATGACGATCGGTACTTATTGACTGGTAACTTCAGAAGGGATGGTAGTTCACAGCTTACCGCGGCTAACCGTTATGGTAACTTTGCAGGTGTTTCGGTAGGATGGAATATCAACAAAGAGCATTTTTTACATCTGCCCGATGTTATTACCAATTTAAAATTGCGCGCAGGCTATGGCACACAGGGTAACGTGGAAGCATTGTCGTGGTATCCTTATCAGACGATCGTAAATTCAAATGCAAGCTATGTGTTTGGTAATACCTTAGCTAATGGCACTACACAAACGCAAGTGTTCTCACAAAATGACAAGTGGGAACAGAAACAAACCAAGAATTTAGGGTTGGACATAAGTTTGCTGCATGACCGCCTGGCAATCACCACAGAATATTATGATAACAAGATCAATGGTATTCTTTTGGCTGTTCCTATACCTGCGTCAGTGGGTGCCATTAATACACCAGTGGTTAATGCCGCAACTTTCACCAATAAGGGTATAGAGTTTAGCGTAACTTACCACAGTGATAACACCGGCGACTTCCACTATGATATTAACGCCAATGCCTCTACACTGGCAAATAAAGTTGTATCTCTCGGTAATGGAAATAACCCTATCTACGGCCCATACAGCAAAACCGCCGTTGGCCACGAAGTGGGCGAACTTTATGGTTACGTAACACAAGGCATTTTCCAGAATGCTGCTGACCTGAAAAATCATGCTACCCAAATTGGTGCAGGACCAGGTGATGTTAAATTTAAAGACATCAACGGCGATGGTCAGATAACCGATGCCGACCAAACCTATTTGGGTTCGGCAATTCCTAAGTTTTATTTCGGTTTAAACTATACTGCTTCTTATAAAGCTTTTGACGCTTCGATCTTTATACAAGGAAATACGGGCAGCAAAATCGCTAATGGTGTATATCAGGGGCTGATGTCTGGTCAATATGTTAACGCTTCTACAGACGAGCTGAATTTCTGGACGCCTACAAACACTAACACAAATGTACCGCGTCCGTATATCGGCGATCCGAACGGCAACGGCAGAAATTCTGACCGTTTTATCCAAAGCGGATCTTACGCCCGTATTCAAACAGCACAGCTTGGTTATACGCTGCCTGCGAGTTTGCTGAGCAAGACCCACGCCTTGAGGAGCTTCCGTATCTATCTGTCCGGTCAAAATTTGTATACCATCACCAAATACAAAGGGTTTGACCCCGATTTTATCAACGACGGAACGATAAACAGGGGCTTCGATTATGGTTCATTCCCTAATCCGCGTACTTTATTGGTTGGTGTTCAGGTTGGTTTGTAAACTATAGTTTAACAATGATTGTCATGAAAAAGATCTTTAATAAAAATATATTATTCACCATAATACTAATGGGCGTAGCCGCAGGTTGTAAAAAAGCCGATCTGAATACGGTTAACCCCAATGCCCAAACAACGCAAACATTCTGGAGAAATGCCTCTGATGCAGTAGCGGGGATAAATGCGGTTTACGGCAGCTTAATTATCGATGGCTCATACATGCGTTTTACGCAGGTAATTCAAAACACGCGCGGAGATGATTGCACCAGCAACAGTCCGTGGGACCAGATCTATAACTGTGGTAAATTCAATCTTGCTTCAAGCGGCTTTACTTCCGGAATTGCGTGGACCGCATATTACCAGGGCATACTCAGGGCCAATGAGGTGTTAAAATATGTGCCTTCCATTTCAATGGATGCCGATCTGAAGAACAGGGTACTCGGACAGGCTTATTTCCTGCGCGGTTTATACTATTTCCATTTGGCAGATTTTTATAAAAACGTGCCGATGCCATTAACTCCGGCGGAATCAGAAAAGGATTACACTGTAAAGCAACAACCCCAAAGCGTGGTATGGCAGCAAGTGATCAGCGATTTTAAAGCAGCAATACCGCTATTGCCGGTGAGCTATTCTGGCTTAACCAGCATTGATAACCAGGTGGGCAGAGCCACAAAAGGTGCGGCAATGGCCTTTTTGGGCAAAACCTATTTGTTTACCAAGGACTATACCGATGCTGCCACGCAGTTTAAAGCCATAATTGACGCAGGCACTTATAGCCTGATGCCAAACTATTACGATAACTTCTTCCTGAATGCGGAAAATAACGCCGAATCGATATTCGAAGTGCAATTTTCAAGGGATGCAGGCGGAACGGATTTAGGCTGGGGTGGCGACCCTTCTTCAGGATGGGGAAAAACTTCGGCCAGGGCGGTGACTTTTGGTGCTGCAAGTTTTGGTTTTGGCGATGTGCAGCCAACAAGAGCCCTTTATAACGAATACCTGCAGGAACCAACCATTTCTGGCGGCGTTGACCCTCGCCTTGACGTAACAATGTATTACAACAAACCGGGCGAAAAGTTATACGGACAGAGTTTTGCCGCTGCTTATGCCGGTAGTTCATCGTTAAATGCCGTTTGGTGCCATAAATACGAAAACGGCGATACCGGGCAACCAAATGAATACGATTGGCGCTCAGGCATTAATGAACGATTAATGCGTTACGCCGATGTACTTTTAATGTATGCCGAATGCCTGAATGAGCTGGGCAGCACTACTCAGGCTTATCCTTATATCCAGCAGGTACGCAGCCGGGTTGGTTTGCCTGACCTCGCGATTGTGAAACCGGGCATGACACAGGCCCAGATGCGTGATCAGATTGCGCATGAACGATTCCTCGAATTTTCGCTTGAGGGACATCGCTTTGATGATATCGTTCGCTGGGGATGGTTGCAGGATCCGGTTAAACTGGCATGGCTAAAAACCAGAGACCCTGAATTTAATACTTACGCACCAGGCAGAGAATACCTGCCAATACCACTGAATGAAATTCAAACAAATCCGGGTGTAGTGCAAAATACAAGTTATTAAATAAGCGGCAGGCCGTGCTGAACAAGTGCGGCCTGCCTTTCTTTACAATACCCTTATTATCATTTACCATGCAAACCACTAAATATTTATATGCAGGGCTGATAGTTGTCGCTTTATTTGCCTCATGCAAGAAAAGCGCCGTTTCAACCACCACAACTACAATAAATAATCCCGATACCACGAAGCAAACTTCGCCCGCGTTTGATATCAACACAATAGAAGATACCTACGCGGATATAGCACCTTTTATCGATTATCCCAAATGGTCGGTATACAACGTGCATGATCCATCAATAAAGAAATTCGGCGATTACTACTATTGCTACAGCACTGATGTGGGCTATGGCATTGATGTTCGCTCTGGTATCCAGATCAGAAAATCAAAGGATTTGGTACAGTGGCAGTTTGTGGGATGGGTGTTTTCATCTTTACCGTCGGCTGGGGCGCAATATATTACCTCCAAGGGAGGAACCCCTAATAATTCCTTGTGGGCGCCGTACGTATTAAAATATGGTAATGAATACAGGTTATATTACTCCCTTTCATCACCGGTGGCAAGGCTGAGTGTGATAGGTATGGCAACTGCTGCCTCCCCTGAAGGCCCCTGGACCGAAAAAGGAGTTGTTGTTACCTCCGCTAATGATAATACAACACAAACCAACGCGATAGACCCCACCGTTATCACTACAGCGTCTGGCGATCAATGGATGTATTATGGTTCTGCCTGGGATGGAATCTACATCCTGAAATTAAATGCCGCAACCGGCCTTGCTGCAACCGCCGGCGATAAAGGGATAAGGATAGCTAACCGGGGCTTCACCAATGGAAAATACAATGGCAATATTGAAGGAGCCGAGATCATTTACAATCCTGATCTAAAGAAATACTTCCTGTTTATCTCGTATGACTGGCTGCAAACAAAATACAACGTGCGCGTAGGCAGAGCGGATAATCCGCAGGGGCCGTTTTATGATTATAACGGAGTTGATATAAATACTAATATAGATCATGGGCCAATGATCGTAGCGCCGTACCAGTTTACCGGTCATGGTGGCTGGCAGGGTACCGCGCATTGCGGCGTATTTGACGACGGGAACGGGCAATTTTATATGGCGCACAATGCGCGCCCAAGCGTTAATTCTTACTTTATGGATCTGCATATACGCAAAATATACTGGACAGCCGACGGATGGCCGGTTGTTTCTCCGGAGCGTTACGCTAACGTTGCCGACTCTGCAATTACAGCCTCACAGCTCGCCGGCACATGGGAAAGAATAGAATTGGATTACGAGGTTGTACCCGGATATGCCAACGAGCAGGTGTCGCCTGATCTGCAGGTGGCTTCATCAATCACCGTTGCCGCCAATGGCACTATTACAGGAAGCGCAACAGGCACATGGACCT
>JBQCIS010000281.1:0-11414 GCA_051953515.1 Mucilaginibacter sp.
TCGGATAACGGTTACTATGTTTTCGTGCGTATTACAATATATAGGCCCCATATTATAAACTTATTATTTGCATTTCATGGATAAGACCCGCATTCAGGAACTATTACACCGTTTACGCAATCATGCGTTGAACGACGAAGAAATGGAAGAGTTGAATGACTGGTACCACTGGCTTACAGGGGGCCATACCGACTTTGAAGCCTGGGTGAAAGAACAAGGCGGCGAACAGGGGTTGAAAACCCATCTTTACGCAAATTTTAATCGTAAGCTGGAGCAAAGCAATCGCAGGGGCAGGCAACGGATAATGTTTTACCGAATTGCTGCAGTATTGGTTGTTGCCTTTACCGGGGGCATTCTTTTATTGAAGACTAACAGGCAAGCTGATGTGCACAAGAACCCGGCAGTTGTGGCTGTAAAAAAAGCGCCTGTTATGCCAGGTACCAATAAAGCCACGCTGGTATTAGCCAACGGCAGCAGCGTGCAGTTGGGCGATGCCGCAGATAGTACTATGGCCCAGGCGGGCGTTAATATAAAGAAGATAGGCAAGGGTAAATTGGTTTATGCCGCCACAGGTGCTGCAAATGCATCTGCAGCTATTGCGTACAATACTATTATTACTCCGCGTGCAGGGCAATACCAGCTCGTTTTGCAGGATGGTACCAAAGTATGGCTGAATGCTGATTCGCGTTTGCATTACCCCGTTCAGTTTAATGGTAAGGAAAGACGGGTTGAACTGGAGGGTGAAGCATATTTTGAAGTTGTACACAATAGTGCAATGCCTTTTAAGGTAGTAACCGGCGAGGTAACCACTACCGATCTGGGTACCCACTTCAACATAAAAGCATATAATGACGACGATAAAATAGCCACCACCTTACTACAGGGAAGTGTAAATGTAAACGATGAGCTTACCGGCCAAACGAAGCTGCTTGTGCCCGGCAAGCAGGCCCGCATTACCAAAGGCAATGGCGTTATCAGCATTGCAAATGCACCAATTGAAGAGGCGGTTGCCTGGAAAAACGGCTATTTTATTTTTGATAATGAGGATATACGTTCAGTAATGAAACTCATTAGCCGTTGGTATGATGTTGATGTTACGTATCACCTTTCTAAAAACGTACGCGTAGGGGGGACCTTTTCAAAGGCTGAGAACCTCGATCACCTCTTAAAAAGCTTTGAACTAATTGGAAATATACATTGCGACCTTAAAGAAAGGAGGATTATCGTATCAAATTGACACATACCCGTCAAAGCTTACTTTACCCCGCCGTCATCTATTATTGACAGATGGTGTGTGGTAATGTTTGGATACCTCAAAAAAATTACCCGGATACACCTAAAAAGTCAGGGAGCCCGCCAAGACTCCCCGATGATCAGCCTTGGATAAGACTGAGTTAGGGCAAAATCATTGCAGTTAACAATAGACTTTAAATTTAACCCAACATTCAAATGTATAAAATATTTACTGAATTAAACTTCAGGGATAAGGAACGCTTATTGCCTAAAATTTTACTACGGATGAAATTCACTTTACTCTTAATGACCATCTTCATCCTTCAGTCAAAGGCTTCTATTCTTGCACAAAAGATCAGCCTGAATGTAAAGGATGCCACATTAACCGAAGTGATCACGCAGATCAGGCAGCAAACCAAGATCACCATTTTGTATAATAACGAATCGGTGACCGCGGTAAAGCCCATCACGCTTAATGTAAAAGATCAGGATGTAAAACAGGTGCTTGACGAATGTCTCAAAGGCCAGCCTGTGCGGTATGAAACGGTAAATGATGTAATACTGATCATTCCGAAACCCGAGCCGGATGCCCGGCCTGTTGCTACCGAAGCGGCAGCTGCAATTACAATAACCGGAACCGTTATTGACGAAAATGGCCAGCCATTACCCGGCGTTACTATTAAGGTAAAGGGTGAAGCCGCGGCTACTGTTTCCAGTTCTGCCGGTAGCTTTTCTATTAACGTACGGAATAGCAGCGCTGTATTGGTATTTTCATTTATAGGATATGCCACGCGGGAAGTGCCGGTGAATGCCTCACGGGCAATGACCATTAAAATGTTGCCACAAATAAACTCAATAACCGATGTGGTTGTGGTTGGCTACGGTACGCAAAAGAAAAGCGACCTTACCGGCTCTGTAAGCTCTGTTAAAGGCGACGACCTGAACCTTGGCGGCACAACCGCCAACATTGGGCAGGCCATACAGGGTAAGGCTGCGGGTGTACAGGTGCAGCAATCAAACTTTGCTCCGGGTGGTGCCATCAATATTACTATAAGGGGTGGTAACTCCATTAATACAAGCAATGCGCCTTTATATGTTGTGGATGGTTTTATTTCTGATAACGGAAACCTGATCAACCCGAATGATATTGAGGATATAGAGGTGCTGAAAGACGCATCGGCAACGGCAATTTATGGTTCGCGCGGTGGTAATGGCGTAGTGCTTATCACTACCAAAAAAGGGAAATTAGGCAGGGTATCTATTGATGCCGATGTATCAAATGGCCAGCAGTATATGACATATAAGCCATCTTTACTAACCGGCACTCAATATACAGCCATACAGAATGCTACTGCTGTCGAGGACGGTAACCCGCCGCCATTCCCCTCCAGCTTTCAGTCTGCCAACACCAATTGGTTAAGCGCTGCCACACAAAATGCAACCGTTAAAAACAGAAGCCTGAGCATCAGCAGCGGCGATCAAAACTCAAGACTATATATTTCTGCTAATTACCTTAACCAGCTTGGCGTGTTAAAAAATACAGGCATGGAGCGGTATTCTGTCAGAATAGGAACGGAGAAAAAGCTGAACGATGATATAAAGATCAGCGCTAATTTCTACGGCGCAAGCACTAATGAAAACCTGCAATCCTATTCAGGCGATATCACAGCTCCTTTATTCAGTATCCTGACGGCTGCTCCAAATCAGCCCATCTATAATGCGGATGGTACTTACCACTTTTATACTGCCCCCGGTAACAGTGGTCTGCAAAACCCGCTGGCCAATTTACTGGAGCCTACCAATAACCTGGAGAACAAGCTATTCAATGGTAATATAACCGTGGATTACCAGTTGTTCAAAAACTTCACCTATCATTTAAATGCAGGCAGCGAATACAGCGGTTCGATAGCCGGTCAGTATACGCCGAGTACACTTCCGGCAGGGCAGGCGGATGGGGGTATTGCTTCTGAACAGTCTTTTTACACTTTCAGGTGGCTGGTTGAAAATTATTTCACCTACACCTTTAAGATCAATGGCAACCATGATTTTAACATTCTCGCCGGTACGTCCAATCAAAAAGACATAAGTGAAAATCTGTCAGCAAGCGCCAAAGGATTTTCTACCGACGATTTTCTGTACTACAACCTGAGCGCCGGTTCCACTACCAATGGTTATGGCAGTAACAAAGCACAATCAACACTGACTGACTACTTTGGCAGGGTAAACTACTCTTACAAGGATAAGCTTTTAGCAACTTTTACGCTGAGAGACGACGGCTCATCAAAGTTCGGTAGTAACCACCGTTATGGTCTTTTTCCGTCAGGCGCGTTAGCTTACAGGCTTACAGATGAGGATTTTATTAAAAATCTGAACACTTTTTCATCTCTTAAAGCACGTGTAAGCTATGGCGTTACCGGTAACGACCGTATCCCTAATTATCAGTTCTTAAGCATTTTCTCTAACTGGAGCACGGTATTAGGTCCAAATGGGCCGCTACAGATCGGTATCGAGCCTGCTACATTGCCTAATCCGAACCTGCAATGGGAAAGCACTGCGCAATTGGATGCGGGATTGGATATGGGATTCCTGAACGATAGAATAACCGCGACACTTGACGTTTACCGAAAAGTTACAAGCGATCTGCTGATCAATGTTCCCATCGGCCAGCAGTACGGTTTTAACAGCCAGTTGATAAATGGCGGCTCAATTGAAAATAAAGGTATCGAACTTGATATTAATTCAACCAATATCAGAACCAGCAATTTCCAATGGACAACAAGTTTTAATATTGCTTACAACAAACAAAAGCTGCTAAAATTTGCTCCCGGTGTATCCGAAATTGATGGCACCACAGCCAACCCAAGCGGTGTAGTATCGGGCCAGGCGTTTACCAAACTGGTACCCGGCCAGGAGTTGGGTGAGCTTTTCGGCTATCAATATGAAGGTGTAATAAAAACCGGCGAACACTACGCACCGCAGCCAAACTCCAAGCCCGGCGACCCGAAATATGCTGATGTAAATGGCGATGGCAAAATAACTCCTACCGACAGGACTTACCTGGGCAATACCACACCGCATTATACAATGGGTTTTGGAAATGATTTTCGTTATAAAGGTTTTGATCTGAATGTGTTCTTCCAGGGAGCGTTTGGTTACTACCTGTACGATATGAACAGGTTGGTTTTGGAGTCGACTACTTCAACTGATGCGTTAAACAGGTTTGTTCCCGGTGTTAACGAAAATGCTTCGATTCCGCGTGAAGGATATTTTCTTAGCACTTATGGCAGCTATGTAAACTCAAGATTTGTTGAGAATGCCTCATATATTCGTTTAAAAACACTTTCGCTGGGCTATAATCTGCCAAGGTCGCTTTTTACACACATCAAACATATACAGGGACTTAGAATTTATGGCGAAGCACAGAACCTGTTAACGATTACCGGCTACAAAGGGACTGACCCTGAAGTGAACGTGCACACCACTAACATTGGCGGCGGTCTTGATTTCGCGGCATTCCCGGCATTCAGAACGTTTGCTGCAGGTATCAGACTTTCGCTTCAATAATGATGATGAAGGTTATTTATCGGATCAACATAAATCAGAAAAAGATGAAAAAATATATAATACTCTTCCTTACAGCGGCTGCATTTATGCAGGTTAGTTGTAATAAGAACCTGGACCCGAAAGTATATAGCAACCTGACAAGCGCCAACGCTTTCCAAACCAAGTCAGACGCTATAGCCGCGGTAAACGCGGTGTACGCGCGGTTGAAGGGTCCTTCAGTAGGTGATAATTATGATTATTGGACAGTGCGGCATTTTGCCTTAACCGATCTTACAACCGATGTCGGCCATTGCAGCTACGGCGGCGATCCCGGACAGCTTTCATTAATTCAGTGGAATTCGGCTAATGGCTTGATCGCAGAGGATTGGCGCCAGATATATAAGCTGATCGCTGACGCGAACAATGCGATATTGAATATTTCGAACATGACAGGCATTACCAGCGACGAAAAGAACCAGTTTTTGGCTGAAGTGAAATTCCTGCGCGCGGTAGCTTATATGGACCTTACCGATTTGTGGGGGCCGGTTATCCTGGCTACTGAGAAGGACCTGGTTAACCCCAATTATACCAGTAAACCCAATGTAACATCGCTTGCTGATATTGAGGCGTTCCTGATCAACGACCTGAACAATTCGATAGCCGTATTGCCGGTTAGTTATCAAAATAACAGCATTTATTCTACTAACGATCCTGGTCGTGCAACTAAAGGTGCTGCCATGACTTTGCTTATGCGCTTGTATCTGCGTCAGCACCAATGGCAAAAAGCGGCCGATATGGCCCAACAGGTAATGAACCTGGGTATTTACCAACTTTACCCTTCGTATGTTGGCCTTTTTGCCGAAGCAAATAAATGGTGCTCAGAAAACATATTTTCGGTATTGAGCGATGCCAATGTTAATGGCACCGAATTATTGAACCACTTTGGTCCGCTAAACCATCCGGTTATACTGAACAGGTGGCAATACTACGCCGTAACGTGGAATTTTTACAACAGCTTTGATAATACCGATGACCGTAAAAAACTATTCTTCCCAATGTACAATGGTACAGACGGCTTAGTACATGAGGCGCCGCCAACTTTGGGAGCTACGCCGCCGCCGGGTGTGCTTTACATGCCGGATATCGCAACCATGAAGTATGCCGATCCTAATGGCTCAAAAGGTTACTATGACGGGCACAGTGTGGATATTTTACGCTATGCAGATGTACTATTGAGCCGGGCAGAAGCATTGAACGAATTGAATGGCCCAACACAGGAAAGTATCGACCTGATTAACCAGGTTAAAGGAAGATCGCATGCGCCGTTGCTAACATTGGGTGCTTTCAGCCAGGCAACTTTGCGAGACGCCATACTCCAGGAACGCGGATGGGAGTTCTTTTACGAAGGCAAGCGCCGTGCAGATTTGATTAGGATGGGTAAATATGACGTGATCGTAAACGCCTACCTTACCCGGATAGGCCAAACCCCGCATGTTCAATTGCCAAGGGATCAGTATTTCCCTTATCCTTTAAATCAGGTTACGGTTAACCCTAATCTTAATAATTCAGGCAGGCAGCAATAACAAACACATAACAGGGCAGGATGGGCTTTTGATGACTATCCTGTCCTGTTAATTTTCGAAGGGCAATGAAAATTTTTACAAGGTTGATGTTTTTATGCTGTACCGTGCTTGTTATGTACGGATGCAACAGTAATGTGCAGGTTAAGGAAATACGGATAGGGCTGCATAACAATAACCGTTTACAGATACAGGTAAATGTAAAAACCAATATACCTGCCAATGTTTACGCCGAATACTGGAAACAAAAAGGGGGTGAAAAATTCGTATCCGACACATCTGCGGGCAAGACGGATCATAAATTGGTACTATGCAACATTAGCCCGGAAACGGATTACGCCTACCAGATCATCACCGAAAAGAACGGTAAAAAAACGGCTGGCAAAACCTACACATTCAAATCGGAGCCATTGCCCATGTTTTTGCAGGAGCAATTCAAGGCCGATAGTGCAAAGCATACCAAACTGCCCCCGCGGTTTGGCGATGGTTTAATGCTTATCAATAAACGCTATTCGCCGGGTGTTGCTTTCCTGGTTGATAAAAAGGGCGCTATCAGGTGGTATCACATGGTGAACGCTTCGGTGGGCTTTAAGGTGGTGCATTTTACCAAATGGCACACTATTATTGGCATTTTGGGGAGCAATGACGAGCCCACCAGCTATGGTCACGAAATACTGGAAGTGAACCTGTTGGGCGATACCATCCTCGACCTCAAAAAAGGCCAGAACGACTTTAAGGAAACCATCCATCACGAAATATTGAAAAATGATAAGGGCCAGTTGGTAACTATTTATGTAGATAACCGGATAATGGACCTGAGCGCTATCGGCGGTAAAAAGCAGGATACGGTTAGCGGCGACGGCATTATAGTGATGGATAAAACCGGTAAAAAACTATGGGGCTGGAGCGTTTTTGAGGCAATTGATCCGCTGAAAGATCCGCACCTGCTGAAAACAAAGAAAGACTGGATGCATGCCAATAGCCTGAACTATGATGTTGATGGTAACTACCTGCTGTCGTTCTACAACAACGGGCAGATATGGAAGATAGACGCCAAAACCGGTAAAGTACTCTGGAAGTTTGGTAATGGCGGCAATTTTGGTAAACCTGCCGAATGCGACTTTACCCAGGCGCATGCAGTGCATATTAACCCACAGGGTAACCTAATGTTTTTTGATAATGGGGTAGAAAAGAAGCAGTCGGGCGTGTTTGCTTTAAAGCTGGATGAAAAGCACCTCACCTCTGCATTGGATATGCACATCCAATTGCCCCAGGAAGTATTCAACGGCAGAATGGGCAGTGCTTACCTGATGGACGACACCACGGTTTTGGTATGCTGTTCAAAGCGTCATGTTGTTTTACTGGCAGACAAAAAAGGCAAACTGTTATGGACAATGGAAACCGCCATGCCAACTTACCGCGCCGAATTTATTCCGTACAGTCAGCTTGCGCCTTATATCAAGCCATAAACTATTGAAAAAAAATGAGCAAAAGATATTTATATATATTTTCCATTATTGCGGCATTGGGGGCTATGCAGTTGTATGCTTCCTGCATCTCTGATAAAGCTTCTGCCGAGAATAATGCGCCCCTTCAACACAAAGCCGATTCGATAGTGAATATCGATACCAATAAAATACCGGATGGTAAATTTGGCGAGCAGGTAAGGTACGGCAGGCAACTTATGCTGCATACGGCTTATTACATCGGTCCGGATGGTATCGATGGCAAGTACCTTGGCAATAAAATGAACTGTACTAATTGCCATCAGGATGCCGGCACAAAACCATTTTCGCTGAATCTGGTAACTGCGTTCCGCAACTATCCTTCATACCGTGCAAGGGAAGGTAGGGTGCTAACACTTGCCGAAAGAATAAATAACTGCATTATGCACCCGCACCTTGGCAAACCGCTGCCGCTTGATAGTAAAGTGATGGTGGCATTTATGTCGTACCTGAAATGGTTGAGCGATTCATGCAATGTTGATAAGCACACTGTTGGCCTGAAGAATGTGCAGATAAGTTTCCCGGACACTGCCGTGTCACCCGCTGCCGGGGCAGTGTTGTTTGCTCAAAACTGCGCTCGCTGTCACGGTGATAGCGGGCAGGGTAAAATGCGGCCGGATAATGTTTGCTATCAATATCCGCCACTATGGGGATTAAAAGCTTATCAGCCGGGATCGAGTATGCACCGTATTGTTAAACTCGCACAATGGCTCAAATCAAACATGCCTTATGATAAAGCCACGCATGATAGTCCGTTCTTAACTGATGTGCAGGCGCTTGACCTCGCTGCATTTATTAATGACGATAAGATACATAAACGGCCTTTTGTAAAAGAATATCAATATCCTAACATTGAAGAAAAAGCGATCGACTATGATCGGGGGCCGTTTAAAGATCATTTCTCAAATGAGCAGCATAAATATGGCCCTTATAAACCCATTATGGATTATTGGGCGGCAAGGGGAGCAGACCCCGGCTTCTAAAAAAAATCAGCCACAAAAGCCTCGCAGTATAGCCAGGAGGCTTTTGTGGTATTTTAAGTGAATTAAACCAAAGCATGTTCTTAAATGATTTTTCTGTATTTTTAGGATTAATCATTATCACATGTTTACGCCCGCCACAACTATCGATGAGGTTATCGCCTCGTTAGAACAAATCATTTCAGATTCCATCCGGAATAATACACGCTTCGGTTATTTCGCAACGCTCTACCTTAAAATCACCCAGGCGGTTAAGCAGGGAATTGAAAACGTTCAATTCCAAAACGGCAGCCGGATGGAAAAGCTGGATGTCACGTTTGCCAACCGGTATCTCAATGCCTGGTATCTGTGGCAGAATAAACAGGAACCAACGCAATCATGGAAACTTGCTTTCCAGGCGGTAGAAAGATCGTCTGTGCTGATTTTAGAACACCTTTTGCTTGGTATGAGCGCACATATAAACCTTGACCTCGGTATTGCTACCGTACAAACGGTAGGCAGCGAGCCGTTAGAGGGCATTCATATTGATTACGATATTATGAACGATATCATCGGCGGGTTAACTTATGGTGTGATCGGGGAGCTTGACCAGGTTTCGCCGCTTTTGTCGCTATTAGGCTTACATGCGGGCGACAGCGATTCTGTACTGATTCAATTCAGCATTGTAAATGCAAGGGACGGAGCATGGTGTTTCGCTGATGAATTATATGGAAAGACAGGCGCAGATATGGATAAGGCTATCCGGGAACGCGACCAGAATATCTTTACCCTTGGCAGCAGCCTGATCCATCAAAAAGGACTGATGGCGCTTACGGTTTGGTTGATCCATGTCTTTGAAAAGAAAGACCCTAAGAAGGTAATAAACATCCTGAACAGCGCGAAGAAAACCCATTTCACAGTTGGCCAGAATTTGAATTAACAGCATTCATGAGATAACTGCCATCTATTTCATCACATCATCCTTCACCTCATTTCCCGCCAGCTCAATTACGCTGATATTATCCAGTTCGTTGTTGTCTGCAAATTTGAGGTTGGGTATTTTTAGTCTGAATGCAGTCATTGCAGCCCAAAAAAGCAATACAGGTACTACAACATCCAGTTGTCTTGGATAAGCGCTCAGTGCTCCGCTTAGCAGCAGATAAACGCCGGTGATAAGCAATGCGAATTTTACAGGATAAATTATACTCTGCCGGTTGATTAACGTAATAACGAAGCAAATAATTGATACCCACAAGAGCAGCGAACCACGGATGATATTACCAACTATTGCCGCGTCCTGGTATGAATAGCTGTAAGGGAAATTAAACAGCATACGGGAGCAGTTATAATAATAATTGGTTGCAAATTTTAGCGGATGATCCTCGATGTTTCTGATCGCCGCCTGTTTAAAAAGCGCGTCCTGCTCTACATTATTATGCTTCAGTATTTCGTTGATCTCCTCCAGGTGATTTTTCTTCAGCATTGCGGCGCCTTCCGGCGACTTAAAGAGTTCCGGATATTGGTTATTATTTAGTTCGGGCAGCTTCCAGTCGCCGTACTCATTGTTATAAGGGGTGCTCATCCAGTACAGGCTCATCCCGCCTGAATTTCCCCAGTAGAATATCTTCCCCGTAATGTGATAGGTATAAACGAGGTAGGGCAAAGTCACTGCAATAGCGATCAATAATATTTTAACCGATGCACGGTGATAATGATGTATTTGCCGTTTAAATATCGGCACCGCCAAGCACGTAAACAGGCATAAGATGAGTACATAGCCGAATATCACTTTGGTTAAGGTAAGGTAGCCTAATATCAGCCCCGCAGCAACGAGATATTTATTACTTTGCTTGGTATAATAAAGCACCAAAGTATATACCAGCGACGACACCAGAAGACCTGTAAAGGCTTCGGTATAAAGTATGGGCAGCATGGCCAGGGCGTTGGGGTAAATGGCAAGAGGTATACTAAATACCAGTGCCATTTTGCGGTTGCTGAGTAGTTTTATAGATTGATATAAAAATACCACTCCAAAATACATAAAAAATGCATTGGCGAGCGTCATACAAAGCGCATGCTGCTTTAACGCCATAAAAACAGAAAGGACGATAGGGTAGCCCGGTCCGTTCCATAAATTGATGTGAGGTGCGGGCGGCGAGTAATAGCCATGCAGCAAGCGCCATGCAAAATCACGGTAACGTATCTCATCGCCATACAGTGTTGGCCATTTATTTACCACTATGAAATAAATGTAATACAGCAAAAAAGGCAGATAAATAAAATAGGGGTTACGAATGAGCCTTTTTAACATGACAAGCCGATTGACCGATAAAGGTAAATATTATATTGTGTTTTTGCTTTTATGGTTGGCACAGAATAATTTAAAAATATCATCAAGCGCCTGAATTATTCTGTCTGAGCACGATTTAACATGTTTTTTGTTGACAGTATGGCGAGGAATGTGATAACTTTAGCGCCGCCAATGCTATTATTTTGTTCCTTCTGTACCAGTACCAGAACCCGCCTCATTTTATGGATGTGCTTGCTTTTTGCATTGGCCGGTTCGTTACCTGCATCCGCACAGAAAAAAGTTA
>JBQCIS010000282.1:0-4260 GCA_051953515.1 Mucilaginibacter sp.
TCTCGGAGTTTTTCCAATCCATGTTTGGCGGTATGGGTGGCGGTAGCGCCGGTGGGGGGCGCAGCCGCAGCAGAGGCTTCCGCGGGCAGGATTACAATGCCGAGTTACGTTTATCCTTGCGGGATGTGATGGAGAGCCACAAACAAACGCTTACCGTTAACGGCAAAAACATACGCATTACTATCCCGGCTGGTGTGGAGAACGGCCAGACTATTAAAATAACCGGCCATGGCGGCCCGGGTGCCAACGGAGGCCCGGCGGGCGACCTGTACATCACCTTCCAGGTGGCTAACGATACCCAATTTAAGCGTGAGGGCAGCAACTTGTACCACACCATCAAACTGGACCTTTACACGGCTGTATTGGGTGGCGAAATAACCGCCGATACCCTTACCGGCAAGGTAAAAATGAAGGTAAAGCCCGAAACCCAAAACGGCACCAAGGTAAAACTGAAAGGCAAAGGTATGCCGGTTTATAAAAAGGAAGGCGAGTTTGGCGACCTGTATATCACCTACGAGATACAGCTACCTACCAACCTTACCGATAAGCAAAAACAATTGTTCGAGGAGTTAGCAAAATCATAAAAACGCGATGACAACAGAACACATGATAACCACTACCGACCTTTGCACCTATTACAATGTGGAGCACACTTTCATCACCTCGTTACAGGATGCGGGCTTATTGCACATCACCGTGGTAAATGAAATAACCTATATCCCCGAAGACGAGTTGCAACGACTTGAAAAAATAATCCACCTGCACCATGACCTGGAGATCAATATAGCCGGGATAGAAGCCATAACCCACCTGCTGGAGCGCGTAGAGCAAATGCAGGAAGATATGCGGCTATTACGGAACAGGTTGCGGTTGTATGAGGATTGATTTTTTCAACCGCAGTGGACGCGGAGATTTACACAGAGGGCACGGAGTAATATTTTGATAATATAACAAATCACGCCATTGCGAACCTGCAAAAGCACAGGGCTTGAGCGGTTAGGGCAGGTGAGAAATCTTCTGAAAGCGATAAATAAACGCTGTGTATGCAAAGCGCATAGGATTTCTCCTCACCCCGCCCCACATTCTCACGCTATTCGTTGAAATGGCATGAGGGGATAGCGCTTACCTCTTCCCGCTCAAAAAACCCTGCAAGGCATGCTGGGTAAAATCAGACAGCACCAGTTCGCCGCTTATGGCAGCACGTTCGTGTAATAGCTCGTCCCAGTTTTCGGCACCTTCCCAAAGTATTTGTTTCAGGCTGTTTAATGCGTTGGGATGATAGGATGCCAGCTTGACGGTCAGTCCGTCAACAGCTTCATCCAACGCCGGGATATCCGCATAAACTTCGTTATACAAACCTTTTTCCTTTGCCCATTGGGCCGGTTGAAAATCGCTGGCGCGGATAGTAAGCTGTGAGAAAGCAGGCAGCCCGATCTTGCGCATCACCGCAGGCGATATCACAAACGGACCGATACCTATTGCCAGCTCGCTCAGTTTTATAGCAGCAACTTCGGTTGCCAGGCAATAATCGGCTGCCGCTGCCAGGCCTACGCCCCCGCCAACGGCCTTACCCTGCACCCGTGCAATAACAATCTTCGGCGTTTTGCGGCAGGCATTGATCACCCGTGCAAAGCCTGAGAAAAACTCCGCTCCTGTTTCTTTGTCTTTTATCTGCAACAACTCGTCAAAACTTGCCCCGGCGCAAAAGGTGCGGTCGCCATCGCTTTTGAGCACGATAACGCGGGTTTGCTCGTTATTGCCGGCAACTATTATTTTATCGGCAAGTTCGGCAAGCAGCGGCGATGGCAGCGAGTTTTGTGCCGGATGATAAAAGCTGATGGTGGCAACGCCCGCATCGCTAATATGCAGGTTTACATAGCCGTTTTCAGGTTGAGACATGTTGGTTCATTCGTTAAATTTCATTAGCAAATATCTATATTAGAAATCACAAAAAATGATCGACTTAGCAACCGCACGACAAATGGCCCTGAGCCTGCCAAACACTGTAGAGCAGGACCATTTCGGTATACCATCCTTCCGGGTGAATAAGCGTATCTTTTCTACCCTTTGGATACATGATAGTAAGATGATGGTGAAATTGTCGCTTATGCACCAGTCGGCATTTTCTTCTATCGACCGGGATGCCATTTATCCTGTGCCTAACAAATATGGCGGTATGGGCTGCACGCTTTTTGATTTAACAAAAGTTGATGCCGGAATACTGCAGGATGCTTTGCAGACGGCTTATCAAACAATTATTGATAAGAAGAAAAAGCGGGGTTGAGTTTTTAACCGTCCCTCTGTGATTAATCTATCCGCGTTGCCACATTTATAAAACCATGTCATTGCGAGGAACAGCACTGGGAAAGAGCATAAGGGCGACGAAGCAACCTTGTTGTTATACATGGCGATGAGGTTGCTTCGCTGCACGGTCTACCCGCATCCCGCTCGCAATGACATGGTTTTTTATCGGCTGTCCCTTACTTCACTATCTGCCCCAGCACCGCCTCCCGCATATATTTGCTTATAGGCACCTGGTGCTTTTGAATATGGATGGTATTGCCATCGATACTTTCCACCCTGTCTACCGCTACAATGAAGGATTTATGCGTTTGGATGAAGCGGTTAGCAGGTAGTTTCTCTAATAAAGCCTTGAAAGTAGTATGGATAATGATCTTCCTGTTCTCTACATGAATGGCGGCGTAGTTTTCCATTGCTTCTATAAACAGTATTTCATCAAAGTTGATCTTTTCCAGCTTACCGTTCGATTTGGCAAACATGTATGGACTGGTTGTATCCGCTTTATTTTCGCGCAATGCAAAATAGTCGCGCGCTTTCCATGCGGCTTTCAGGAAGCGGTCGTACGAGATGGGTTTCAGCAGGTAGTCAATCACATCAAGCTCAAAACCCTGCAATGCGTATTGCTCAAATGCGGTGGTAAAGATCACCTTTGGCGGATTGGATAGCGCCCTGATAAACTCCACGCCCGTTATGTGAGGCATCTGTATATCCAGAAACAGCAGGTCTACCGGCTGCTTTTGCAGCATATCGCTTAGCTGCAGGGCATCTTCACATACGCCTTTCAGATCGAGAAAGCCTATTTTCTCTACATATCCCTGCAACCCTTTGCGGGCAAAGGGTTCGTCGTCTGTTATAATGCAGGTAATGTTATTCATAGTTCAGTTTTAATTCAGCCACAAAGTTTTCGCCCTGTTTTTGCGCAGTGAATGAGTGCCTGTCAGGATAAAGCAGATCGAGCCTTCGTTTTAAATTTTCCAATCCGATACCTCCCGAACGTTTCAATTTCTCCTCAAAATCCGGCACTGAATTCTCTACTTTAAAAACAATCTCCTTACCTACCGCCGCTGTACTGATGTTCATTTTATAATCGCCGCCAATAAACTTAAACGCATTCTCTACCAGTGGTAAAAAAAGCAGCGGATAAATCATCTGGCCGTTTAGCGCTTTATCAAATTTCAGGTTCAGGCTCAGTTTATCGGTACTGCGCACTTTCTGCAGGTCAATAAAGCTCTTCAGGTATTCTATCTCGCTGCTAACAGGTACCAGTTGCTGCTGATCATATAGCTGATACCGCAGCAGTTCCGAAAACTTCTCAATACTGCGCTTCGCGCCTTCTAAATCCTCATCCATCTGAAAATAAACCGTGTTCAATGCATTGAACAGAAAATGCGGGTGATATTGCGATTTCAGAAATTTCAGTTCGGTTTGCAGATGATCATTAGTAATTTTTTCCAGTTGAATTTTGTTGTTTATATATGCCTTCAGATAGGTTCTGCTCCGCGCTACACCATAATAAATTATGGCGTACAAGGTGGGTATCATATTTATATCAGCCACATCGGCCCATGGCATCAGCTCCATATGAATTGCATGGTGCAATGCCATATCCATTGGCACAAATATGGCATTTACCAATATAAGATTGGCGCCAATCATTATAAGCAGTTCATTAAACACATTTTTATAACTCAGCTCAACGGGCGAGCGTTTATCATAATACCTGAAAAGCCATTCAAAGAGCCTTATCGACAGGTAACCCACCAAAATGGCGCAGCTTAATTCAACAGCGTTTATATATAACTCCCGCTGCCAGAAATGCATGCCCACGTCTGTATCGTGCAGCAGCCTTACGGTAAAGTAAACCAGTAAACCGTATAACGGCGGAAAGATATATTTTCTGAAAAATTTCATTAGTTCAAGTTATAAAATTAAGCCGAGACGAGCACCGGTTGTTCAATT
>JBQCIS010000283.1:0-6593 GCA_051953515.1 Mucilaginibacter sp.
ATTATGCTTCATTAATTAATCATATAATTTGGATGTGGGGTTCATCCGCACATCTGCACATCAAAAATTCGCACATTTAAAGAATGGCTAATTTAAAAGAAGTAAGAAACAGAATAGCATCGGTAAGCTCAACGCAGCAGATCACCAAGGCCATGAAAATGGTTTCGGCGGCAAAGCTGAAGCGCGCTACCAACGCTATTATTGCCTTGCGCCCTTATGCCAACAAGCTGAAGGAGTTGCTGGCTAACCTTTCGGCAAGTTTGGAAGAAGGTTCGTCGCCTTATTTGCAGGAACGTGTACCAAACAAGGTGCTGGTTGTTGTAGTAAACTCAAACCGCGGCCTTGCAGGTGCGTTCAACACCAACGCGATAAAGACCGCTAACAACCTGATAGCCGAAAAATACAGCGAGCAGTTGCGCGCCGGTAATGTATCAATAGTTGCCATCGGTAAAAAAGCACAGGAGTTTTATCAGCGCCGTAAATACAACGTTATTGGCAACAATAACGACATCTACAACGAGCTTAATTTTCAGAATGTATCAAAGATCACCGAGAGCATTATGGAAGGCTTTTTGAAAGGTGATTTCGACCGTGTAGAAGTGGTTTATAACCAATTCCGCAATGCTGCAGTACAGATACTGACCACCGAGCAGTTGCTGCCTGTTCCGAAAACTGAAAAGAAAGTTGAAGAAGCAGGAAAAGTACAGGTTGACTACATCCTGGAGCCATCTAAAGAAGAGATCGTTGAGCAACTGATACCTAAAAACATCAAATTGCAGCTATACAAAGCGGTGCTCGATTCGCATGCTTCAGAGCACGGCGCACGTATGACCGCGATGGATAAAGCAACCGATAACGCAGGCGAACTGTTGAAACAGCTAAAACTGTCATACAACCAGGCACGCCAGGCAGCCATCACCACCGAGCTTACCGAAATTGTGAGCGGTGCGGCAGCCCTATCAGGCGACTAATAAGAGCTAACAACTTATATAACTTGAAGCCGGGAAATAA
The DNA here is from genome assembly GCA_051953515.1 of Mucilaginibacter sp. Lineage (GTDB taxonomy): Bacteria > Bacteroidota > Bacteroidia > Sphingobacteriales > Sphingobacteriaceae > Mucilaginibacter. The sequence goes on from JBQCIS010000283.1 coordinate 1,012, forward strand.
TATCTCCCGGCTTTTTTTGTGCTGGATGAGATGATTAAACGCTCGGACAGAAACTTATAAAGTTTTAAAACGGCGAGGCCCTCAATGAGACCATTTAAAAACAAATAATATCCGAATTAAACTTCGTAAGTTTTCAACGTCATATAAGCCCCCATGTCATCTCGAACCTGCATGAGCAAAGGGAATTGCGGCTAAGGGCACGTGAGAGATCTTCTGCACCACGCCTATTTCAATACGTGGCGCAGAAGATTTCTCCTCGCCCAGCGCTCACCCTCTCCTCTGCTCGTCGAAATGTCATGACGTTTTATTATGCAGAAAACAGCGTCAACAACTGAATTAATTGCAAACAATTATCCAACTTACGGCAAACATTTATATTTTTGCCGTAATTAATTTTATCAGTAAAAATGGACAGATTAGATTATCACAGCGAACCTTCGCACTACATTAAACTTATTGCATCAGCAGCTTTGGTTTTGATTGGTATTTACATGCATCTTGCAGATTTTAAATACTCTTCGCCAATATCTGTAGTGATAGTCTTGATCGGCGCCTTCTTTATATTCCGCACCATATTCAGGATTATGGAAGAACCTGCCAACTAAAGCAGCGGGTTTAATTTCCTATTCTAAAAGCAAATGATACAGAAACACTGGTGCCATCACCGGTGTTTCGTCCTGTAATAAACTGTCCGCCGGTTAACAATACCGTTAATGCCCTGCTGAATGCGTGCCCGTAGGTAACCGATACCTGCGAAAAATTATAATCCCTTGCAATAGTTGGGTTCAGCACCACAAACTGCTTATTATCACTCATCGAGTAAAATCCGCCTACCGACATCGATAACTGGTTCTTGAACCGCTGATCGAGCGTAAGACCGAAAGTGCCGGTAAACCGGTATTGAAGCGGGCCTTCGTTGCCAAAGTATTGCCTTACGGCGTTATCAATATTGAAGTAATAGTTACGGTTGAACAGTGCTCCGCTACCCGCAAATGACAACTTCAGTTCCGCACCATTTTCATGATAGCCCAGTAAAGAGCTGCTGTTATACATTGGCGTAATGCCCGTGCCCTGCAGCGAAAAATAATAGGTATAATCGATATTGGCCAGATAGTATTTTACACCAACCTCAAGGTCGGTAAGGCCCGAACTGGGGTACGACTTACCTGCCGCAGTATAATTGTTAACAATGTAAGGAAGCGTGCCTACCACCGCGAAACGCCTGGAAATACCATATTCGGCATATAAGGAATAGTTTACCGAACTAAACTTACCATTGTTAGGAAAAGACTTTCTTACGCCTGTTGAGTCCCATTCTTTATTTGAGAAAAAATAAGTTACCGATGGCGAGAGTAAAAGCCGGCCAGGGCGTGTTGGGAAACCGCCCGCGTAGCTTTTATTTTGCGCAAACGCAATTATAACAACTACAGCAAATACAAATTTTAATAAGGCCCGGGTAGAATTCATACTCATATAAAATTGTTTGTCGCCTCCTTTTTAAAAACCACCCATTAAAACAATGCAAATGTATCGCGCATCCATCTTCCTTCAAAGTTTTTGTAAGCCGAGCTCACTTCATGGCCAAGATCCTTGAAAACTAAGATACGTTTTTTAGATGTGATGACATTGTATGCCGCATACTCATTATCCGGGGGTGCAAGTGGGTCAAGCGATCCGATCCCCATTAATACCGGGCAAGTAATATTTGCAGCAAAGTTTTTGCCATCGTAATAATCCAGATTATTCAACACCTTCTGCATCGTAAGACCCGGCCTGGTGGCTACATATTTTTCAAAGCTGCTTATCGGCCAGTTTACCTCGCCCTGCAGGTTTCGTATATCGCACAGTATGGGGTTTTGCGGCGAGCATAACCTTACCCGCTTATCCAGGCCTGCTACTGCCAGCGAAAGGTAACCGCCCATACTACCGCCCGATACCAGTATCTGGTCGTGCCGGAGGTTGGGCTGGGCACAAATAAAATCGACACAACGCAGGCAATCCATTATAGCGCCGCGCATTACATAAGTATACTTGTCGTCGATATGGTAAAAGATATACTCATCTTTACGTGTATTGAGCGGGCCTCGGCTGTTGCCCTGTCCGCGTACGTTTAGCGCAATAATAACCAGGTCATTATCCAAACCCATTAAAGGCTGTAAATCCACCTGGTAGCCCGGCAAACCTAAGAGCACCGAAAATTTCTTCTTTTTATCCCTCACGATAGGTACCGTCATCCAACCGCGAATGGTATAATTATCCAGCGACTGCATTTCTATAAGATACACCTTACGATTATCTGAATTCATCTTCGGCATTGGTGTTATCCTGAAGTTGGGGGCAACTTTTGCCAGCTCGCCTTTGGCCTCGGCCCAAAATTGGTCGAAATCGGCAGGTTTAGCATACTGCGACCTGATCTCTTCCGGACGTATACCAAAAGCTCGGCGGGTAGTATCGTCATAATCCGATACATTCACCATAAAGTTCACTTTATAAAAGCCGGGGTTAGGTTCTGCTATATCAAAGCTGTAACTGCCCGAACTTCTTTTGCCGATATGCACCTTTTCTACCTCTTTACGCAGCGGTTTACCCGTTTCTGTGAAAACCTGATATGATATGGTACCATCCTGCGGGTTGTCGGTCGGATTCTTTACCTCAAATGTATAACTGGCATGATCGTTAAAGCAGGCGTCTTTAGTGCCGGGGATTAACACTGTAGATATGGCATCAGGGTCGGATGAATCATCATTTGCGTCCTCACCGGCAGATTTTTCGCCTTTCTTTGTGGTATCGCTTTCATGCCTTGCGGCAAATACGGCGGCTTTTACCGCATGTAGCGGAGCGAAAAGCATCGCCGTAAGGCAAAGTACCATGATTACCGATCTTCCAACAGTTCCCATCTTAATTACGATTTAATTGCAGCAGAATCATTTTCCGGGTTCCTTGGCTTATTCTTTATCAGAAAATCAGACCTGCGTATAGCATGATTAGTTGGTTCTTCTATCAATTTAAAAAGCGTTACCGATATAATATTTAATAATATAAATGCGTAAAGCAGGTTTAGCCAATCATACTCAAACGGCGAATGCCAGTCAACTCCCCACCTGTCATACAGTGCAAAAACTTTATCATTTAAGGTATTAAAGCCGTCGCTTATCAGTTTCTCCATCCATCCTAAATGAATAAGGTAAAATATATATGAGCTTTTACCCAACAGTTCTATAAAGGGCAAACTTAAAAACCGCCTAAGCAACGTTGTTTCGGTGAGCAATCCATAAAAAAAGAAAGCCACCGCAAAGCACAATACATAGTTATTGGTAATGATGCCTACCGGGCTTTCCACGCCTGCCGCCCAACCTTTTGGAACGGGCTGTAAAGCCATAATAAACACACAAACAAATATGAATATGAAGCCAGAATAGGTAAAATTGAACTTATTAGTTCGAACAGTGCCTTTTTTAAGTACATAACGCGCCAGCTGCACGCCTACAAAAAACTCAAAACAGCGGCCAAAGAACGTAAACAGCATCACAAACGGCAAGTTTGCGAAAAAACCATGCCAGTTAACGTTACGGAAAATGAAGAACATAAGAATACCAAACAGTGTAACCACTACCGGTTGTATATAGAACTTGTGGTAACGTTTGGCAATAATAAAAATAACCGGGGCCGAAAAGTAAAAGCATTCCTCTACCGTAAGCGACCATCCCTGCGCTATGCCTGTATCCCAAAACTGATAAAAGAAACCCCGGAGAAATGTGATATTCAGTACCAGCAGCACAAAAGGGTTGGCATCGGTATTTTTTGTGCCGCCAATAATCATGGGGTCTTTACTGAAATAATAGTAGATAAACGCGCATATCGTGAGCAAACTATACATCGGGTAGATACGCGCAACACGGTTTTTAAGATATTGCAGAAACCACTCTCTGGTTAAATGCTCAAATTTTTTATAATAGCGAAAAGTGATCAGAAACCCCGAAAGGACAAAGAACAACGCCACCCCAATGTGAAATTCCCCGAAAAAACGTTGCACAATTTGGGGAAAATTCGCATCAAAAATATAGCAGAAGTGCGATATGAATACCAGGTATGCTGCCATGGCGCGCACACCGGTTAGTGCGGGGATATAGTTAGCGTCAGTCCGTTTTGACAATGTGAGTAGATTTATGCGTTCAAAATTGCGTTTTTATACGCAATACAAAACAAATGGGATACCAAGATATCAATTTTTTATTCTTTGGGGTTGTAAAAAGAGAAGGTTGAGCATGATAGCATCTAACGCTTGGGAGGATTACATCATCAAACATGCACCCGACGGGCTTTTATTATTCGGATCAGATCAGCGCTTCAGCTATCTCCACAAAACCTTTTTCACGGGCCAGGTCGGCCGGGAGTTTGCCGCCTTCCATCCGTGCATTTATCTGCGCGCCGGCTTCGAGTAACAGGATAAGCATATCCAGGTTACCATTTTGGGCGGCAGAGTGTAGCGGGGTAACGCCCGCCTGTTGCTTTACATTTACATTAGCTCCGCTCTCTATCAGCAAAGCGGCAATATTGGTATAGTTTCCCGCAACGGCCGAATGTATCGGGAACACATTAAAGCCGTTGCTTGACGGCAAATTTATATCGGCGCCCTTCAGTATAAGAAAACGCGCAATATCATAATGCCCGAAATAACAGGCCAGGCCAAGCGGTGTGAAACCATCTTCGGCATAAAAGTTTACAGCTTCGGGATAGTCGGTAACCAAGTGCTCTACCACATCGAGCTTACCGGACGCCGAAGCCTCGAATAGGTTTACCTCATTAATATACTTAAGCAATACAGCTGTAACGTTAGGCTTACGGTAATAGCATGACAGCATAAGCGGCGAAACATGATGGCTGGTAACTGCCTTTGCCAGTTCAGGTTTTAATGCGAGCAGGTTATGCAAACCAATGGTATCGCCGCTGGTAATGTATTCTTCGAGTTGTTCCAGGCTCATTAATCTGTGTTTAAGCAATTAAACTAATGCGCAATATACAATTTATTGCTGCCACCTGCTGTTTTGATTTTGCAGATGAATATAAGATTCCAATTTACTAAAATTTTAAGAACTTAGTGGCAAATAATCATTAACTTTATATTTGTACGCTAACGTGTAAGTAAGGATGCCGGCAAAAGGAAACCAGTTTAGAACAAATACATTTAAGGAAGAAAATCAACCCCGTAAAAATAAATCCGAAAAGGAAACAACATCGCGGTTCCGGTTCCAGAGGCCATCTTTCGATGCAGACAAGAGCCGGGCGATAAAGATAACAGGCCTGTTTTTCCTTATCCTTTCCGTATTTTTTTTGGTCGCGTTCACCTCGTACCTGTTTACCTGGCAACAGGACCAAAGTTATATATCCGCCAATAACGGCGGATGGCACAACCTGTTTAAAACCCAGCAGGAACTGGCCGAATACGGCGTAAAAAATCCGATGGTGGAGAACTGGCTGGGCAAATTCGGCGCACTGCTGGCCAACCAGTTTATTTATGAATGGTTCGGGATAGCATCGTTCATTTTTGTATTTGTATTTTTTGTTATCGGCTGGCGCATGCT
>JBQCIS010000284.1:0-2513 GCA_051953515.1 Mucilaginibacter sp.
TTTATCACGGATGGTTTGTTGGTAACCGGGTCAACCGTAATCACCTCGTCGCCGCTTTTAACGTCTTTAATCATTTTTTTATCGCCGTTGGCCATAGTTACCTCGTCGTCGCCGGTAAAGCAGATGTCGTTACCATAGGTAGCCGCTTCTTCCTTCATGTCTTTCCCGTTGTTAAGCAATTTATATTGCTGAAAAGCCATTTCTTTTGACAACACATAAGAAAGTTTCAGGATGAAATTTTTCTCCGCTTTATTAATGTCATCAATATCCTGGAAATATTTTGCCCAAACCCTGGCATCTGCCGTAAAGTCGGGCACAAGGCATTGATAGCGTTTGCCGGTCTCGTTGGTGTAAAATACCATCAAACCAATTTCCTGCAGCCCTTCTTTGGCTATCAGCTTATACAGGTCTACGCGCTTTTTTAAGCCATCAGCGCCGGTAATAAAGTACGGTTTACGGTTCTCATACCGGTCGAGCACGTATTTGTTGTCAAACTTCACATAAGTATCGTTATCCAGGTTGGCGATGGAGTAGGTAAGCGCCTTATCATACTCCTCCATGGTCAACGGGCGTGGATTCGGCGTGGAGGTTTGCCCCTGTACGGATAAGGCTGTTATAAATATTGCTAATGTTATGAATAGTTTACGCATAATGGTAGGTTGTATTAAATATCCATATAGCGATGGGTTTTAGCCCATCGCTATGGTTGCAATGATAATTGCTTTTGTTTTTTATGATAATTCTTTAAATGCCGCGGCGAAAGCCTCCATCTCATCCATGCGGCCGATACTTACGCGGCACCAATCGGCTCCATTCAGTTTCCAGTTACGTACGCCGACACCGCGCTTAAACATCTCGTTCACAAATTTATTGCCCTCCATCTTCAGCGGAAACATCACGAAGTTTGCCGACGAAGGGATATAGTCATATCCTTCCTTTTTCAGGGTGCCGTACAAATGCTCGCGCGACGCGATGGTTTTCTGTAAGGCATCCTTCATGTAGTCGGTTTCCTGGTATGCGGCAATGGCTGCTGCCATAGTAGTTGCCGACAAGTTAAATGCACCCGGCGTATAAATGGATAACATTTTGATGGTTTGGGGTTGAGCCACTATATACCCGCAGCGCAGACCGGCAAAGCCATACAGTTTGGAAAAAGTACGAGCGACAATAATATTCTGACCGGCTTTGATGCAGCCAATACAAGTTGTACCCTGCGGATCGGGCAGGTAATCTATATAGGCTTCGTCAACAAAAACCATCGTCTTTTTGGATACACGCTCGCAAAAATCTTTCAGCTTTTGGGTGTCGACAACGGTTGCCGTTGGGTTGTTAGGATTGCAGATGTACACAAGGCCGGTATTATCGTCAACTTTAGCTTCCATTGCATCCAGGTCGAGTTTATAATCTTTGGTTAGGGGCACCTTTATCCAGTTGCCGCCGTGCTCTTTGGCTGCCGATGGCAGGTCTTCGTAAGAAGGGTCGCCTGTAATAATATTTTTACCGCCTTTACTGAAATGCATGGCGGCAGCATGCAGCAACGGTGTTGAACCGGAGTTGAGCATAATGTTGGTCTGGCTGATGCCCTCGTACTTGGCTATTTTACCTGCCAGTACCCCCATCTGCATAAAAGCATACTGATAACTGGTATCCAGCGAGTCGGTTATAGCCTTTTTTGCCGCTGCCGATGGTCCAAATGGGTTTTCGTTGGCCAGCAAACGTGCCTTCATTGCAGGCGGGGCTTGCAGCAGTACCGTTTCGTCGGTGGCAGGTTTAGGGTTAATCCCCAGTTTTTTAATTACAGGCATCGCAGCCAGCTTATTGAGAGTTCCGGATGCAAGGGCCAGTCCCCCGGCCATCAATGCACTGGATTTGATCCAGTTCCGTCGGTTTAATGAATTTGCCATGATAGTGAATTTTTTATGAGTATGTGTAGTCAGTTTCTATTTATCAGTTTTGGCCGGATATTGAATTCTTTGATCGGTTAAGCGCCCGTGTACAGCAGCAACCACACTCCTTGCCGACTCAAAAGCTCCCGCCATCCAGGCATTCAGATAGGTAAGGTGTTCACCGCAAAAATAAACCTGCTTGTCGGGCTTCAGTAACACCGGGTATTGTGTTTTGCGCGTTTCGTTAGTATAAACTGCCCATCCGCCTAAATTATACTGCGTTTTGTGCCAGCTAACCGAAAATGAGTTTTCAAATTCGGTACCGTATTGCGGATGTATCAGCCGGCCTTTTTGCAGCGCCAGCTTCTCGCGGTCGGAATAGCTTAACTCGCCAACTTTTTGGGCTTTCTCGTTAAAATTGTAATAACCCAGCAGGATGCCTTTTTTGCCAAGGTAATCGTACGATGGGTAAAATATCTGCGTCAGCTCGTTGTTGGTATGGGTGATGCCGCCATAAATATGCTCATCTTCCTCCCAAAACCTTCTTTTAAATTGTAAGCCGATTTTACCTGTTTGCATATAGCTGATGTAGTCGATAGCCCGGCTCACATCGCCCGAAAAGTTATT
>JBQCIS010000285.1:0-10470 GCA_051953515.1 Mucilaginibacter sp.
TGGTCCCACACAGAGCAGTTTGCAGCTGTTGTTACTATAGTGAAGGCAAAGCGTAGGGTTCATTTGGGCTGGCCTAATTTGGCATAAGCGCCAAATACATAACCTCTTTTGTTTGCGGGGTAATCCCATGCGCCGTTATCCATCAGGGCCCAGTTCATGAATTGCTCACGCGGGTCATGACTGAACTCGTTACCATCAAAAAAATCTGCCATCCCCCATTTGCCTGCCTGAAACAGAAAATAGCGTTTGCTTCTAACTCCGGCAAGCTGGTTTACATCATCCGTTATTGTGTCTTTATCCTTTCCCCATTGAAAAGTTTGTCTGAAATATAACCGGGCTATGTAAATGGCGGGTGCGGTAGATCCTACTCTAAAAGTCTCACCATTGGGAAATGCGGCAATACCGGTAGTTCTGCTCAAACCGCTACCGCCTGATAATTCAGGGTCAAAACCCGCTTCGGCTCCCTTCCACAATCGAGCGGTGCCAAACAACGTACTGGTTATAGAACTTTGTGTTTCCTGTGAAGTAGACAAACTGTTGGCGCCTGAATATGGCGCACTGAACGATGGCTTATATTGTGTAATGGTAGTTTCCTGGAAATGAAAATTGAACCGCTGCTGCTTTGCCGTATCCTGCCCGAAGCATAAATAACTAAGAACGAACACAAGCGAGGCTGATAGTAAACTTTTTTTCATTGGCGGCAAAAATATAAATAGTTTGTTAACTAAGTATTATTGAGATGCCTTATTAGCCAGATCAGGTAAAAACCAGGCTTTAATGAAAAATAATGTTAAAGCGAATCCTGCCGATAGTAGAATTTGGCTATCGCTACTTAAAACTCCTGTAAATTTCCCGGTGGTTACTCTTATTAAACCACCTTTGCTACGCGTGCCATTTCCGGCTTAGCTGCCAAAAGTTCAGCCACATCATAGTCAAGTACATCAGCAATCTGAAAAAGGCGCTCAAGGGTAATTTTTGTATAACCGAGCTCAATTTTACTGTAAGCATTCTGAGAGATGTCCAGTCTTGCAGCCAGATATTCCTGAGTGTAGTTTCTGTATTCTCTTCTATGCCTGATATTGGCTGCAATGGCCTTAATTTTAAGGGGCAAGACAGTATCGTTCATATTAGGGGATGATTAAACATCTACTAATGTATAACAACACGCGGTTTCGGAAAGGTTAATTTTTAATAAAAAAGCAATATTTTTTGTAACTAATTGATAATTAGCAAAATAAAATTAAAACAATTATTTAACTTATTTGTATTGAAAGGCAAAACGTTAATGAATAAGAAAATCGGGGTCTGTTATTTTTCGCCGTTCATTTCGGCCTGTATGGCACGCAAAAACTCATTAGGATGATGAGATCCGATAACGTAAACCAATCCATCGCGGTCTGTCAGGTGAATAGCTTCGCGGCCGCCTGCATAAAAGCGGATGGTGCCTTTAGAGTGCAAGTTATATACAGGGTTGTTGAAAAGATAGCGGCTGTATGGAGCTTTTTCTACGCTAACGATGCTGTTTAGATCAATCTTTACCAGGCGGGTTGTCCACAAGCCATCAAGAAATATACTTTTATTCTGCACACGTGTACGAAAGTGGAGCAGAAAGCCCATAATAATAGAGATAATAATAATGGCAAAACCCACAATAGCCAAAAGTTGGTTACTGTTGCTGCCAATATCAGTAAGCAGGTAGGCTGCAAAACAAAATACGGCCATTACCAAACGGATAGATAACGGTATAAATTCTCTGCCTAAATATTGCTTCTCAACAAACATGGGTGTATCGCTCATTGCAGTTTAAACAGCTCGAATATAGTAACTTTTTTGGTGATAGCGCTTACCTTATAACGATCGCTCAGGCGATAGCCGGCTATCCACATGATATCGCCATTGCCGTTTACCAGTAATGGTATGCGGCTTTTTTCATGTAACGGAATTTTTTGCTGAATAAAAAAATCGCTCAGTTTTTTTCGCGTTTTCATGCCCAGCGGGTAAAAATAGTCGCTTTGTTGCCATGGGCGGATGGTAAGGGGATAAACCAGCAGACTGCTGTCAATAGCAACTGCCAGGGGATTATCCTTAATAATCAGCGGACTATCATCATGCAAAATAGTTACCCGGTAATTACTGTAAATGGCCTCATGCTCGCTTGCATTAATCGGTACTTCCTGCAACCTATCTTTATTCTTTTTGATGAGGATAAGCTTTTCCCTGTCGAGTATCAATTTAAAACTATCGCTTTCAAAAACACGACCCGCATGTTTATCGAGTGATTCTATCAGATCGTTTACCGTGGTTTCGTTAAAACCATAATCATTCAACAGTTTAAAAAGCAGCAAGCGTTTGGGCTCCAGTTTTTTTAGCTCCGCTAACGCGATGTGTATTTCTTCACCATTTTCAGTTAGCAGATTTCGTTTAAGTTCCTCAGCACGCAGTTCGAGTAATGTTTCCATGTCCCTGAAGTGTTGCAGGCTGTTCTCAAATGTTTTTTCGAGCGAAGGGTTTAATTCCTTAAGTTTAGGAATCACCTCGTGTCGCAATTTATTGCGGGCATACTTGGTTGACGCATTGGAGCTATCCTCTACATACTTCAAACCATTCTGTTCTATAATTTCCCCCACTTCACCCCTGCCCATAAAAAGCAAAGGCCTTACCAGGTATCCGTTACGCGGTAAAATACCATGCAAACCGGCTATACCCGTGCCGCGTGTAAGATTTAACAATATTGTTTCGATCGTATCGTTTTGGTGATGCGCAAGCGCGATAACGTCATAGCCATGCTGCTCACGTAACTGCTCAAACCATTGGTAACGCAGGTCGCGCGCAGCCATTTGTATAGATATTTTATTTTTTGCGGCGTAAGCGGACGTATCAAAATTGATGGTGTGGAACTTTACCCTGAACTGCCGGGCCAGTTCATTGCAGAACTCCTGGTCACGAGTGGCTTCATCACCTCTTAACTGGAAATTGCAATGCGCAATGCTGAAATTTAAACCGGAAGCCTTTAACAAATGCGCCATTACCACCGAGTCCATACCCCCGCTAATTGCGGCAAGTATTTTGCTATCTGTTTGGAACAGATTATTTTGTTGGGCAAACTCAATGAATTTTTTTACCGGCAGCATCCATCAAAATTATTAATTTAATAACCCCCGACAAAAAAGTAATTTTGCCACCCGTGAACAAGTACGTCATATCCTTTTTATTATTGCTGATCAGTTCGGCGGCCTTTTGTCAGAAAAAATCAAAAGTGCTGCTGGTATCGTCAACACGCAGCGAAGGCGTGAAGGTAAATGGCGTGGACCTGATTAAGGTTTATAATGGCCAATGGCGGCAGGATTTCTCTACCATGCGGTCGGACAGCGCCTACTTTCACCAGGACCAAAACTCGTTTGACGCGTTTGGCCATGTGGTTATTCACCAGGGCGATACGCTGAACATTTATGCCGACAAACTGCATTACGATGGTAATACCAAAATTGCCGACCTGACCGATAACGTAGTTATGGTGGATAAAGATGCGCGGCTCACTACCAATCATTTCAGCTATAATACCGCTACACGGATAGGTACGTATGTAGATGGCGGCAAGATTGTAGACAAGACCAATACGCTTACCAGCCAAAACGGATATTACTTTGCCGGCTCGCACGATGCGTATTTCAGATACAACGTAGTTTGTGTTACTACAGACGCACGGATCGTCACCGATACTATGCGTTATAATTCGCAGGCCAAGGTCAATTACTTTTACGGCCCAACACACATTTACGGCAAAAAGGATAAGGATACACTCGATACAGAATATGGCACCTACGATACCAATACCGAACAAGCTTTTTTCACTAAAAACAACATGTACCGCCAGGGCACCAAATCACTCAAAGGCGATACGCTTTTTTATGACAGGCTGAAAGGGCTTGGCCGCGCAGTAAAGCATGTGGTATTTAATGATAATGAGCAAAAGGCCACTATTTATGGGGGATTAGGCACTTATGCCAAAGCAAACGACCTAACCATTGTCACGCGTGATCCGTACATTATTATGGTGACGGAGGAGAAAGATACCACCAAAAACAACAGCCTGAAAAAGGTCACGCAGCAAAAAACAGCCGATTCATTAAGTAAAATTGCAGCCGCTAAAAATCAGAAAAGCAAAACGGACAAACCATCGGTGCAGAAAATGCAGCCACCGCCTAATACCATGCCTGTACAACAAAAAATGCTCGATTCGGCGAGTAAACGCCTTACCATGCCGGTGCTCGATTCATTCAGCCGCAAATTGCCGAAAATAAATCAGGACAGTATTAATAAAGCCGCAGCACTCGCCGGCCAGAAGATTGATAAATCCACACAGAAAAAAATAAAGAATGCTATTAAGGGGTTGCCTTCCGGAAAAACAGATACCGGTAAACTGAAAATGCCCGCAATCCCTATCGCCAGGCGGGATACCAACCATATTAAACGAGACTCGATCTACATGTCGGCTGATACGATCTCCACGCGCATCCTTACTTTTAAGGAGTTAAGCACCATTCAGGAGCAAGAGCGCTTGGCGCATATTAAGGACACCACCAAAAAGGTGCCAAGTATAGTTTATAAAAAAGCGCCAAAGCATATTGATCTTGACCCACCTAAGTGGCCGCGCGATACCAGCTATTATCATACTGATTATTTTGGTCCGCCACCTGCTAAGGCCGCCCCCAAAAAAGCAAGTACACCTACAAAAACCACTACGGTTAAAAAGAATGGCAAGATCGATTCGATCTTCTTTACGCCAAAGGTTGAGTTAAACGATACCGCACATGTGCGTATTATTATGGCCTTCCATAACGCCAAAATATTTAAGTCGGACTTGCAGGCGGTGGCGGATTCCATCTTCTATAGCAGCAGCGATTCTACCATACGTTGCTACACTAAGCCAATGGCATGGACGGAAGGCTCGCAACTATCAGGCGATACCATCAACCTGACCATGAAGCATAAAAAGCTGGACAAGATGGATATATTTCCCAAGGCGTTCATAGTAAATATTGAAAAGACGGATTCGACCCACTTTAATCAGATAGGCGGCAAAAAAATGCGGGGATTCTTCCAGAATGATAAGCTCAGCAGGGTTTATATCGACGGTAATGCCGAAACCATATACTTTGCCCGAGACAGCGCCACCAATAAGCTTACCGATATGCAACGTTCCTTCAGCAGCCGTATATGGGTGCTGTTGAAAAATAACGAGGCCACACGTGTTGGTTTTATTACCAAAGCCGAAAACAGGGTAATACCGATAGATAAAGTGAAAGACGATGAAAAAATTCTGAAAAACTTTATCTGGAAACCAAAAGACAGGCCAGTATCAAAAGAATCGATATTGCCATCTTACAATAAAAAGCTAAAACAGGCAGCCGGCAAACAGCCTGTAGCAGGCGAACCACGCCCGAAAAAGTTGTACGGCAATAAAACCGGCAAAGATGGCACAAAAGTGCCTGCCGATATAAAAGCCCCTGCAGATTCGCTAAAGGCTTCACCATCTGCTGCTGATACGAGTAAAACAAATTTGCTTAAAAAGCTACCTGCAATAAAGGCAAAAGGCGATACGATAATAAAAACAAAATCCGGTCGGGATTCCATAAAGATCGTGGTTCCGGCTGGTCAGCCGGCTAAGAAGGATTCGGTAAAAAAGCCGTAATCTTATTTGTTTAACGAAATAACTAACGCCCTTTTTTTGCAGCCGGGAATTTCATGCGGTAATCTACGTCTACCATTCCGCGCGAAATGTCGTTCAGGCGCTTTTCTATCAGGCGTTTGCGAAGAGGGCTGAGCTTATCAGTAAACAGCTTGCCTTCAATATGATCGTATTCATGCTGGATAACGCGTGCAGCCAGACCTGAGAAAGTTTCTTCATGATGCTTCCAGTCTTCATCGTAATAGGAGATACGCACAGTTGGTTTACGGTAAACATCTTCTCTTATATCCGGAATGCTCAGACAACCTTCGTTGAAGGCCCATTCTTCGCCGGTCTCGTCCAATATGTTAGCATTAATAAATACCTTTTTGAAATCCTTCAGCGCAGGTTCATCCTTATCGAACGGCGTGGCATCGATCACGAACAACCGCATTGATAAACCGATCTGCGGCGCAGCCAAGCCAACGCCATGCGCAGTATACATGGTTTCGAACATATCGTCAACCAGTTGTTTAATGTGCGGGTACTCGTCGGGCTCAATTGCAGTGGCCTTTCTTCTTAAAACAGGATCGCCGTAAGCTACTATCGGATATTTCATCATGCAAAAGTACGCTTAAAATCTTTTGTTAAAAAATCTGGGTGATTTATTACACTAAGCTGAATTTCAACCCGCTTCAAAAATCACTATCTCAAAATAGTCAGGCTTCCCGAAAGCAGGCTGCAATCTGAATGCAGATTAATAATAAAATAATACACACCGGCAGGCAGGTTCTGTCCTTTGCAAGTACCATCAAACGGAACCTGGTAGCCTCTAGATTCAAATACCTTTTGCCCGTACCTTGTAAACACCTGCACCTCGGCCTGCGGATAATTTTCAATGTTGCTGATCTTCCAATAGTCGTTTATGCCATCGCCATTGGGCGTAAAAGTATTGGCAATATTAAGGGCCGACAGGCCAACCGTTACATCAACCTTTGCTTTGTTACTTTCGCAGGTACCATTTATTTGCGTAATGTAAAAGCTGGTATTGCTGTTTACGTCAACCTTAAATTTACCGCCCGTTTGCTGATCGACAGGCGTGGTACTGCTTTCGCTATCATACAGGTTATACATACCTGTAGCCGAAGCGTTGTTTACCGAAACAATAGCGCTGCCACTGCTGCAAACCTGCACATTGCTTACTGACGGGGCTGGAATAATATTAGCATCGTTCGCAACTGTGTATGAAGCACTTGCATCGCCGCAATTACTGGAATCGTGTACGTTTAATTTATAGTAGCCTGCCTGAACATTACCCAGTTCGGCAGTGGTAGCAATTAATGTTCCGCTTGCATTCGTCCACCTGTAAACATAAGGCTCTGTGCCTCCCGATACCTGTACGCCGGTAATTCCGCCTTTGCTGTTGCCGCATTGATCGTCGGTGATGGTTTCCGATCCCGCTACAATGGCCAGTTGCGCAACGGCTGTTACCTTGAATGTATTGTAGAGGCTTTCGCAGCCATTGGCATCAGTCAGGTATAAGGTATAGTTATCCGCAGGCAGGTTATCTATTTCAGGTGTATTTCCGTAGGGCATTCCGGCACTGTTTACCCAGTGGTAAGCCGAAACCAGGTTATCTGCCGTTATACTGATGGAGCCTGTAGGGTAATGAGGGCAGGTATTTACGATGTTATAGCTGTATGCCGGATAAGCGGTAGCGGGCTTTTCAATAACCGTATAGGTTTTACTGGTTTTGCTGCAGCCTGTTGCGTTCGATGCAGTTAACATGTAAGTACCTGCTACAACATTCGTAAGGTCGGGCCGATTACCTACAATTTTATTGTTAACATCTGTCCATTGGTAGGTGGTAGCGCCGGTAACCTGTATACCGGTAACCGAACCATTGCCGTTGCCACAACTTGACTGATGTGGTTGGGCATTGGTTTCATCCATAGTGATGCCATTGGTTTCGGGAATCGTAATATCAGCCGAATATACCGGGCCGCATTGGGTATCGTCCGTCACCTGGAGTTTGTAAGTACCAGCTGGTTGTCCTGTTAAATCTTTTGTGGTGGCTACAACTTGCTGCTGGCTGTTAGTCCAGTTATATTTCAGGGTACCCGTACCAGTAACGTTAATGTTGGTGATACTGCCGGTAGATTGCCCGCAATTAGTGGATTGAACCGCCATGCTGGATTGATCGATGTTGGGGCCGGATGTATTTTTGAGAGTGATGGGGCCATAGGTAGCTGAACATCCACTTCCAATATATGTCATTTGAAATGTGTATGTCCCCGGACCGACGCCTGTTAGATCCGTTGATGTACTTACAATATCCCCACCGGCATCTTTCCATATATAAGAATATCCGCCATAACCATTTTCCCATACCTGAGAATTACTAGTACTCATACCAAGCCCGGTAATAGAGCCATTTTTATTACCGCAACCGGGCTGGATAATCTGTACCCCATCGGCAACAATCACCGGTGTTGCATCATAAACAGTTAGGTTATAAGCGCTTGCACAGGATAAATTATTTGTCTTCAACGTATATATCCCCGGTGATAAATTTTTAGCGCCATCATTTGTGCTTATAGTTTTACCCGTTGCATTTGTGATGGTATAGCCCCCTGAGTTAGAAATATCAATACCTGAAATAGCCCCGTTATTTCCGCAGGCGCTATTTACAATTTTGAAAGAATTAAGATATGCAGAGGTTGTAAACAAAGAAGTATAGCCGTTTAAGGTAGCCGATGCTATAATACCTTTACTAATAGGCCCGGTATAACTCCAGTTACCATTAGCATCGGCCTGTACTGTTATAAAATAGGTAAGGGGTTCGCACCAATAACAATCATCATCCTGGAAAAGTTCTATCTGCGATAATGGTGTGGCTGTGCCCGAAACACTGTTCGCCGTAACACTCATGATACTGATTACTGGTAATCTTGGATCCTGGTAATTATTTGTAGAATAAATTGGTATGGTAGGAGCACCATCATAACTGCCATTTATATTGGCACAATAAATACTATTTCGGTGCAAAAGAATGGTTTTTGAAGAATTAGCCCTTATTTGACTACCATAGAGTATATTTGCTTCACCCGGTTGCTCACCACCTATAAAAACGCCCGCATCACCCCACAAACCAATACCTGGGCCATAACTAAAAGTAGTTTCAGAAGCGGCGCCTTCAAACAATAGTTTATTTCCTGTAAAAGAAATAGTACCGGCAATCTCCCCTACATCAATTTGTTGCGGAAACTGAATTTTGTTATCACTTATAATTGCAGAATATGATGGAATGGAATTGCCCGAAGGGTTAAAGTTAGAAATGCTTATTGCGTATATCTCTCCTGCATTTATTTCTGCTGTTTGTACAGCATTTCCATTCACGTCATAGCTGAAGTAATTATTTTTAATAGTGATCAAAGATGAAAAAGAGGTTGATCCGCTTTCGCGCAAATACATAGTCCCATTTCCAAAAATGTTCCTATCCGAAATATCGTCGCCACCTATTATTATATTCCCTTTGCAATTACTAAAATCAATGCCGCCTGCATACCCTAATGTCGATCCTCTTACGGTTTTTCCATCGGGTTCAAATCCAAAAAAGTTTGCAGATACGGTTAGATTATTTATTCCATACGTGCTACTAACCGTACCGGAATAATAAGCAAATACGCCAGATGAAAAGATATAGCCATTATTGGAAATTACATTGCCTTTGCCTGATGCACCAATTTGTATATTATCACTTTGCCGTACATATAATACTGCGGATACATTAAACGGAGCAACGCCTATAAAGTCTCTTATATACAAGCCATATAATTCAAACCCATTTACGTTAATAAGTACAAATGGATCGAAAATAGCCGATGTTGAATTTGGCTGCAAAATTATTTTGGCGTTACTCACCCCAAAAACTTGTCCTGGTTGAGTGGTGCCATCTATAACCAAGTTAGACGAAACCAAAGGTAGTTGAGATGAAATGGTTATTGTTCTTCCGGCTTCGCTTTGATCGGCAAGGTTAAACGTAATATAATCCTTCTCAGCAGTCCCATTCGCAGCCGCCTGCGTCAGCGCATCCCTCAGCGTTCCTGGCCCGCTATCCGCATTGCTGGTTACCACAAAGGTTGCGGAAAACCCTTTCGCGCAGCAAAAAAACAGTAGTAATAAGAGTAAAGGTTTCCGCAGTAGCATAGTTTAAATAAGGCAGCCTAAATTAACCATTTTATTGTTAAACAAACACTTTACTTTGCTGTGCAGCAGGTTGTAAAAGCATTGTCAATACTTTGTTAGCTAATTGTTACTCACCACCTAAAATTGTACCTTTGCAGCGGTTTAACTGGCCAACCCTAAAGACACATGAAGCTGAACACAGATTACCAGGAGAAATTCCAGTCGCGCCACATTGCTCCAAATGAAGCAGACACCGCGCAAATGCTAAAAACTATTGGTGTAACATCGGTTGATGAACTGATCGACCAAACCATTCCCGCGCGCATCAGGCTAAAAAAACCGCTCAACTTACCAGCAGCGAAAAGCGAGTTTGATTATCTGAACACGCTGAAACAAACTTCGTTAAACAACAAAGTTTTTAAATCATACATCGGCCAGGGCTATTACGACGTGATCGTGCCCGGCGTTATCCAGCGCAACATTCTCGAAAATCCAGGGTGGTATACACAATATACCCCATACCAGGCCGAAATTGCACAGGGCCGCCTGCAGGCGCTGCTCAATTTCCAAACCATGGTGATTGACCTTACCGGGATGGAAATTGCAAACGCATC
>JBQCIS010000286.1:0-9059 GCA_051953515.1 Mucilaginibacter sp.
TCGCCGCCAGAAGCTGCAAACCATTCATCCGTCAGGTCTTGATTGTTGGGGACTGAACCAGCTGTGTTGAACTTGCTGTAAACCGGTATACCTGCTTTACTAAATATATCTTGTATCCGGGTATCATCCTCGCGTAAACCCAAAACGATTAACATTTTCATACGCTTAGTTATTAGATTTAAATTCTTTTTTCCGCATCATTTTAAAGTATAGCAGAGGCACCACCAAAAGTGTTAGAAAGGTAGAGGTGATGGTACCACCCATAAGCGATATTGCCAACCCCTGAAAAATGGGATCAAACAAGATAATTACAGCGCCAAGAGCCACTGCACCGGCTGTAAGCAAAATTGGCGTGGTGCGAACAGCACCGGCTTCGATGATGGCCTGCTTTAACGGAATACCTTCTTTTAGCCGAATGTTGATAAAATCGATAAGCAATACGGAGTTGCGTACCATTACCCCGGCCAGGGCAATAAAGCCAATCATTGAGGTGGCTGTAAAAAACGCGCCCATTAGCCAATGGCCAATAATAATGCCTATAAGCGATAATGGTATCGCCGCAAGCATAATTAGCGGCACGGTAAAGTTTTGAAACCAGCCTACAATAAGCATATATATGATAATAATAACCACCAGAAATGCAATACCCAAATCGCGGAACACCTCATAAGTGATCTGCCATTCTCCATCCCATTTTAAAGTGAAATTATCTTCAAGATCGGGCTGCCTGGTGTAGTTTTCGGTAAGCGTATAGCCTTTCGGGAGTTTAATGTTACTTAACCGATCGGATATTTTACTCATGGCATAGGATGGGCTTTCCAGCTTGCCGGCCATATCAGCAGTTACATACACCACTCGGCGTTGGTTTTTGCGATAGATGCTTTTTTCTTTAACATCATTCACTACTGTAACTATGCTGCCAATCGGGACCGGGTTTCCCTGCTGGTTAATTATTTTTAAGTTTTTCAGATCGTTAATATCCGTTTTACCGTTATCAGCTAACTGCAGAGATATATTAACCGGGTCAAATGAATGACCGGTATGGAGCAAGCCTGCATTTTGCCCGCTTAATGCTGCATTCATGGTCGCAGCTACCTGTGCCGGCGCAATACCTAACCGCATTGCTTTATCCTTATCTACTACAAAGCGATATTCTGGTTGGTCGTGCTCTACGCGCCAGTCAATGTCTACAACATCCGGCGTTTGTTCCATTATAGCTTTAACTTGTTTGGCAACGGCTATTTGCTGATCATAATCCGGTCCATATATTTCTGCTACCATGGTTGACAGTACAGGCGGTCCCGGTGGAACTTCAACCATTTTTACATTGGCGTTAAATTTTTTACCAATAGCCTGTACAGCTGCGCGCATCTGTTTTACAATGGCATGGCTCTGTTCACTTCGTTGGCCCTTATCAACCAGATTTACCTGTACATCGGCCACATTATCGCCCCGGCGCATATCATAATGCCGTACAAGTCCGTTAAAGCTGATAGGCGCAGCCGTGCCGATATACTCCTGGTAATTTTTAACCAAAGGCTGATGTGAAACATAGGCACCTATTTCCCGTGTCACCACGGCAGTTTGTTCCAGTGGGGTGCCTTCAGGCATATCAACTACTATCTGAAATTCATTTTTGTTGTCAAACGGCAACATTTTAACCGCAACCGCTTTCGTATAAAACATGGCCATTGAACCCAAAAGAATGGTGACCGTTCCTAAAATGAATGCCCAGCGTTTCCACCGCACTTCAAGCATGGGGCTAATAAAACGGTAGTAGATTTTATAAATTTTTGTGTTTTCTAATTTAACTGCTGCTTTCTCCTTACCAGGTTTATCCTTCTCACGAAGAAAGATATAGCCGAGATAGGGCGTAAGCGTTAAGGCCACAATTAACGAGAGCATCATGGCAATGGATGCGCCAATGGGCATCGGACTCATGTAAGGGCCCATCAGGCCGGATACAAAAGCCATAGGAAGCACAGCCGCAATTACAGTGAATGTTGCCAGGATAGTAGGATTGCCTACTTCGTTAATGGCATACAGCGCTGCCTGTAAGAATGGCAGCTTCTTCATCTTGAAATGCCGGTGCATGTTTTCGGCAATGATGATGGAATCGTCCACTACAATACCCGTAATAAATACAAGAGCAAATAACGTGATACGGTTGAGCGTATAATGCAGAAAATAATAAGCAAATAAAGTAAGCGCAAATGTTACCGGTACAGACAGAAATACAACCAAACCGCCGCGCCATCCCATAGCCAACATTACAAACAGGGTAACAACTACAATAGCTATAAATAGGTGTAACAACAATTCGCTCACTTTTGCCGAGGCAGTTTCACCATAATTACGGGTAGTGGCAACGTGTACATCATTTGGGATAATTGTTTGTTTCAGGTGCTCAACCTTGCTCAAAATGCTTTCTGAAAGCTTCATGGCATCTGCACCTTTCTTTTTGGCTATTGAAATAGTTACAGCCGGATAATCGACACCAGCTGCTGCAATTTTTGAGGTATCTGCAACTCCGCGTCCATAATAAACATATTGATTTGATACTTCAGGCCCATCAACAACCCGTGCAACCTGTTTAAGATAAACGGGCTGCTGTCCGTTAAAACCAACTATCAGATTGGAAACATCTTCAGCTGTATGCAAAAAATTGCCGGTTTGTATATTAATAGCACTGTCTTGCTGTAGCAGTGTTCCGGCTGGTAATTGGGTATTGCTGGCCTGCAATTGTTTGGTAATACTTAAAAAATCAACATGGTTACCGGCCATCTTATCCTTATCCAAAATCACTTTTACCTGCCGGCTGCGTCCGCCGATGATATTTACAGCCGCCACATCAGGTATCTGTTTAATTTCGCTGGTCAAAACCTCAGCAACTTGTTTTAACCGGTAATCGTCGTAATTTTTACTCCATACGGTTAAACCCAGCATTGGTACGTCGTCAATAGCCCTCGATTTGATGAGTGGCAGCGTTACGCCTTGCGGCAGCTTATCCATATTTTTCATCAACTCGGCATACAATTTTACCATCGAGCGCTCAACATCTTCACCTACGTAAAACTGTACAATAAGCATTGCCTGCCCTTGCATGGTGGTTGAATACACGTATTCAACGCCCTTTATATTGGATACAACTTTTTCAAGCGGTGCGGTTACACGCGCCTCTACTTCTTTTGGCTGAGCGCCGGGATAGCCGATCATTATATCAACCATCGGTACTTCTATTTGCGGTTCTTCCTCACGCGGCATCAGAAAGGTGCTGTAAGCGCCCATCAGTAAGAAGGCGATCATTAGCAGTATAGTGAGCTTTGACGTGATGAATGCTTTGGCAATGTTACCTGCAAATCCTTTTTCCATGTTTATTGTTTTTTGCGTGCAACCTTTATTTTATTTTAATCGGAACGCCGTTATACAATCGTCCGTCGGCGCCCGAAATGAAAGTATCATTTGCAGACATGCCCGAAAGTACCTCCACTTTATCGCCCTGAACCTTGCCGAGACGCAACCATCTCAGCATAGCCCTATTGTCGTTATTTATTGTATAGATACCATTCAATTCATCCTGGTGAACAATAGCCGAAACCGGAACCCATAGCTGGTTATCATAGTTATTGCTCTGAAGCTCAACAGGTATCGACAAGTTGACAAACATGCCGGAGTATAAACCGCTTGCCTTATCATCTGCTATATTGGCTTTTAGCAGATATTGTCCACTGGTATTGTCAGCGGAGCGGCTGATCTGGCTGATCGTAGCATTCAATATTTTGTTAGCAGCACTTACGTTAGCAGTTAAAGGCATGCCAATGTGTAGCAGCCCGATCTGTGATTCCGTGGCATAAGCGTTTATTTGGAAGGTGCCTTCGCGTTCAAGCATCAGCAATGGCATGCCTGGATTTGCTATGCTGCCCGCATCGGCCAATTTTTGTGTAATAGTACCCGAAAATGGCGCGGTAAGATTGGCATAAGCCATGTTGGCATTGGCTTCATTTCGCATTTCTTTAGCGGCTGTAAACTGTGCCTGAGCAGAGCGATATTGCAGCGTCATATTATCCAGCTCCTTTTGCGAAGCGCTTTGCTGACTATACAAAATTTTATATCGCTCATAATCCTTTTTTGCGTTTTCAAGCGCTGCCTGCGCCTGCGCAACACCTGCATCAGACTGGGCCTGTTTTGCTGCTATGTCCTGGCTGGCAATGCTTACCAGCAGTTGGCCTTTTTGTACTTTATCGCCAATTTTAACATGAATGGCGGTAATATACCCCATTATACGGGTGCTGATAGCGGCCGTTTGCGTAGACGATAACTGGCCGCTTAGATTGATCTGGCCGTCATTTGCTCCCATAACCTTTGCGATAGTGACAGTAACGGCGCTATCGGATTGAGCACCTTTCCCTGACGGATGAGATGAACACGCGTTTATGGCAAAAACCAAAAGGGCCGCGGCACCGAGGTGGAGAATATGTAAATATGACTTTTTCATTTGCATTATGATTATTGAGGATTGGTAGTTGCAGTTAGTAAATTGATATAAGCTATTGCCAGTTGCGCATTGAATTTTGCCTGAGCGAGGGCGAGTCCGCGCTGTGCAAGTTGGGTTTGTGCAGCCAGCAGATCTGTGGTATTGACGAGTCCCTGGGTATACCTGTTTTGTAAAATACGCAGTGCATCAGCAGATTGTTCCACTGCGGAGTGCTGTAATTTAAGAGCGGTGTTTGCATCTGATAAGTCGCGAAGCGCTTTATTCAGTTCCAACTGTGCCTGGTCTTTTTGCTGGGCGAACTGCTCAGTTAACTTAGTTTTTTCTAATGTTTGTATTTCCACCTGACGATGCGTTCTGTTGCCGTCAAAAATCGACCATGATAGCTGAAGCCCGGCGAAATAGCTGTTTGCGCTAAAACCGGTTAGGTGACTATCGTTATACTGAAAGTTTCCAAAAGCGTTCAATTTAGGCAGATAACCCATTTTATTTGATTTGACCAACATGTCCGATGCTTCCACAGCTTTTTGCATTGCAGCCAGGTCGGCGCGCTGTTGCGGCACAAGCGCATCGTGATTAATCAAATTGAGGTTAAGGCTGTCAGTGATTAAATAGGTGTTTCCCGGAGTGTTCCCCATAAGCGTGCTGAGGTTGTCTGATGCATTAGCTATACCGCTTTTGGCTTTTGCCAGATCGCTTTCCATGTTGTTTAACTGTACCTGGGCATTCAAAACATCTGATTTTTGAAGAAGGCCTTGCTGATAACGGTCGTTAGTAAACCGGTATGCCTCCTGAGCGGTGCGCCTGGCTTGTTCCAGTACATTCGTCACATTGTAAGCGAGCTGTAGTTGAATGCATGCTTGTTGAACTTGAAAAACGAGGTTCTGACGAGCCCGTTCAGCAGTGTATGTATACATTGCGGTCTGAAGTTTTGCTCCTCTGCGCGCATACCACATATCAAGGTTAATTACCGGTTGCTTTACGGCCAGCGTTGCATTATAATTGCTGGTTCTGTCAGGATGATTGAGTAATGCCGGATTGAAATCATTCGGTGTAATTGCCTGTTGTTCCAGCTTAAACCCGAAAGCCGATAATGGGTCATTGGTGATATAGGCCGCGTAGCTTGCCGATATATCGGGCAGGAAAACTGCGTCGGTCCTGCGGTAATTGGCTAAGGCTATTTGTTCATCCAGTTTTGCCATTGCCGTCTGGTGGTTATGCACCAGCGCGCTATGAACAGCGCTGTCTATACTGATGTTGTGAACGCTATCCTGCGCTTTTACAGTAAAGGCGCAAGTTAATACGAATGTTACCGTTGATAGATAAAAATAACTTAAGGGCTTGCTTATCATCTTGCTCTTATTTGGTTAAGCAAAATTAGATCAGCAGTTACCCCGTTTTCAGTGACTTTCATCACCCACTTATCTAATGTTTATCACAGTTGTGTCACGAAGCATTTTTTGGGGCGACTAAAATTATCGTGCATAATCGTCTTTTTTTACCACCGGCATGACAAATATCAATCTATGTGTTGACAACAGTCATTCCCCGGGTACGGTATAGCGGCTTTCTTTGTCTTCAGTTTATTTTATTTATTCAAATTCCTAAAACTATGAAAACAAGAATCCAGAGCCGGCAACACGTGTCCGGCCAATCAACATCCCAATGTTTTACGCATGTGCGTAACGGAAACAGACGCACAATCACAAGAGCTATCAAAATTATCGTTACAGCAATTGTTTGTTTTATGGCATTTCCGGATACTTCTTTTGCACAAATCACCCTTCCTGAGGTGAGGATCACTGCCACAAGTTACAAATACCTTAACGCGGTTGATTATAAGGGACAGCCGCAACCGGTAAAGCTGCTTCAGGCGCAGGCTGCAACATATAATATTAAAGAATCGCCGTATTATGAAGAGGATTATGATAATTATTTTATTTCCTTTTATATCCCCGATGGGAGGATACTGGCTGCATACGATAAGAATGGCAAGCTATTGCGCACCGCCGAAAAGTATAAGAACGTGCAGCTTCCGAAAGAAGTTACTGCAGCCGTGACAAAACGCTTTCCGAATTGGGCGATATCCAAGGATGTATATCTGGTTGATTACTATCATGAAAAAAATATTGTGAACAAATTGTACAAGCTTGTACTGGAAAACGGTGACCAACGAGTTAAAGTAAGCCTTAACGAAAAAGGTGAATTTAAATAATTAGTGTTAGCAGATGCCCAGTTGTTGTGTTTTGCATTGCGCCTGCACAACAACCGGGTTCGTTTTTTTACTCAATTATGAAAACATTAAAATTACTTGCCGCTTTTAGCTTATTGTTTATGATGAGCTGCGGCACCTCAAGAATTACTTCGGCCTGGAAAGCTCCGGACCTTGTTCCTCAACGATTTCAGAAGATCATGGTATTGGGGGTGATCCATACAGCCGACCGGCGCTTACAGGAAAATATGGAAAACCACATGGTGGGCGACCTGCGCTCCATGGGCTATAATGCGGTATCGTCAATGCAGGAGTACGGGCCCAAAGCATTTGATAAAATGGATGAGCAGGCAGCAATGGATAAATTAAAAAACAGCGGTGTGGATGCTGTTATCACTATTGTATTGCTGGATAAGCAAAAAGAGAAAAATTACATTCCTGGCCACATTTATTATTATTCGCCCTATAGTTATTATTACTGGAATTTCTGGGGTTATCATACCGCTATCTACCACCGTATTTACGAGCCTGGGTATTACGTTACCGATACGCGCTATTTCTGGGAAAGTAACCTCTATGAGATGAGTACGCAAAAACTGCTTTACTCCGTTCAGACGCAATCATTCAATCCAACCGATTCAGAAAGTCTTGCACATGAATATGGACAGTTAATTATTAAGAAAATGGCAGAGCAGGGGGTGTTGCCATAATTTTTATGGTGTGTAAAGTTTCATATAGTATTGATCAGCCATACGGTTACTATCAAACTGTGGAACAATATCTTTCATACTGTTCTTCATCATCGCTGCCCATTGCGCAGGCGCGTCATAATACATGGGTACGACAGTAGCGGAAAGCAAATGATATAAATTATGAGCATCGGTTTCATCCTGTTGGAACCTATGCTCTGTTACCTCTGTATTGGGAATAACGAAACTATTTATGCCATCATTGGCAAATTCCGGAAACCAGCCATCGGGAATAGAAACGTTGATGCAACCGTTCATAGCAGCAGACATGCCACTGGTTCCCGAAGCCTCATGTGTTCGCCGTGGTGTATTCAGCCAAACGTCTGCACCTTGTTTAAGCAAACGGGATAACTTCAATTCATAACCCGTAAGTACAGCGCAGTTTGGCATGGATTTGCACATATTCACCAATTTATCAAAACTTGCAATTGCCGGGTAATCCATAGGGTATGGCTTTCCTGCCCATATCAACTGAACCGGTTGCTTTTCGTTAGTTAACAGCCGGTTTAAGAAATCGGTATCGTGCAATAGTAACTCTGCCCGCTTATAGCCGGCAAATCGCTTCGCGAATACAATTGTCAGCACATCCGGATTTAACCATACGCCGCACTGGTCAGCTACTTCTTCAAAAAGTAGCAGTTTACAGGCTCTTTTTCTTTCTGCCAAAGCCTTGTCATCATTAGCTGCAAGAGCACTATACATCTGTTTGTCTGCCCAGTATTCATAGCTCTGCGCATTGGTTATATATATTAGCTCACATATATTGTTAAAGCCATTCCATATTTCTTTAAGCGTGTTCAGGTGCATACCAGAAACTGCATTTGCCTTTCCGGAAAAGCGAAGGGCCGTTAGTGTATGATCCAGCAAATCGTCATTGCATTGGGTGATTTTCTTTAGCTGTTCAAGCGGAATATCACCGGCAAATCCCATTTTATGCAACAAGTAGATATCCGATTTAATGTTTCCGCCCGGTTCAGGAGTATGATTTGTAAATACAACCCTTTTCTGCACCTCCGCTACCGAGTTATACTGTCTGTATAAATAAAAGATCAGCGGCAATGCATGCGATTCATTTAAATGGTATAAATCGGGCCGGAAATTCAGCTGTTCCAGAAGCCTGGCTCCGCCATCGCCAAGTAATATTGCCGCCGCTGCTTGCGTCTCGGGGTTACAGTCGTATAATTTATATGAAATAGTTCGTGCGAGATGGTCGTTTTCAGGCAGATCTGTTGTCAGGAAAAATAGGGGAGCGGTTTTAAAAATATTGGGGGGCAGGTAAAAAGCAGTTACCCATACATCGTAGCCGGATATCTTTATTTTAAACTTGATTTTAGTGTCAATAAGGAAATGATATATTTTTTCCCGGAAAGCAATCTCCATGGTTTGATCCTGTTTCCTGCTCTGATCATAATAACCATATTTCCATAAGATGCCGATACCAACAATATTTTGGCAAAGCTCGTATGCGCTTCGCATAAATGAACCGGCCAGGTATCCGAGACCGCCTGCATAAGTTTTGATTGATTGGTCAACGGCATATTCCATGCAAAAATATGCCACAGCGGTTTTGTACCGCGGATTAATTGAGTATGGGTGCTGAAAAGAA
>JBQCIS010000287.1:0-3743 GCA_051953515.1 Mucilaginibacter sp.
CTGCTTGCGGGCATCGTGATGGTTATAAATGCTTTCATCCCCCATTATCTTTACCGGCGACAGTCGCATCAGTTCGGGCAATTTATCATCATACCAGGTACGCATGGGTTGTTCGCAAAACTGTATAGCATAATCGCCAAGCGCCTTTAAGGCGTAAACGGCTTCATCAAAACTCCAGCCCTGGTTTGCGTCGATCCGTATCTTCATGCTGTCGCCAACGGCATTGCGGATATGCTTTATCCGCTCCACGTCCGTTTCTGCACCTTTGCCCAGCTTTACCTTTAAAATATTTGCGCCGGATTTTTGAAACCCGATGGCCTTCTGCGCCATTTCCTCCGGACTGGCAATACCAATGGTAATGTCGCTTTCCACCTCACGCTTTTTCCCGCCAAGAAATTTATACAAGGGCATCCCGGCGTTCTTGGCAGCAATATCATACAATGCCATATCGAAAGCGCTTTTTATAGTGGTGTTTCCTGCGGTGAAATCGTTTAGCTGCGTTAAACGTGCTTTGATATCCAGCGCATCCTTGCCTTTCCATAACCTGGCAAATTCCCGCGCCATAATGATACAGGTATCCTGCGTTTCACCAACAATCATCGGGAAAGCAGAGCATTCGCCCACACCATAAAAACCGGCATCGGTATGTACTCGGATAAAAGTATTCTGCGCATGATCCATCGTGCCGGTTGCAATGGTAAAAGGCACCATAGGTATACTAAAGCGGTAAATATCGATATGGGTTATGGTAAGCATGATGCTAATTTAGTGATTTGTGTTTAGTTTGGGGAGGTGCTGGCTTTTACTGGCTTCAGTTTCTAACTGAAGCTTTGAGATACCGTCAGTTTAAAACTGACGGTATCCATGGTTTCAGTCACAGACTGAAACCAGTGTTGGCAGGTTCTCCACTTCGTTCAGAATGACAGTATTTTTTGTTAGCTAAACTCGCGCCAGCACAACAAACACAAATCACTAAGCGCTTGTTATCAGATAAATATTTATATTTGTAACGCTTTTCTACAGCAACTCAACTTTGGCCGCATGCCATGCGCAGTCGCCGGCTGATTTTATACCCCAACTGATACTATTTACATAGCATAAAATTATTATGGCTGAATTTGATTATAATTCCACCCGGAATAAACTGATATTATCCGAGTATGGCCGCAACGTACAAAACATGGTTAAGTACATTGTTGCGCTGCCTACCAAAGAAGAACGTAACCGCTATGCGCAGGTAGTGATAGACCTGATGGGCTTTCTGAACCCGCACCTGCGCGATGTTGCCGACTTTAAACATAAATTATGGGATCACCTGCATATTATATCTGATTACCAGATTGATGTAGACTCTCCATATCCGAAACCAACGCCCGATTCGATACACATTAAGCCGCAGCCGCTTAATTACCCGCACCAGCGTATCCGCTACAAGCACTACGGCAAAACTATCGAACTGATGATAGAAAAAGCCAAAAACATTGAAGAGCCCGAACGTAAAAAGCACATGGTGCAGGCCATAGCTAATTTCATGAAGATGGCCTACGTGCAGTGGAACAAGGATTCGGTTGCGGATGAAAGCATCCTTGCCGACCTATACGCCATGTCGGGCGGTCAGTTAAAGCTGGATGAGAATGTTAACCTGAGCAAGGTTGAGTTCCGTCCGCCGCAGAGTAGTAACAACCCGCGTAAAAACAACCAAAACCAGAACCGTAACCGCCAGAACAATAACAACCAGCGGAAGAACAACCAAAACCGCAATAATAGCGGGCAGCGTAAGTTCTAACTGAAGATAGTTCACAGGTCATGGTTCATAGTGGAGACACTTGCGGATCATGATCTGTGTCTTTACTATGATAAATTTCAGCATTGTTGGTAAACCCCGGATGTTGAAGTTTGTTGATAGTTTGCGCAATGCTGATAGGAGAATTATTTTAATCTTTGCGCAGGCAAGCCGGTTAAATACGGCGTTCTAAACATCAACTAAAGAAACCAAAATGAATAATGCTTTCCAGATAACCGGTGGCAAGCGCCTTAAGGGTGAGATCACTCCCCAGGGTGCAAAAAATGAGGCTTTACAGGTGATTTCGGCAGTTTTACTAACCGAAGAAAAAGTCACTATCAGCAATATACCCGATATAAAAGACGTAAATAAGCTCATTGAGCTGTTAGGTGATATGGGCGTTACCGTTGAACGGTTATCGCCTGATACTTACAGTTTCGAAGCAAAAAATATCGACCAGAATTTTTTCCTGTCGGACGCTTTTAAATCAAAAGGAGGCGGTTTACGCGGATCGATCATGATCGTTGGGCCGCTGCTTGCACGCTTCGGCAAGGCTTCCATTCCAAAACCGGGTGGCGACAAGATCGGTCGCCGCAGGCTGGATACCCACTTCCTGGGCTTTGAAAAACTGGGCGCACGTTTTGACTATGATGCCCAAAGCAGTTTTTATAATGTAGATGCCACCAATCTGAAGGGCACTTACATGTTGCTGGACGAGGCTTCGGTTACCGGAACAGCCAACATTGTGATGGCAGCAGTATTGGCCGAAGGCATTACCACCATTTATAACGCGGCCTGCGAGCCTTACCTGCAGCAGCTTTGCAAAATGCTAAACAGTATGGGCGCAAAGATCAGCGGCATTGGTTCAAACCTGCTCACCATTGAAGGCGTGAGCAAACTGGGCGGAACAACTCACCGTATGCTGCCGGATATGATCGAGATAGGTTCTTTTATAGGCCTTGCTGCAATGACCGGCTCTGAGATTACCATTAAAGATGTAAAATACAAGGAGTTGGGCATGATACCGGATGTTTTCAAACGCCTGGGTATTAAATTGGAACTCAGAGGTGACGATATTTATATTCCGGCGCAGGATCATTACGAGATAGAAACATTTATCGATGGCTCTATCATGACCATTGCCGACGCGCCATGGCCAGGCTTTACCCCCGACCTTTTGAGCATTGTACTGGTAGTAGCCACACAGGCAAAAGGCTCGGTATTGATCCATCAGAAGATGTTCGAAAGCCGCCTGTTCTTCGTGGATAAATTGATCGATATGGGTGCGCAGATCATTCTTTGCGATCCGCACCGTGCAACGGTAATAGGCCTTGATAACCAGGTTAAGCTGCGCGGCATATCTATGACATCGCCCGACATACGTGCGGGTGTATCGTTGCTCATTGCCGCATTATCGGCCCAGGGAAAATCTACCATTTACAATATCGAACAGATAGAGCGTGGCTACCAGTATATTGATGAAAGGCTGCGTGCTTTAGGTGCAGATATTGTCCGTTTATAAGGAAAAAGGGAAAGGCAAGAGGTTCCGTATTTTCAGCACCTTTTACCTTTCCTCTTTTACCTTTCTGCTTTTTCTTATACCTTTAAGTTTTAAGCTTTCAGCTTTTACCTTTTAAAAGAGCTTTTACCTCCAATATGTATCAGAACCGCAGATCGACCTATACCGGCTTTATACTGCTGTTTGTAGCATTAAAAGTAATCCTTAATCTGTTTGCTTTAGCACACTTTGGTTTTCAGCGCGATGAGCTGCTGCATCTGGCCCTTGGCGATCATTTGGCCTGGGGATACAAAGAGGTACCGCCGTTTATTGCCGTACTTGGCAGGATAAACACCAGCATATTAGGCGGATCAGTATTTTCAACACGCATATTCAGCACCAATGCAGCCGGGCTTATTATATGGCTTAAAGGATTGATTACTGTATAATTGGGCGGCCGTA
>JBQCIS010000288.1:0-10148 GCA_051953515.1 Mucilaginibacter sp.
GTTTGGCGTTTTTGATAAGGATCTGCTCGGCAGTATCATCCCCTACGTAGAGAGCCATTATGCGGTTAAGAAAGATCGTTTAGATCGTGCATTGGCAGGCCTTTCTATGGGTGGAGGACAATCTCTTGACTTTGGGCTGGCCAATCTGGATACTTTTGCATGGATCGGTGGTTTTTCATCAGCACCCAATACTTTCCCACCTGAAAAGCTGTTGCCTAACCCCCAGGAAGCTAAGAAAAAGCTAAAGCTTTTGTGGGTATCCTGCGGCGACAAAGACGGTCTTTTTTACATCAGTAAAAATGTGCATCTGTATTTAAAGGAACATGATGTGCCTCATATCTGGCATGTTGATTCAGGTTACCACGATTGGCCCGTTTGGAAGAACGACTTGTATCTGTTTACGCAGCTGATCTTCAAAAAATAATACGGTTCGTTTGTTAGTGAACCCTGAAATTCCACTTAGAATTATCACTATTCATATCAAATTTGGCGAGCGTAGGCGAGCTGTCTCCGGCAGACACTAAAGCAAACTGCTCTTTAGAGTTTGGAATTGCCTTTGGCATAATTCTATAAGTACCGTCAGTTAACTGATCAATTCGCCATAACTGTTCCGGCGTGCCGGTAAACGCCGGAACGGTTATGAGCTCAGCTTCGGCTGTGGCCGCTAATGCACGGTCTGTCCCGGCAATTACTATTTTATAATACGGCCCGCCAAAATATCCTCCTGCATCAGGAACCGCCGCAATCGTCCATTTCTGATGAGGACGGAACATGTAATCACTCAAGTTAACATCAATATTCCCGGTCGGCCAGGTTTTAATTACGTCTGTTAATTCCTGCGATGGTTCGGATTTTACCGGCTCATCATTATTGCGATTGAATCGCATTCCACCTGGCATTCTTACAAGGTCAACGCGTAGTTGCAATGCGTATCCCCTTCGTTCCGATTCAATCTCATAAGTTCCTTCTTTGAAGTTGTCGCCTGCAACGGGCCATCCATTTTTCCATAGCAATGGGCGTATACCCAGTACGCTGCGTCCGCCCTGGTTTAAATCAGCCTCATAATGGCATGACATTTTTTCAACGCCATCTTCAAGTATTATACGCCCAAAATGTCCGGGGCCTATCAGTCGGTCGCCAGCTGCAACCACCAATTTCCCGCCTCCTCTCAACATTTCCCTCCCTATATTATCAACGTATGGTCCGGTTACCTTTCTGGAGCGCCCAACAACTATATTATAGGTTGAATTTGGGCCGTCACAACACGTCCCATGGGTTCCGAGCAGGTAGTACCATCCATCGCGGTATATTAAATCTGAGGCTTCGCAATCGATTGCTATATTTAATGCTTTATTGCCTTCTATACGTTTACCCGTTTTGGGGTCAAGTTCCACAAGGCGGATATATCCAAAATAAGTACCGTAGGATAACCATAACTTTCCGTCGGTTGGATCAAGAAGGAGTCCAGGGTCAATTGCATCGCTATCTTCAATACCATCTGAAGAGGCAACTATAATGGGCGTGGAGTACTTAAAATCCGGCGATTTTGGATCGAGCGTTTTGTTCCACATAGTCAATATTTTTCCATTATGCCCACCCGCCAGGCCGCCGCCGGTTGCGCCATAAGCAATAAGATAGCGATTGCCAATTTTTAATATATCAGGCGCGGCTCCTCCACCGGGTCGCACTGCTCCGCCATTCCATGTCCAGCCATCCTCTGATATTAATCCGCCACCAAATGTTCCGAATGTATAATACTTTCCATCACATTGTACAATTGTGGACGGGTCGTGTATAAAAGGTTTGCCAACCTGTGCTATCGCCGCTCCGGTTGACCAAATTGAAAGCAGAATTATATTGTTTAGTACTTTAATTGTTAATTTCATGGTAACTCAATTGCTATAAATTCGATATTAATAGCAGATCCTTCACTAATTTATTGTAAACTGATAGTGATATCTTTGATTGGCTGTCCTTTATCATCCAATAGGCGGACACAAAAATCACTAAGTCCAGGCCCGTTAATTAATGCGCCGCGTAGTACATTTTTCCCTTTACGCAGAGTCATCCGGGGCGAAACACAATCGTCCATCACCATACGCCTGTCTCCGTCAAGTACCACTGCCTCTTCTCCGTTTAACCACCACGCTGATCCTCCATTTGAGCCTACTGCCAATCTTACATTTTTTATTTCCCGCGGACTGTTGATTATTGTTACCGCCCAGAACAATACTGAATAGGTATGCTTTTTTAATCCGTAAGCAAAACGAAATAGTTTGACGTTAAAGCTTGGACTCTCCAACGCGTACCATACTAATTCCTGGTCGCCAACCTTTACCATTTCCTGGTCTTTAGGGACAACCGAAAACTGATTTGGAAAATATTCAGTTTCGAACTGGGTTTTAAGGTAGTTATCGGTAAAAATTAAATTACTCCGAATAGACTTGTTTATGGGTTCTAAAAGTAACCAGCGCTGAATAAATCCTTCTGAATCGGGACTCTTTCTTTTTGTGGTTGCCGGAGTAAAGAATGGAGCGATACTTCTGGCAGTATCATGGTCTGTTATTGGATCAATCCTGCCTCCTGAAATGGCCGACTGTGCATGCAGCTTCAATGCGGCCAAAAGCATGGAGCCAGCTATTAATAATAAGGTGTTACGCTGATTACGCATATGAATAATTAAAATCGGATTTGATGAAAAAAGTGTTTGCGACAACTTGCCCCAAAGCTATACCTACAAAAAAGTATGTTATGACACTATTCAGCAATAAAAGTCAACTTTGGTTCATGATAATGCTTGAGAACAAAATGTGAAAGACTCCGGTTCTGAGTTCCAATATTATAGCTATCTCATATGTTTATTTTCTTCAATCATGCAGCAGGTTTATAAATAGTATTTGTTTATAAGGAATGACCGAAGCGATGAATAAAACTATCTCCATGAATGATCAAGGATATATTGATGTAATTATTTCTCCGAAAACGTTAACACATATGTGCAGTAAAACATCATAAATGTTCTTTATCTGCTTAAGGATTGGCGAAAAAAGGTTAAAGTTTATAAAAATTTATGAAACGGGTTTTAATTTCAGCGACAACAATGGCCGGTCGGTCGCAAAAATTTCCAGTTGACAAATGTTGTGTTTTTATGGTAAAAAATGTGTTACAAACCTTAGCTCCAGCAGTAATTTTACATTGTTGGTTGCAATAGTTCACATTAACCAACTGTTAAAATTATAAACCAGTACATCGACCTGCAATTCTGTCAAGCTCGATTTTTTATTATTAAGGCTATTTGACCTGTATATTATTGTTTATATAGGAAAAGACATGCCCTGGCTGAATTTAGCAATCGATTGCAGACCTAAAATGTTTTTATTATGAGTGAATAACCTATTGACTTTTGTTTGCCGACCACAGTTAGTGGCCCGGTAGAACTACATTGGTACCTGACATTAAGAGCTGCTTATTAATTTAATATTTTGCAGGTCACCGATCGAACGACGAATAAATAAACAACCCTTATTAGCCAAAACCAAGTAAGGCCTCTTCATTAACTGATGTTGCATATAAATATAGGCCGTTGACCAATATTGTTACGGCATGAAGGCATAATTCATAAATAAGGGTGAATTCTAACCGATTTTTAAACAATATTTTTTATTAATAAACCTAAGTATGAAAAAAAAATATTTACTAAGTGCTTTCATGAGAATAGCGTTTATAATGGTATTTATTTGCGTTGCTATTGTAAACTGCACGTTTGCTGCTAATGTTTCAGCTCATATAGGGCGTACCCTTCAGTCAGATTTAAACAGGGTTATAACCGGTAAAGTAACTGATGATTCGGGCGCAGGACTCCCTGGGGTAACTGTTACATTAAAAGGAACAAATACTGCAGTTGGAACCGATAACAATGGCAGCTTTCGCATTGAAGTACCAAACGAGCAGGCAGTACTTGTATTTAGCTTTGTAGGCTATATTTCAAAAGAAGTAACTGTTTCGGATAAATCAGTAGTTAATGTTACACTACGTGGTGATTCTAAATCATTGAATGAGGTAGTTGTTGTGGGGTATGGCACACAGAAGCGTGCCAACGTAACCGGTGCCGTTTCAACAGTAAGCGGCAAAACATTATCTGCTTTGCCGGTTGGCGGAGTTGACCAGGCGTTGCAAGGTAGGGTGGCGGGTTTAACCGTTACTAATAATGGTTCACCGGGTACTGCACCTATTATACAAATACGCGGCGTGAGTTCGGTAGGATATGGGTCTGACCCCTTATATATTATCGATGGATTTCCGGGCTCTATCGGTGCGCTTGACCCCAGAGATATACAATCTGTTGACGTACTTAAGGACGCAAGCGCCGCAGCTATCTACGGCTCAAGAGCCACTAACGGTGTTATCATTATCACAACAAAAAAAGGTTCCAGTGGCAAGGTTCAGTTGAGCTTTGATTCATACGCCGGCTTCCAGGAAGTTGCCAAGAGATATGACCTTCTTAACACCAACCAATATTTACAATATGAAAGGGCTTTAGACGGGGCCGCAGGTATCGGACTACCGCCGCGTTTGCAATCTGCAAACTTTAACCAGCCTATTTATGCGGGCTCGTCGCAAACCTTCGCACAAACAAATACAGACTGGCAGAACGCTTATTTCCAGAAAGGGGTTTTACAGCAGCACGATATTTCATTAAGCGGCGGTAACGATATTTCGCGGTTCTTTACATCTGCTGGTTATTTCGATCAGGATGGTATTACAGTAGGGACAAATTTCAGCCGTAAAAACTTCCGGATGAACTCTGACCATAATTTAAATAAGTTTATCACCATCGGCGAAACATTTAATGTTGCTGAAACCCGCCAACGCTTTGGTATTCCGCCGGGTAACAGAACACCGCTTACAAATGTGATCAGGATGCAACCCTATCTGCCGGTTTACGATCCAAACAATTTGGGTGGCTATTTCGGTCCTCAAAGCAGTTTCGACGGTTCAGACCCTGTAAACCCGATAGAACAGGCATTGATTAACGAGAATAGAAATTTTGGTGTGGGAATACACGGTAATGCTTATTTAACCGTAAAGTTTACACCATGGCTCAAATTTAACTCTACCTATGGTATTGATTACGGAACAAACCGGCAAGAACAATACACCCCAATTTATAACGACGGTGGTACCTCAAGCCAACCACTTGCATCAATAACCGAAAACACTAACAGCGGCACCACTACGCTTTATACGCAACAGTTAACGTTTGACAAAACGTTTGGTAAACATCATCTTTCAGCTGTGGCGGTTTATGAGGCACAAACCAACCGCAGTGACAGTCAAAATTCTTTTGGTAACCAAAATAATAACGTTATACGCACACTTAACAACGCTACCAATATCACTA
The DNA here is from genome assembly GCA_051953515.1 of Mucilaginibacter sp. GTDB lineage: Bacteria > Bacteroidota > Bacteroidia > Sphingobacteriales > Sphingobacteriaceae > Mucilaginibacter. The sequence goes on from JBQCIS010000288.1 coordinate 5,402, forward strand.
CTAATTACACTTATGGCACCAACGTATTGGAATCATTAGTAGGTAGGGTAGGGTATGACTTTGAAGGGAAATATTTAATTTCCGCTTCATTGCGGCGTGATGGTTTATCGGTTTGGGCCCCCGGTCATAAGTACGAAAATTTCCCGGCGGCTTCAGTAGGTTGGAAAGTTGATCAGGAAGACTTCATGAAAGATGTAAAGGCAGTAAGTGAATTAAAAATACGTGCCGGTTATGGTGTTACAGGGATAAACGGAACGGTGCTGGGAAATTATCCTTACGTTTCTAATGTTTCTGCGGGCGGTACAACCTATCCGTTTAATAATTCTCTATCGGGCAGTAACCTGGGTAACGGGTCTTATTATAGCGCATTAAGCAATTATTTCCTCCATTGGGAAGTAACCAAATCAACAAATATTGGTTTTGATCTTGGTTTATTTCAAAACGCATTTACGCTGTCAGCCGAGGTTTATAAAAGGAAAACGGATAATCTGATTTTAACAGTACCTGTACCACCAAGCGAGGGTGTAGGCGCTCCGCTCGCAAACGTTGGCTCGATGCAGAATACCGGCATTGAACTGACTGCGGGTTATCATAAAACAAATGGCGACTTTAAGTATGATATAACCGGTGTGTTTGGTTTGGACAGGAATAAAGTTACCTCGTTAACAGGTGCAGCAAACGGGACTATAACAGCTGGCGGCGATGCGGATTTCGGCGGAGGAGGGCCAATTACCAATACCTCGGTAGGCCAGTCTATTCAATATTTTTATGGTTATGTAGTTGAGGGCATATTTCAAAATGCAACAGACGTAAGCGGTCATGCCACACAAACCGGCGCAGCACCAGGCGACCTTAAATTTAAGGACATTAATCATGACGGTGTAATTGATGCAAAGGACAGAGTTAATTTGGGTAGTTACCTGCCTAAGTTTACCTATTCATTAAACTATAACGCAAGCTATAAAAATTTCGACGTTGCATTGTTTTTCCAGGGCGTGTATGGGAATAAGATATTTAATGCTGAAAGAATCATAGAAGAGGGTATGGCGAGGTTGTTTAACTCAGACGTTAATGTGCTTAAGGCCTGGACACCAACCAATACCAATACCAATATACCCAGAGCCATTTCCGGCGACCCGAACTCAAACGTAAGGCCATCCTCCCGTTGGGTAGAAGACGGCTCATATCTGCGCCTGAAAAATCTTCAGTTAGGGTACAGTTTGTCTCCAAACTGGCTTAAAGCAGCCACTGCTAATTATATAAGCAAAGTGAGGGTTTATTTATCAGCAACAAACCTGTTCACTATTACCAAGTACACAGGGCTTGATCCGGAAATAGGGTCCAAGAACGGGACACTGACAAATGGTATAGACTACGGTCAATACCCTTCACCAAGGGCGTTGGAGGCTGGTCTGCAAGTGACATTTTAATCACCATTAAATTGTGTATATTATGAAACATGGAAAAATTTATTTATTGTCAACCATTATCGTTCTAACGATAACGGTGATCGTATTCTCTTGTAAAAAAACAGCATTGAATACTTCTGATCCAAATAATCTTACAACTGGCAACTATTATAAAACAGCAGCGCAGCTAAAGGCGGGAGTTAACGCAATTTACGCCCTTGTGCACCAAAATAATCTCGTGTCGCGCGAGTGGTATTATGTGCATGATACCCGTAGTGATGAAGTAGCGCCCGGTGGCGGACAATTAGAAGCTGCACGATTGCAATTGTATAACAATACAGACGATCCCACTAATCCGGTGATGAACTCGGTATGGGATGGCTGGTATGGCGTAATATTCCGTGCAAATGTGGTAACGGATAATGCGCCAAATGTTACTGACAATCCTGCTGATGTAAAAGAATCTGTAGGCGAGGCAAAGTTTCTGCGTGCCTGGGCATATTTCGATCTGGTTACTATGTGGGGAGGAGTTCCGCTGGTAACATCCGTTCCAAAAAACCCAACCGACTTTAAGCCTCGTGCATCCGTTAGCGACGTTTATGCACAGATAATTCAGGATTTAACGGATGCAGCGGCGGTATTGCCAGGCAAATCAGCAACCGATAAAGGAAGGGCTACCGCTGCAGCTGCCAATGCCATGCTTGGTAGAGTGCTGATGCAAAAAGGTGATTATACTGGTGCTAAGGCTGCATTTCTTAAAATACCTACTGCAGGCCCCGATGGTTATTCTTTAACAGCACGCTATTTGGATAATTTTGAGCTGGCTACTGAATTCAACCAGGAATCGATTTTTGAAGTTGTTTTTGTAGACAAAGGCGACAATGGATACAATTGGGGAGGTGAAAGCGCAACAGAGGAACAATCAACTGTTAGAAACCAGGAGTATTGTCCCGTTGCATGGAGAAACCTTATCCCCTCAAATAAATATTTAAACGAATTTGAAAATACGGCTACAGGCGCAGTAAAAACAGATCCGCGTTTTTCGTACAGTGTTTATCAGAGCGGCGATCTTTATAATAATGGTCAAAGTACATTAACAGATGCCGATCAAAACGGCAACTCTTCGGTAGTTAATGGCGTTACCAAGAAGATTAGCTGGCGCAAATTCATGATCATCTACCAGGAAAGCGCTGCTACTGCAAGCTTTCATCCGGGAGGCAACAACCAACGTATCATTCGTTATGCGGAAGTTTTACTTGATCTGGCTGAATGCAGCGCAGAGACGGGTGACCTGGCCGGCGCGGTAACGTATCTTAATATGGTACGTGCGAGGCCTGACGTAGCCATGCCACCTTATCCCACAGTTCAGTTTCCAGTAGCTACAAAAGCGGATGTTATTAAAGCCATAATGCACGAACGAATGGTGGAATTAGGCGATGAAGAATTGCGGAATATTGATATTTTAAGATGGCGGCCAAAAGGCTATTTCGCTACAGAGCCAATTGCTAATTTTCATCCGGGAAGAGACGAATTATTACCTATACCTCAAGCAGAACTTGATAATAATCCACTTGTATCGGGGCACCAAAACCCAGGCTATTAATTATTGATTAATGCAAGTTTAAAAAAAGGCGGCTTATATAACGCCGCCTTTTTCATTTATATTACAATTTAAATTATGAAGAGACTTCTTACCGGTTTTATTGTAACAATATCACTTTTCTCCTGTAAAAAACATACGTTGTTTGTGCAGGTGCCATCCTCAGGTTCAGGCGTTACCTTTAATAACCTGATTACAGAAAACGATTCAATTAATCCTATTGATAACGCAACTGTATACAACGGTGGTGGGGTTGGTGTAGGAGACTTTAATAACGACGGCTTACCGGATATTTATTTTGCGGGCAATATGGTAGCAAATAAATTATACCTCAATAAAGGCAACTTTAAGTTTGAGGATGTAACCGCTAAAGCTGGCGTGGATGGAAAAGGACGATGGGCAAAAGGAGTTTCTGTTATTGATATTAATAATGATGGGTTACTTGATATATATGTTTGTAATTCATTTTCAAACGATCCCAAAAAGCGGCAAAACTTATTATATATAAATCAAGGGGTTGATAAAAATGGTGTGCCAATTTTTAAAGAAGAAGCAAAGGAATATGGGCTTGATATCCGGCTTTTTTCTACCATGGCAAGTTTTTTTGACTATGACAATGATGGCGACCTCGATATGTATCTGACCGTAAATGAGCCCAATCCGTCTGAGTATCCAAACCAATTCAGGCCTATTAATGTTACGGGCACCGGCAAAAGCATGGGGCGGTTATACCGGAACGACTGGGATCCGAAACTTAAACATCCGGTATTTAAGGATGTATCATTAGCCGCCGGGATAAAGATAGAAGGATACGGGCATGGTGCAACTATAGCTGATATTAACCAGGATGGCTGGAAAGACATATACGTTACCAATGACTTTTTATCGAATAACATATTGTATATCAACAATCATGATGGCACTTTTACGGATAAGTCAAAAGAATATTTCAAGCATACTTCGTTTAACGCCATGGGGCAAGATATTGAGGATATAAACAATGACGGGCTGGCGGATATATTTGAGCTGGATATGAGTGCACCCGATAATTACCGGAAAAAAATGATGTCGGGGCCAAGCAGCTATAATACTATCCAGAATTTCGACCATTACGGTTATCAATACCAATATGTGCGTAATACACTTCAGTTAAATCAAGGACCGTCTGTTGGGGAAAATAATGAGATCGGTCACCCTGCATTTAGCGAGATCGGCTTCTTGAGCGGTGTGTCGCAAACAGACTGGAGCTGGACCCCGCTGATCACTGATTTTGACAATGATGGTTACCGCGATATCATTGTTACAAATGGTTATCCCCGCGATGTTACAGATCATGATTTTGTTACTTACAGATCAAATGCATTTTTTATAACGCCTAAAAAGGAGATCCTTAAACAAATACCATCAGTAAAAATTCACAATTATGCTTTTCAGAATAAGGGCGGGGTGCAATTTAATGATGTAAGCCAGGATTGGGGATTAGGTGTTCCGTCTTTTTCGAACGGAGCTGTTTACGTCGACCTTAATAATGACGGAGCAATGGATCTTGTAATGAATAATATAAACGATAAAGCATTAATTTATAAAAACACGGCCACAGGTGACAAGGAAAATATGCGGCATTATATTAATGTGGCGTTTAAAGGGTCTGGTCAAAACCGTCAAGGGATCGGCGCTTTTGTAGATATTTACTATCAGCACGGTTTGCACCAGGTATATGAGAATAATCCTTACCGGG
>JBQCIS010000289.1:0-7427 GCA_051953515.1 Mucilaginibacter sp.
TATTCAAATTTAATTTTTTAATCAATGGGGGTTTTGCGGCATGTTTAAATTAATATTTGTTGTTTTTAAGTTTAAAATTTTAAAAATTGTCGGGCGCTATCACCGGTGATAGCGCTTACCTGTTAACAGGTTTCAGCTACGCTAATAAATACATTAGCACAAAGACTTCGTTCCTGATAATTCAGTGTTGATTTGTAAGGCGATTTAAAAGTAGGGTGGAACAACCATTTTGATTGAACGCTTTCCGCCAATTCAATTGTTTTTTTAACAATTGAATTTTAATAATAAAAATGGTCACTTTCAGATTAGCCAACAGTGGTCAACGTACGTTAGTTTATCCAGCTATTGGCCTTTTTATAATAACTAACCTCGGGGGGATCGGGTTTATTGCACGCGTTATCACAAATTCATCTTAATTCATCGCATCGTTCACCGTTTTGCTATCTACAAACTGCTCAAAGCTTATAATTTTTCCATCTTTCAGTTTCCACAGATGGGCCACACGTGCTGCAAACGGTTTGCCGGTAATTTTATAGGTTCCGGTATAGGTGCCATAGGCAACCACCTTATCATCGCTGGCCACATAGTCTTCAGGTGTAAATTTATAGTCTATCCATTCGCCGCCCAGGCGGTTAAATACATTTTTGCTAATGTTTTCAATGCCCACATAAGTTCCGCCATAAGGGAAGCCTTTTGCTTCTGTCCAACTAATATCCTCAGCCACGCATTTAGCAAGATTTTTACCGTTTTCTTCCGAAGTTTTACCCTCGTAGGTGCTTCTAACAATTTCTAAATTGGTCATTTTCTTTGGTTTTAAAGTTCAGCCTGACAGTTGTGTCAGGCTGAACGGGATAGTTAATTTACCATTTCATTTCGCCGGTATTTACTTTTGCACCAATCTGCAGGGCTACCTCAAAAGTAAGCTCAGGATATTTTGTTTTAATCGCTTTGACCAATGCTTCTGAAGTCTTATTGGTTTTCAGCGCCTCTTCGTAGAACCGGATATAATTTTTAGTATGCTCTATTGCCGAAACGTCAAACGGACTTTGAGCGTTCGCATGCGCGGGTACTACAATAGCCGGATGTAAGTTTTCCATTTTATCTAACACCGCTATCCATTGATTACGTGCTTCAGTGGTTTGCGCATCCGCCATCCAAAGGTTGAAGGTGGTTCCGAAAACATTAATACCGCCAACCACTGCTTTAATGGAAGGTATCCATACAAATGTTTTAGCTGGAAACTCATCTATGCCCACAATTTCTAATTTCTGTCCTTCCAGATCAATGCTGGTTCCTTTTAATACCTGCGGCAAAATAACATTTGAGGTTACCTTATTACCCAATTGCCCGCCCCAAACATCTAATTTTTTTTGAGCGGTAGCTTTAATATGCTCAACGGTTTCTGCCGTGGCATAAGCCGTTACCTCCGGGAAGTATTTTTTGAAAACTTCCAGGCCGAAGTAAAAATCCGGATCACCGTAGGAAACATAAATGGTTGTTAGTTTTTTGCCGGAATTTTTAATTTCCTGCGCTACCTTTTCAGCATCGGCCAGGGTAAATTGCGCGTCGATCAACACGGCATCCGTTTTTCCTGATATGATGACTGATGCTACGCCAAAACTGTTTTCTGCCGCGTTGTAAACCTGCAATTTTAAATTATTTGCTTCAATTACTTTGAAGCTTTGTGCCTGTACATCCATTTTGAATAAAATTAAAGTGGTTAGTAATACTGTTGAAATTAATTGTTTCATCTTTTTGATTTAAATGATGAAACAAAGGTGCTTACTGTACAGGCCTAAAAACATTGAACAAGTTCAATAAATGCGGAGTGGGCACTTATTTTCGACCAGCAATTTTTCGCCTTATCTTACTCAAAAATTCGTGGCTTATTCCTAAGTAGGCGGCGATCTGGAGATTGGAGAGCCGTTGGACGAGCTGTGGATATTTTTCAATAAAATCAACATACCGTTGATCGGCCGTTTTACTCAAATTGTCTATCATTCTCCGTTGCAGTGCAACATGTGTTTTTTGAGTCATTACCCTAAACAATTTCTCTATTGCAGGCAGATTGATGTAGGCAAACTCCTTGTCTTTTTTTGAAATTAGCAGCACCTCACTATCTTCAAGTGCCTCTATATAAAGCTGTGAGGGGGTGCCATTGGTAAAACTGTCGATATCCGTGATCCACCAATTTTCTATAGCAAAATAAAGGATTTGGTCAAAGCCGTTCTGATCGATATGATAAACACGGAAAAGCCCCCTGGTAACAAAGCCTTCAAACCTGCAAACATCACCTTCACTTAATAAAAAGTTCTTTTTTTTAATAGTCTTATGCTGAAACAAGTTGCAAAACACTTCCAAATCCTTCTCTGATAAGGAAATATGCCCGGCAATATTTTGTTTTAGAAGGGTTAACATTCTTCACTCAAGATATAGTAAAGGATCGTTATTTAAAAATATACATATTTTGTTTCTCTTACCTTTAATTTAATGTTCGAGAATCTTATTTAAGGTCCGGCTTTTCGGGGTCGGACCGTACCATCTGCGAAAACGACGTTAACGGAGTTTTACTTAGAAGATTTATGCGAATTAGCGTATTAAAATAACTCGAATCCAATCAGATTTAACCCTTAACCATGTAACAAATGATATTTATCTTCCAGTTTAGATAGAATATCAACTAGTTGATCCGGACGCTCTCTCATTACATTGTGCGCGCAATGTATAACTTCTACATGCCAGTCTGGGGAATCTCTTAAATCCTCATATTGTTTCACAAATGGGGAAAAGTCCCACCCACTGAGGAAAATAAATGTCCGATTAATAATTTGTTTATAGCTCCCATTCAACTGCAAACTTTGCATAAACGTTGCCAGCGGATGTGGTCGTCTCCTATTCTCGGGCCCAGGCGGAACAGCAACTGTGAAACCATCAATTCTCGCTCCGGTTTCAAAACGGTCTCTATATAAATCACTTGTTAAACTCCAGCATGAATCTCCATTTTTGGGTATATATGCATCTATATAAACAAGGGCATATATTCTTTCCGGAATTCTATCTGCAACACCGGTAATTACCAGCCCGGCATAGCTATGGCCGCATAAAATTACGTCAGTGATGTTTTCTTTTTCAAGTAGGCCGACAACGTATTGGATGTGGGTATCCAAATTTATAAACCGGTTGGATGTCTTGATTTGTGGTTCCAAACCAGGTAAGGTTAAGGAAATGTGTTTTTTTCCTAACCGTTCCAGTTTGCTGGTAACCTGCTCATAAGCCCAGGCACCCTGCCAGCCTCCGGGAATAAAAACATACGTTTTTTCGTTTTTCATAAAAGTAAACTATTTAGGTTACGCCGGTTTAAACAAACATCATTTTCGTGATGGCTCAATTGCATAGTCAGATATTTGAATATGTAAACCCTGTTAACATAGGAAAAAATAACTTATATATTGAAACAGCAATAACTTAAAAACACAATTTTTGGGGGAGTGAAAGATTTTATAAATGAAAGGGAGAAATAGCATGTTGCTAAGCAAACCGGTAATCATTAACTTAGTGGGGGCTTAGCTGTTTCGCCCATCGTTGCCCAAACCTGATACGATTTATGCCGTTTTCCGGCTTATTAAAAAGAGCGTAATGGGGGAAAGTCAGTTTACAGGGAAGATCTGCAATAGGGTTTAACAAGACTGGCTTTTTGTTAAGCAATGGAATGTAAGATCAGCAGTTGCAAAGAGGCGGCAAAAGTTTACTAAAATATGCGTAAAATTAATCGGCAAATAATAGTTTAATATCAGCATGGAAGTACATCATCATCCTGAATTACCGCATGGCGGTAAAAAGAATTTTCGTGAATACCTGTTAGAAGGCTTTATGATATTTATAGCTGTTTTTATGGGTTTTGTTGCCGAAAATATACGCGAGCACATATCAGATAGCGGCAAGGAAAAAAACTATATCAGCAGCCTTTATAGCGACTTAAAAAGGGATTCTGCACAACTATCAGACGTTATAAACGTAGGGGTTAATTTAGGCAAAGGGCAAGATTCATTGCTCATATTGTTAAAAAACCGACCAATTGATAGTGCTCAAAAGAATAAAATATATCATTTGTTTTTTAAATATGGAACCGTATTGCCGGAATTTAATTCGACAGAAAGGACATTAAGCCAACTAATAAATTCTGGTAACTTTAGGTTGATCGGCGACCAGGCACTGGCAGACAGCATTTCTTCGTATTATGATAATGTGAAAGCAGCAACATTTCAGGCATCCGTTAATAATACGGCAGCATTAGACTGTATCCGGTTTTCGCAAAATATTTTTAAGTTCGATTACGGCTTGCATCCTTCCGAAGCTAAAAAAACATTTATAACTTTTGATGCAGCCACCATTGAAAAGTACAGAAATAAGCTAACGCAAATGAGAATTTCTCAGCAGTACTATATCAGGGTTGACCTAACCGATTTACGGAAAAGTTGTTTGCATTTACTGCAGATGATCAAACATGATAAATAGATTTTACCAAACTTTACTGTTTTATACCATTCATCGCTATTTGAACAAAAAGTACCTAACCATTAAAATTGTCCTGGCGTGCAACTGTACCCTAAAATAAAAAGAAACGATGCTAAGCTTGAAGTAGATTATTTTGAAAAGAATAGCTTAAGCACTCAACTTTAGGAGTAAGACCGAACGTTAAAAATATCGACGACTTTTTTAGTGATCTGGCGTTCTCTCGTCGATTGTTGCAATACCTTGTAATGCATTACGTATTATTGCTGTTTTTGTACGATAGTAACCGTAAAACGGTTCTTTAAGTCGGCCGTGGTACCCGCATCGATTTGACCGTTAAGATCATTTACCAGCTTTTTAACAAGTCTCAACACCTGTTGCCCGGTAGCATTTATTGAACCGTCATCCATTGTGTTTGCAAAAATGTTTGCTGCGAGCCTTGCTTCAGTATCCGGGCAGGGGTAAGCGATATCAAAGCTAAGCTTTTGGCCGTCAGCTTCAATCTTTAAAACTAAGTTAACGTCAATACTGCCGGATGCAGGTGTATGCCTTATCGCATACGCAACTAAATTGCCAACAATTTGTAACACAAGATTTGGAGAGAATGTGATATTTTCCGTTCGTGCTGATGTGCTTACATGCAGTTGAATTTTCTTTTTTTCACATATCGGCACGTACAGTTTTTCTATTGTTCCCTTAAGCCAAAGCAGGTTTTCGGCCCCTTCGTGGTGCTTGCCCTCATCCGCATCAATAGCGGCGATGGTATGCTGTAGAATTATTTCACCGCTTTTTTGCATTAATGTTACATAATCAAGCAGTTCATTTGTTTCAATATCTCCGCCACGATCAACCATTACACCTAAAATCCCCAAAATACCCGCAAGCGGTTCAGCTACATTACGTGCCAGTGCTTTATTTTTTTCTTGCAATGTTGCCACGCGTTTAGATAATTCATGGTTTTTTTCCAGGTCTTCCAGTTTATGAACAATTTCCGCTGCGATTTTTTTTAGCAGGTCAATTTTTTCATCAGATAGCTTTTGTTTTTCAGTATTTAAAATACATAAAGCACCAATGCTGTCACCACCCTCTTTTCGTAATGGTACGCCAAGATAGTAATTGAAGCCATCGGGCCCGTTAACATAAAACTTATCTTTGAAGCGGTCATCGGCTTTAAGGTCATTAACCTCAAAATGATCGGTGCCGTCCATAATTGTGTATTGACAAACGGAATCTTCTCTTGCCATTGACCGTATGGGTAGGCCATGTTCGGCAATGGTCCATTGTGTAAATGAGTCTATGAGGTTGATCAGCGAAACCGGCGCGCCGGTTATTTTTGCAGCCAGCTCTGTAAACCCCCTGAAATTATTTTCAATAGCCGAATAATCAAGATCAAGCCGGGAAAGTTCTAAAAGTCGCTTTGTTTCACTTTCCGGGATAGGAGGGAGATATTCTACCATTCATTTAATAATTGCTGCACCGAAATTATAAATAAAAATTGATGAAACAACAGCGTCCGTTCATGAGGAATGTTTATTTTTGATTATTAGCAATCTGTAAAAGAACTTTAAGCGGGTTCTTTCGTATAAAGAAAAACTATGAAGATTTTGATTGCCGAAGATGACGATTTGATGCGAAAAATGTTGGAATTCCGGCTTAAAAGAGACGGATACCAGGTAATTATTACGCACGACGGAAGAGAGGCTTTACAAAAGACACTTGAACAATCGCCCGACCTGGTGATCACAGATATCATGATGCCGTATATGTCGGGTCTCGAGATTATTGGTGCTTTGCGGCAAGATCACCATCTGGAAACACCTGTCATCATACTTTCAGGAATGGGGCAGGAAGATGTGGTGCTTGAGGCTTTTGCCCTGGGAGCAGACGATTTTATAACCAAGCCCTTTAGCCCGAATGAATTAAGCGTGCGGGTGAGAAGATTTGCGTTTAAAGGCGCAATTTAAATGGCGTTTTAATTTCGGTATATCTATGACATTTAAGCCACATTATTTCAACCTGGCCATTCTCTTCTTTACCGGGCTTATATTGTTGCTTATTGTTTTTATACTTATTACCATTTACCTGCGCAACAAGCGTGCGCGTCAATTAAAAAAATGGAATACGATCGCGGATCTGCTTATACGGAAAGCCATTTTTTTTGATGAGCAAGATATCAATACCGGAAACAATATACCTGTAACCAAACGGGCCCTTAAACTGCTGGCATCCGATCAGCATTTTAAAAAGCTACTTACCGATAAGCTCATAAGCGCAAAAAAAAATATTAGCGGATCGGCAGCGAAGGGTTTAAAGCTGCTATATCTCCAGTTAAACCTACATCATTTTGCGGTTACCCAGCTTGCAAGCTACAAGTGGCATGTAAAAGCACAGGCCATACAGGAATTAGCTGAAATGGAGATGCGCGAACATATAGCCAAAATATATCGCCTTACCAACAACGCTAACGAATTGGTGCGCATGGAGGCTCAGATTGCCGTTGTAAAACTTTTAGGGTTTGAAGGGCTTAGGTTTTTGGATGTAGTGCGTTATCCTATTACCGAATGGCAGCAAATCCGGTTGCTGCACGAGTTGTCTTTTATCCCCGCCGAAAACTTTAGCGGAATAGCGCAGTGGTTAAAGTCTGATAACAAAACAGTGGTGGCATTTGCATTGAAGCTGGCCCGTAATTATCACCGGTTTGAGCTTTACGAAGATATGTGTATTTGCCTGGCTGATCCGGATTCGGATGTAAGGCTACAGGCCATTACTACTTTAGGTGAATTATACGGCGATAACACCTCCGATTTGTTAGCTGGCCGGCTTCCGATAGAGGATACTAAACATCGCCTGGCTTTATTGAAGGTTCTGAAAAATATTGCTACGGAACGGGACTTGCCCGTATTACTAAAGCAATT
>JBQCIS010000290.1:0-9366 GCA_051953515.1 Mucilaginibacter sp.
CAGTGCTTACCTGAACGATCTGGTAGCGCAGCAATTGGTAAAAGCCAATCTTGATAATTTAAACCGCAGCAAGGATGTGCAGCGTGTGGTTATTGCCCGTGTAAAAAATGGCCTTAACCCGGGTGTGGATTCATCGCTGGCCAACGCGCAGGTTGCCAACGCGCAGATAGCGCTTACCAGCGCCCAGGAAAACGAACAGGAGCAGGCCAATCTGCTTTCGCAATACTTAGGCGAAAATCCGCAGAACTATTTTCTCGACAGCACCTTCGTAAGCAAAGTGCCACTCAATATCTCCCAGGCATCGCAGGTAAATACTACCGATCATCCGTTGCTGCAATACTACAGTAACCTGATAAAGCAGAGCGATGAGCAGGCAAAATATTTAAACACCTTTAGCTATCCTACATTTACCTTGTTTGGTTTATATCAGGGCAAGGGCTCGGGCTTTAAATCCGGCTACATCACCAATCAAAGCGATTATAATTTTGATTCGAGCTACGGCGCAGGCGCCGACCCAACGCGATATAACTATTTGTTTGGTGTTGGCGTAACCTGGAACCTCACCAACCCGTTCAGGGTACATTATCAGGTGCAGGCGCAGAAGTATACCTCGAAAGAATACCAGGACGAGTACGATCTGCAAAGCCAGAACCTGCATAACGAACAGGTACTTGCCGAAACAAAGATCGGCAACGCGGTAAAGAATTATAACGAGGCGCCGGTTGAGGTGAAAGCCGCGAGCGATGCCTACAAACAGAAATTCGCACTTTATCAGAACGGATTGACCAATATTGTTGATTTCACCGAGGCGCTTTATACGCTTAACCGTGCGGAGATAGACCAGGATATCGCCTCGAACAACATTTGGCAGGCCTTACTGTACAAATCTGCCGCGACGGGCGACTTTAACATCTTTATCAATAATTTTTAATATAGAATATAGCATACCATGGGAATGATCAAAGGCGCACTACAGAAACCGATCACTATACTGGTTATAGTGGCGGGTTTATTTTTCTTCGGCATTAATGCCGTGCGCACCATTAAGATAGATATCTTCCCGGATCTCGATCTGCCGGTTATCTATGTATCGCACCCTTACGGCGGTTTCACACCCAACCAAATGGAGGGGTATTTCGGCAAGCAGTATGTGAACCTGATACTTTTTGTTGATGGTGTAAAATCCATTGAAACCAAAAATATACAGGGCCTTACCTTAATTAAAGTAACTTTTTACGAAGGTACCAATATGGCCCAGGCGCAGGCCGAACTCACGGCCTACACCAACAGGGCGCAGGCTGGCTTCCCGAATGGTTCGCAGCCGCCGTTTATAATGCGTTTTGACGCTTCCACGCTGCCGGTGGGGCAGCTGGTATTGAGCAGCGCCACACGCAGCAACAACGAACTGCTTGACCTTGCGCTGGTGTACGTGCGTGCATCATTCACCACAGTACCGGGCCTGGTTGCGCCGGCGCCATTTGGTGGTAACCAGCGTACCATAGTAATAAAGGCCGACCCTAACCTGATGCGCGAGCACAACCTCACGCCAGATCAGTTAGTGCAAGCGTTAGCGGACAATAATCAGAACACACCGGCAGGTAACCTGCGCATGGGCGATTATAACTACATCGCACCGGTTAATACCACTATAAAAGCCATATCCGATTTCGGCAACATCCCGCTCTATAAAAACGGCGTGCAAACGGTGTTTATGAAGGATGTGGCAACGGTTGAAGATGGCGCGGATATTACGCAGGGCTATACACTCATCAACGGTAAGCGTTCGGTTTATCTGCCTATTACCAAATCGGCATCCGCCTCTACATGGGATGTGGTGCAGGGGCTGAAAAAAGCACTGCCGCGTTTCCAGGCACTGGTACCTCCGGACGTAAAACTGTCGTTCGTGTTTGACCAATCGATATATGTGATCAACGCGGTAAAGAGTCTGGCAGAAGAAGGTGCCATAGGCGCTATACTGACGGGGATAATGGTATTGCTCTTTTTGGGCGACAGGCGCGGCGCGCTCATCGTGATCATGACCATCCCAACGTGTGTTATCTCTTCAATATTTTTTCTCAGCCTGTTCCACCAAACCATCAATATCATGACGCTGAGCGGCCTGTCGCTCGCCATCGGCATCCTCGTGGATGAGTCGACGGTGACGATAGAGAACATCCACCAGCACTTTGATATGGGCAAGCCAAAGGCGCTGGCAATTTGGGATGCCTGTAAGGAGATCGCCTATCCCAAGTTGCTTATCCTGTTTTGTATCCTGGCGGTGTTTGCGCCCGCGTTTACCATGCACGGTATACCGGGAGCACTGTTCCTGCCGCTTGCATTAGCCATCGGCTTCGCCATGATCACATCCTATATGCTGGCGCAAACCTTTGTGCCGATCATGGCCAACTGGATGATGAAAAATGAGCATGAAGACCGCAGCCATGCCGACGGTTATGCAATGGACGACGAAGGCGATCCGTGGGATCAGAAAGAAGGCGCAGTGAAAAGAGCCCTGGAACATACCGGTTCAAAAGATGAATCGAAGTTTGACAGGTTCAGGGTATGGTTTCTGAAAAATATGGATAAGCAGATACCACGCCGGGGGCTTATCGTTACTGTTTACCTCGTTTTATCGCTCGGATTGGCTGGCTTGATGTTTACCATTATCGGTCATGACGTATTGCCAAAGGTAAATTCGGGTACATTCCAGGTACGCCTGCGTGCGCCGGACGGTACACGTTTGGAGCGTACGGAAGTGATAACACTTAATGCACTGCATATCCTTGAAAAGATAGTGGGTAAAGAGAATGTGGGCATTACCTCATCTGTTGTGGGTTTGCATCCGCAATCGTTCTCTACAAACCCAATTTATATGTTTATGGCAGGTCCGCAGGAAGCAGTTATGCAGGTACAGCTGGCAGAAGGCTATCATACTGATATGGAAGAATTGGAGGAACATTTCAGAATAGCCTTGCACAAGCAGATGCCGGACGTAAAAATGTCGTTCGAGCCAATAGAGTTAACCAGCAAGATATTGGCACAGGGTTCGCCTACGCCAATAGAGGTTGCCTTGACCGGAAAGGACAAGAAAGCAGACGTAGTTTATGCCTACAAGGTAATGCGCGAATTACAAAAAATACCTTACCTGCGCGATATACAGATAGCACAGGCCTTTAAATATCCGTCTATTGATGTTGATATTGATCGTGTGCGTGCGGCAGAACTTGGAGTAGGAGTAGGAGATATTTCGCGTACAGTAACTGCTTCCCTGTCATCATCCCGCCTAACACAAAAGAATGTATGGCTGGATAGTAAGGTAGGCTTGAGCTACCTGGTGCAAGTTGAAGTGCCTGAATACCAGATGCGTGACTTGAATGATATTCGCGAGATACCAGTAATGCAAAATGCACCACGCCCGATATTGAGCGATGTTGCCAGCATAAAAACAGATACCACTTACGGCGAGAACGACGATATTGGCGCTGTACCAACCATGTCGGTAACGGCCAATCTTTATAAAAAGGATTTGGGCACGGCTATAAACGATGTGAACAAGTCCCTTAAAAACGTAGGCAAACCACCACGTGGTATGAGTATTGGCTTGCGCGGTATGAGCGATACATTAACCGATACGCTGGATAGCTTGCAAACCGGCCTGATCGTGGCCATTTTGGTGATCTACCTGATGCTGGCAGCTAACTTCCAGTCGTTCAGGGTGTCGCTGGCTACATTGTCAACACTGCCTGCGGTATTGTTTGGCTCGTTGTTTATGGTGAAGATAACCGGGGCGACGCTCAACCTGCAATCCTATATGGGTATGATCATGTCCGTCGGGGTGTCCATATCTAACTCGGTGCTATTGATCACCAATGCCGAAGAGCTGCGCAAGCATAATGGCGACGCACTCCGCTCGGCACGTGAAGCTACGGCCTTGCGCTTGCGCCCGATATTGATGACCAGTTTAGCCATGATTGTAGGTATGATACCGATGGCAACCGGCCTTGGCGAAGGAGGCGACCAGACATCGCCGCTTGGCCGTGCGGTAATTGGTGGTCTGATCATGTCGACCTTTGCGGCGCTGTTCATCCTGCCAATGGTATTTGCCTGGATACAGGGCAAAGCCAACACCGATTCTGTTTCATTAGATCCTGAAGATAAGGAGAGTAAATTTTATATTCCACTGCACCACCATGATACACAACCAGAGAAAAAATAAAACCTTTATCGTATTAAGCTTCCTGTTTGCGGCCACGGCACTACTGAGCGCCTGCGGCCCCAACAAAGAGCAAAAAGAGGCGCAACAACAAACCATTGACCAGGAAAACGCCATCGATACCCCGGCGGTAGTACCTGTAACGGTAACAAAAGGCAAGCTCACCTCTAACTTAACCGTTCCGGGCGAATTGCAGCCGTACAATACCGTAAACCTGTATGCCAAAATCAACAGTTATGTAAAAACCCTTACTGTAGATATTGGCTCGCAGGTGCACAAGGGCCAGTTACTCGCTACACTGGAAGCGCCCGAGATTAACTCGCAGCTGGAAGAAGCAAAATCGCGCATACAGCAGGCAAAGGCCGTTTATTATGCTGATAAGGCTACCTACGACAGGTTGTACAACACCAGCAAAACGCCGGGAACCATCTCGCAGAATGATCTGGAGCAGGCAAGGGCAAAAATGCAGTCAGATTCGGCCAGTGTAGAAGGTGCACGCTCTCAGTTAAGAGAGATTGCCGCCAATCTGAACTATTTGCAGATCAGGGCGCCTTTTGATGGGGTGATCACGCTGCGTAACATCAACCCGGGTACGTATGTTGGGCCGGGCAGCGGAAGCAACCAGCCGTTGTTTGTGCTGGAAGACCATAAACACCTGCGTTTGGTAATATCGGTTCCTGAAGCATTTACCGGTGGTTTGAGCGGTAAAACCGAAGTTACCTTTACCGTGCGCGAGCTGCAGGGACAAACCTTTACAGCCGAAGTGAAACGTTTGGCGGGTGCGCTGGATGAAAAATTACGTGCCGAGCGTTTGGAGATGGATGTAAACAATACCAAAGGCAACCTGTTGCCAAACATGTATGCCGATGTTAATGTACCACTGCCCAATCGCGACAGCGCCTTTGTATTGCCAAAAACGGCAGTAGTTACTTCAACCGAAAAAGTTTTTGTGATAACGATAGTAAACAACCGCGCCAAATGGGTTGACGTACAAAAAGGCCTCACCTCGAAAGACAAAATGGAAGTTTACGGCGATTTGCACGTTGGCGACCAGGTGGTAACCACCGCTACTGACGAGATACGTGATGGGCAGCCGGTGAAGATTGCGAAAGCTGCGCCTACAGATAAGAGCCAGGCCGATTCTACGAAGAAGAAATAGAGATTAGTTGGGGACGTACTAACAAAGAAGCCACTCATTTGGGTGGCTTCTTTGTTTATAGACGTTTGGAAACAATATTCTCTTTCCATTCGTAAAGACCACCTGCTTCAAATACACCACCTGTTAAAAAATGATCGAGAAAATCTGTAAGGGAGTTGGTTAAAACTGTGTGAAAGCTACCTTCACTTATCTCATATGAACCATCAGCGTTAATAGTCATATTCCAAAAATCACAGTAGGTCAGATATTCCGCGATGCAAATCTGATTACTTTTTAATCGTTTGCTCATATACTGGATCTCATCCAAAGGAACTATTCTAAACAGATCTTCTTCAGACTCAAATCCATCACAGAAAGAATAAAGATGCCTCAATTCAGTTGGAAAGGTTAACTTGAATGTGCGCTCTATATTGCTTATACCACGCAGCGTAGCGGGTGGGTACAAAGTAATGCCCAATGCTTCTTTGTTTTGTTCTATTCGTTGTATAATATCCTGAATAGTCATCACTCCAGCGCCTTTAACAACTTCGCCCCAATAGCATCCACCCGTTCCCCGCAGTTGGATAGGATGACAATGGCGATATTCCTGTCGATATTATAGGCAAGGTAGCTGCTGCTGCCGTCTGTGGCGCCGTTATGGAAGAAGTATTCAACGCCGTTTACAATGATCACGTGCCAGTTAAGGCCAATCTTGATGTCTTTAGTGTAGGTGATCTGCCGTGTGAGTGCAAAGGCTTTGCTGAGTTTGGTGCTGCCGGTGGTATCCATATTGGCCTTTACATAGGTAAGCAGGTTATTTACGGTAGACCGTAACCCGCCTGCCGACTCGAATACTTCCCAGCTCCAGGGTGGGGTGGGTTTGCCGTTATCGTTATACACACTCACAAACCGCGAACGCATAGGTGCCGGCACGTGCAATACCGTACTGCTCAATTGCAATGGTTTGGTAATGATTGCGGTGAGCATTTGTCCGTATGTTTTGCCGCTTACCTTTTCCAATATCACACCCAGCAGCGCCACACCGAGGTTGGAATAAGTATATTTTTCGCCGGGTGCGCTGTTCAGCTTGCAGTTTTTGAGGTAGGCAAACAGCATCTGGCGGTTGTAATCTTTGTAGGGATTAATGGTATCGCTGGAGTTGGGATAGAAGTTATCCGGCAGGTTGGGCAGGCCGGATGTATGGTTGCTTAAGGTAACCACCGTAATACCCTGCAAAGCCGGATTTGCCGCCACAGAATCGGGCAGGTATTTGGTGATGCTATCGGTAAGTTTAATTTTTCCCTCGTTCACATACCAGGCCAGCAGCGCCGCAGTAAATGTTTTAGTAATGGAGCCGATCTCGTAAATGGTATTTGCCGTAGGCCGGTTATTATTGCCGCGCGCGGTTTCACCATAGTTATAGGTGCTGACGGCGCCGCCTTTGTAAATGCCTATGCTCAGGCCAACCGTATTTTCCCGCTGGATATATTGCCGCGCTACCGTATCCACCTTTTTATCCATTTCGGATTTCATGGGATTGGAAGTGGCCACAAGCGCTTTTTTGGTGCCTTCGGGCTTGGTGTAGGGAGCGAAGTGCAGGTAATCGAGTTTGGAGTTGTCGTCCACGCTCATCATCAGCTGCATTACCAAACCGTTAAAGACCAGTTTGTATATGGCAACTTTATTATTGAAGAAGCCAACCAGTGCAGACTGTCCGATATTGCCCAGCGGAAAAAGCTGTTTGGTGATAGCCGTATCAAAGTCCCTGCGGTTTATTTTAGACCGGAACGATTCGCTGGTAAGCAGGTAAATGGAATCGACCTGCTGATTATTAAAATGATGTTTGATCTGCTGAAAAATTGAATCGGTCCGCTGCTGTTCAATGGTTTGTGCCGAAACACTTGCTGCCATAAATAAAAATAGACAAATGATCAGGCTTATTCTCATGTAAGGTAGTTTATATGCGGTTGAGCAATTTAGCATTTTATAATCAAGGAGTTTGTCCTGCCAATAAGTAAAGCACCGCCATACGTATCGCCACGCCATTTTCTACCTGGTCGAGGATGATGGATTGTTTACTGTCGGCCACGTCGCTGGTAATTTCCACACCGCGGTTTATCGGGCCGGGGTGCATAATGGTGATCTCCTTGTCAAGCGAGTCGAGGATCTGTTTGTTCAAGCCATAAAGCATGCTGTATTCACGCAGTGAAGGGAAGTATTTAATGTCCTGGCGTTCTAACTGGATACGCAGCATATTGGCTACATCGCACCAGTTAAGGGCTTTGATAAGGTTGTGTTCAACCTTAACGCCTAACGAGGTGATGTATTTAGGGATGAGGGTAGTAGGGCCGCAAACCATTACTTCAGCGCCGAGGTGTTTCAGGCAAAGGATATTGGATAGAGCTACCCGCGAGTGCAGGATATCGCCAACTATCACGATTTTTTTACCGGCAACATCGCCATATTTCTCGCGGATGGAGAATGCATCGAGCAGGGCCTGGGTCGGGTGCTCATGCGCGCCGTCGCCGGCATTTACGATCTGCGCGTTAACGTGTTTCGACAGGAAAACGCCCGCGCCTGCATACGGGTGGCGCATCACCACCATATCCACCTTCATGGCCAGGATATTGTTTACCGTATCGATGAGCGTTTCGCCCTTGCTTACTGATGAAGAAGAAGCCGCAAAGTTCACTACATCGGCTGATAAACGTTTCTCGGCCAGTTCGAACGACAAACGCGTACGGGTTGAGTTCTCGAAGAAAATATTGGCAATGGTCACATCCCGCAAGGAAGGCACTTTCTTTATCGGGCGATTTAAAACGGATTTAAAAGTGTCAGCCGTTTCAAAAATGAGCTGAATATCGTCTGGATTTAAATCCTTGATGCCTAATAAATGTCTTGTGCTTAGTCCTGCCATATCTTGTATATTTCGGATTTCGGAATTTCGATTTCGAATTTTGATTTTCTTGTCGAGTTTCCGATTTTGAAATGTATTTATTTTATTCTTAGTACTCTTCTGTGTTTTTTAAATCCGAAATCGAAAATTCGAAATCCGAAATCAAAAATTACTTACCCTCTGTTAGTAACACTATCTTATCTTCTTCATCCGTTTCTTTCCAGCTCACCACAACCTTTTGCGATGCGATGGAATCCACCTCGATGCCCACATAATCCGGTGCCACGGGTATATGGCGTGAATAGCGCCTGTCGACCAATGTCAGCAGCTCTATCTTCTCCGGTCTGCCAAATGCCAGCAGGGCATCCATAGCAGCGCGGATAGTGCGGCCGGTCCACAGTACGTCGTCCATCATCACTACCTTTTTGCCTTCAATAATAAAATCAATTTTAGTTTGATTAGGCACCAGCTGCTTGCTGCGGCGGAAATCGTCGCGATAGAAGGTAATGTCAAGATCGCCTTGCTGAATGGTGCTTTCCGGCAATATTTTGCGGAGTTCTTCGGCAACACGTTTGGCTAAATAAATGCCGCGCGGCTGAATACCAATAAGTACCGAATCAGAAAAATCGTTATGATTCTCAATTAACTGACGACATAAACGCTGTATAGTAATCTGGAATTTTGGACCGTCGAGCAGTGTGAGGTTTTGCATCGTATGGGTGGATTTGGGCAAAGGTAATGATTTTTTAGAGATTAATGGAAATTGTGAGTGGGGAATAGTGAGTGATATTAGCGTTGTTTTATCTGTAGCTTATTATCTATCGCTTCAACCGCTCATTGCCGCTGAGGCTACTACTTTTTTCTTGATAAAAAAGTAGCAAAAAATCAAGCCGCTGGAAAGGCCTTTACGCACACGTCTTCGACAGTGTATGGGTACAAAAAAAGCCCCTATAAAAGGAGCTTCTTATCTAAAACAATACTAAAACCTTATAAAGCAGCTAAAGCTTCTTTCAACATCCTTACAGATTCGCTCGAGCTTTTACTGCTTGCAAATATCTGGTGCGAGTTTATGCCGCTGCCATAAAAATTCTCGTCGGCCTTTTTGTCTATGCCCAGGTT
>JBQCIS010000291.1:0-3998 GCA_051953515.1 Mucilaginibacter sp.
TTATGGTGGCCGACAAGGTAGAGATACAGACCTTAAGCTACCAGGAAGGTGCCGAACCTGCTTTCTGGGTTTGCGATGGTAGCACCGAGTTTGAGATTGGTAAAGGCGTACTGGAAGAACGCGGCACTGAGATTACGCTGTATATCAACGAAGAAGGTAAAGAGTTTTTAAGTAAATACCGCCTGCAGGAAATACTGGACAAATACTGCAAGTTTTTACCGGTACCGATCAGGTTTGGCACACGTACCCAGGAAGAAGAAGACGGTCAGGATGATCAGGGCCAAACCAAATACAAATCGGTTGAGGTTGATAACATCATTAACAACACCAACCCGATCTGGACAAAATCTCCATCCGAACTAAAGGATGAGGATTACCTCGCCTTCTATCGCGAACTGTATCCGTTTACAGAAGAACCTTTGTTCTGGATTCATCTCAACGTAGATTACCCGTTCAATCTGACCGGTGTATTGTATTTCCCGAAACTAAAAAACGATTTCGAGGTACAGAAGAACAAGATCAAGTTGTTTTCGCGTCAGGTATTCATTACCGACGAAGTGAAGGATATTGTACCAGAGTTTTTGATGCTGTTGCACGGCGTGATCGACTCACCGGATATTCCGCTGAACGTATCGCGCAGCTTCTTGCAGGCCGACAGCAATGTAAAGAAGATCAACACTTACATTACCAAAAAAGTAGCAGATAAACTGGCAGAGTTGTTTAAAGCAGACCGGGAAGCGTTTAATCAAAAATGGAGCGACATAGGCCTGTTTGTAAAATATGGTATGATTACCGACGAAAAGTTTTACGACAAAGCAAAAGATTTCGTTCTGCTTACCAATACCGAAAAGGCCAACTTTACACTTGAAGAATACAAGGAAAAAGTTGCGCCTACGCAAACCGATAAAGACGGCCAGTTGGTTTATCTGTATACTAACGATCCTAAAAAGCAAGATTCATTTATACAATCGGCCAATAAGAAGGGATACGATGTATTGGTGATGGATTCGCCGTTGGATAATCATTTCATCAGCCATATCGAGCATAAATTAGAGAAAACTTCGCTTAAACGCGTGGATGCCGATGTTGCCGATAAGCTGATTAAGAAAGATGATGCGCCGGAATCGGTATTAACCGAGGAGCAGATCACTAAAGTGAAGGAGATTTTCGACAAAGCCATTAACAAACCGGGCTACAAAGTTGAACTGGAAAGCCTTAACCCCGACGAGCTGCCCGTAACCGTTACCATGGACGAGTTTATGCGCCGTATGAAAGATATGGCAACCATGGGTGGCGGCATGGGCTGGTATGGCAGTATGCCCGACAATTATAAGGTGATTGTTAACGGCAACCACAAGCTGGTAAGCCGTATTTTACAAGATGATAATGCAGATAACCAGTCGCAGCTTGCCAAGCAGGCGTTTGACCTTGCGTTGTTATCGCAGGGCCTGCTTACCGGTGCCGACCTTACGGAGTTTGTAAACCGGAGTGTAAATCTGATATAAGTTTCATATCCGATATGATCAAAAGCCACCTTACGGGTGGCTTTTTTATTGCACGGAATTTGTTGTATATTAAAACAGAAAAATTAATAAATTTGTATAGCCCCCCACTTTATTATTAATCCGAGTTTTATGAAAAATCTGATCAGAATTGCATTGCTTTTCATTGCACTGGGTGTTTTTGCCGGGGCGGCATTTGCGCAAAAGCCTTCTAAACTATCCGCCAAAGAAACCGCCCTGAAAAACAAGATAGAATCGCAGCATTTTACCTTTATAGCCCAGTTTATCCAACCACTGGGTGGCGGCCAGCATTATTTAACAGACGAGTATGATCTGCGGGTAAAAAAAGACTCCGTTATTGCATGGCTACCCTATTTTGGCAGGGTTTACATGGATGTGCCGGTCTTTCCGGATGATGATGGTGTAAAATTCAGTTCTACCCATTTTGATTACAAGATAAAGCCGAAAAAGAAAGACGGCTGGTTAATAACCATTAAACTTGCTGATGTTAAACGCAGCAGCCAGCTTATTTTAGATATCTCCACTTCAGGAAGTGCTTATCTGCAGGTCTTGAGCAACACACGCGACCAGGTGGCATACCTGGGCTATATTAAAGAAGATAAAGAAGATAAGGAGTGAGGTTAGCGATGGTTGGCCTTTGATATTTACCCCATGCTGCCCGGGCCGCATGGGTTTTTTTATTTGGTACCGGCTAACAACATGAATACGATTGAATGATTTAGCGGTTATTAATTAATTGTTAAATAAAATTATTAACAAAAAACTTGCATTATATGCCGATTTATTGCCTAAATTTGAGTGCAAGCACTATTTGCCCCCTTTTTAATTAAAAATTATCTGGTTAATACAGCAATCGGATGTGTAAAAATTTTTAATTATAACAGAAATAACTTAAAACATTCTTTTCCTCTGGTTTGTTGTCGTTTTTCGTCTAACCAACAAAATCTATATACCATGTTGAGAATTAATGTATCGCCTGACGGCCCTGCGAAGCTTGATTATTCAAACTTCAGGAACTATTTACTGCCTATTCCTCCTGACGGGGTTGATGCAGGGGAAAACAATCGCTTAGTTTTGCTTTTTGATGATGAAAAGCAGGCTATTGACTATGCAAGGCAGATAGCCAAACTACCGGGATCGCAACGGAAAGCTGCTAATGAATTAGTTACCGCTATTGGCAACGACAGATTTGTACGCGCTTACGCCACGGCGTGCTAAAGGAAGCATGATATTTAGAAGCAAGAAGCAAGACTGATAAAATAATAAAAAACTTTCGCTTGCTTCTTAACGTCTTGATTCTTGCCTATTTTCTAAACCTATCCGATAAAATTTTTTGCCTTAGCCAACGCTTTTTCAAGCCCGTTTACGTCCTTACCGCCTGCAGTAGCATAGAATGGCTGGCCGCCGCCGCCGCCCTGGATCTCTTTTGCCAGTTCGCGAACGATGTTGCCTGCATTAAGGCCCCTGTCTTTTACCAGGCTGTCACTTAGCATTACGGTAAGGTTGGGCTTGCCGTCGATATCGGCAGCCAGTACCAGGAACAGGTCGCTAACAATATCTTTTAACTGGTAAGCGAGGTTCTTAACCGCATCGGCATTTGGAAGCGCCACTTTTTGGGCGATAAAATTTATGCCATTTATATTTTCGGCTTGTTTAGCCAGTTCGTCTTTTAGTCCGGATGATTTTTCGAGGATTGATTTCTCAATCTCTTTTTTGAGTTTGGCGTTCTGCTCCAGCAAATCCTCCACGCTTTTGGTAATATCTTTCGGATTTTTCAGCAAGTCTTTTAATCGCTGAATGAGCATGGTTTGCGCATTGATGTAATGCTCAGCAGCAATGCCTGTGATGGCTTCGATACGGCGCACACCGGCAGCAACGGCGCTTTCTGCCACGATCTTGAAATAGCTGATCTGCCCGGTAGCCTTTACGTGCGTACCGCCGCAAAGCTCCTTGCTGAAATTATCATCAAAGGTAATGATACGCACATACTCGCCATATTTCTCACCGAACAGCGCGTTTACACCGCGTGACAATGCCTCTTTATAAGCCACTGCGCGTTCCTCCTTCAGCGGAATGTTCTCGCGCACCTTTTCGTTTACAATGGCTTCTATCTTAGCCAGTTCCTCGTCGGTCACTTTGGCAAAATGCGAAAAGTCGAAACGCAGATATTCAGCATTAACTAATGAACCTTTCTGGTTCACGTGCGTGCCCAGCACCTGTTTCAGCGCGGCATGCAGCAGGTGCGTTGCCGAGTGGTTGCTGTTGGTGGCGTTGCGCTTGTTAGCATCCACAATGGCAGTAAGCGCATCGTCGATATCATCAGGCAGCTTATCTACAAAATGCACAATCAGGCCGTTTTCTTTTTTTGTATCGGTTACGTTAACCACCACACCATCGGGGAAAACCAGTTCGCCGGTATACCCAAACAGGCCGCCGCTTTAGGCAAATAAATGCGTTTTATACATCACGATATGG
>JBQCIS010000292.1:0-11581 GCA_051953515.1 Mucilaginibacter sp.
CAATGTACACGTGAGCAACTGCAGTGTTAATTCGCCAAATGACGATGGTATTTGCCTTAAAAGTTCCTTCGCTTTGGGTTTTGCAAGAGCGACTGAGAATGTTACCATCACCAATTGCGCCGTAAGCGGTTTTGTTGAGGGTTCGTTTTTGGATGGTACCTATAAGCGCAAAGCTGGCGGTCACCCGACCGGCAGGATAAAGTTAGGCACGGAATCAAACGGAGGTTTTAAGAATATCGCCATCTCTAATTGCACATTCAATTATTGCCGTGGCCTGGCGCTGGAAACAGTTGATGGCGCTTTGCTGGAAGATATTACGATTAACAATATTACCATGAGGGATATTTGCAATGCGCCGATATTCCTGCGGATCGGTGAGCGGATGCGTGGCCCCGATACCGTAAAGGTTGGGCCATTACATAGGGTTATCATCAGCAATATAGTTGGCTATAATGTTAAAGATGCTATACTAATCAGCGGTGTTCCGGCTAATGATATTATGGATATTGAACTATCGCACATAAAGTTCTATTTTACCGGCGGCGGAACTGCTGAAGATGCCCAACGGAAAGTACCTGAATTAGAAAAGGACTATCCCGAACCCGACAGGTTTGGCAAATTACCTGCTTATGGTTTATTTGCCCGTCATGCTTATGGTCTGAAGCTTGAAGATATTGATCTGGATTTTATTGAATCGCCGCTGAATGCTACGGGCTCTGACTTACGTCCCGCAATTGTATTGGATAAAGTTCGCAATACCATTTTGCGCAATGTAACCGCCGGGGCCGGGGCATCGCCCGCCATTGTTACATATGACTCATCGAACATAACACTTTTTCAATCATTAAATATGCCCGACGGGGATTTGAAATATCAACCATGAAATACCTTAAAACCATCATTATCGCCTTGCTGATTACCACAAGTTTCTACAGCCGTTCCTCCGCGCAAAAATTTGAGCAGCTTGCTTTAACTCCGCCTATGGGTTGGAACAGCTGGAACACCTTCCAGGTCAATATCAATGAACAAATGTTGCGCGATATGGTAGATGCAATGATATCATCAGGAATGCGCGATGCTGGTTATATTTATTTTTTACTGGATGATGGCTGGATGTCGATGCAGCGCGACACCTTTGGCAATCTGGTGCCGGATCCGAAGAAATTCCCCAGCGGCATTAAAGCATTTGCGGATTATGTGCATTCCAAAGGCATGAAATTCGGCATCTATAATTGCGCAGGTACCAAAACCTGCGCAGGCTTTCCGGGGACGCATGGCTATGAGTACCAGGATGCGCGACTGTATGCTTCATGGGGCGTTGACTATTTAAAATATGATTGGTGCAATACCGACAGCATCAACGCGCGTGATGCTTATACTACCATGAGCCGCGCCATTCGTGCAGCGGGGCGGCCGATGATTTTCAGCCTGTGCGAGTGGGGTAGTCATGCGCCATGGCTTTGGGCAGCCAATGTTGGGCAGTTGTGGCGTAGTACGGGCGATATTCATGCGGGTTTTGATAAGGATCTGAATAACGGTACCTGGTATTCGCCGAGCGTAATGCACATTATGGATATGCAAACCAAGATCAGGCAATATGCCGGTCCCGGTCATTGGAACGACCCCGATATGCTGGAAGTGGGCAACGGCATGAGTTATACAGAGGATAAAGCCCATTTTTCGATGTGGTGCATGCTGGCAGCGCCGCTGATTGCAGGCAATGACTTGCGCAAGATGTCGGAAGCCACCAAATCCATCCTAACCAATAGGGATGTGATTGCCGTAGATCAGGATTCGCTGGGCGTTGAGGCCTATCGCTACTATGCTTTTGACGATCTGGAAATGTGGATAAAACCATTAAAGAATAACGAGCTTGCTGTTTGTTTCCTAAACCGTGCATCGCATCCGCAAACCATCAATTATGATTGGAAGGCACATGTTTTAACCGATACTGTATCGCACATGCATATCGATTTCAACGCTGAGGCCTATAAATGGTATGACCTGTGGACTAAGAAAAATGCAGGTACAACAGGCAACTCGTTCAAAAAAGTCATTGCTCCGCATGACGTAGTTATGTTACGACTGAAAAAGATATAGACGCAATGAAGAAATTCATCACCATAGCCGCTTTGCTGGGTAGCACATCTGTATTTGCACAACAACTTTACCCACCGGGCGATAAATTGGCAACGCCCGAAACTGTCGAACTGTATCATAGCATACAGCGTTTGGCTGGTGCCGGCGTACTGTTTGGACATCATGATGATACGGCCTATGGCGTGGGCTGGCGCTTTCAACCAGATAGTTCGGATGTAAAAGCGGTAAGCGGCTCCTATCCTGCACTGTACGAATGGGACTTTGCTAAAATGGAGCATAAGCGCGATAGTGATATCAATGGTATCCCCTTCAAACTGCAACGTAAACTGGTAAGACAGGCCTATGATCGTGGCGGCATAAACGAATTTTGCTGGCATGTAGATAATCCTTCGGATGGAAAAACCGCGTGGGACACTACGCATTACAGCATAAAAGATGTTCTGCCCGGCGCTCCGCATCATGCTGTTTGGGTGCAATATCTGGACAATATTGCCGGATATGCACAAACGCTGAAAGGTCCGGAAGGCGAGCCTATCCCGCTGCTTTTTAGGCCGTTTCACGAGCTTACCGGCTCGTGGTTCTGGTGGGGTAAAAATGAGAATACGCCAGAGGAATTTAAAGCGTTATGGCATTTCACAATTGACTACCTGCGCAACATCAGGCATCTGCATAACCTGCTCATCGTTTATTCAGCTGCGGATTTTAGTAATGAGAACGACTATTTAGAGCGTTATCCAGGCGATGATTATGTCGACATTCTTGGGTTTGATACGTATTGTTACAATAGCGTGCCTGATTACGCCCGACAACTGGACAGACAATTGGGCATACAAGCACTCATAGCAGCCGAACACCACAAACCCGATTGCATTGCCGAAACCGGCTACCAGGGCATACCGCAGGCCGACTGGTGGACGGCGGTTTTATTGCCAGAATTAAAAAAATATCCAAAAACATCTTTCGTGCTGGTTTGGCGCAACTGGAAAAAAGAACACCACTACGCGCCTTATCCGGGTGATACCAGCGCCGATGATTTCAGGAAGTTTGAAAAAAATAGCAACATTATTTTCCAGAGTAGCCTTACACCACTGGCCGTTTATGGCAAATATGTTCCACCAACATCAGTTAAATAATGAAATATTTTTATTGCTGCCTTATCGTTCTGTTGTTTGCTTTTAATGCAGATGCAAAGCATAATGAATCCCGATTTTTCGGTGCGGATAACCATCATATTAATTATATAGGACGTGTGGATTTTTCTAATCCGGCTAAGCCTCGTTTTTGGTCGCCGGGCGTGTATGTGCAGGCAAAATTCCAGGGCAGATCGTTGGAACTCTATTTGAACGATGAGCAGCCCGATCGTAACAATTACAATTACATTGAGGTTGCGATAGATAATAACGAGCCTGTCCGTATCCGGCTCACCGCAAAAGAAAACCACCTGACAGTAGCAACAGACCTTCCCGATGGAGATCACATCGTTATCATTTGCAAGGACACCGAATCTGGTATGGGTTATATTGATTTTGTAGGGATGAAATGCGAGAAGCTGCTGTCGTTGAAAAAACCTAAACGTAAAATGGAATTTATTGGCGATTCGATAACCTGCGGTGCTGGCACCGACGAATCGGAAATAAAGTGCAATAAAGGGTTGTGGTTTGACGAGCATAATGCCTACATGAGCTATGGCGCAACGGTTGCACGTGAGTTGAATGCGCAATATTACCTCACATCAGTTTCGGGTATTGGCATGATCCATAGCTGCTGCAACATGGCTATTACCATGCCGCAGGTTTTTGATAAGGTAATATTGAGGAACGATAGTATCCGGTGGGATTTCAGTCGTTATACACCTGATGTAGTTACCATTTGCCTTGGGCAAAATGATGAGATACAAGATTCTGCAGCATTTTGCAGCGCTTATTTAAAATTTGTTAACCGCATACGTACCTATTACCCCAAAGCCGACATTGTTTGCCTAAGCAGCCCTATGGCCAATGCGGAACTGACCGGGATGCTAAAGCACCTCATCCCATCGGTGGTTAAAGCAGCCAACAAGGCGGGTGATAAACGGGTAACTTATTTCTTTTTTAGCAGGAGTTATAACAGCGGCTGTGGCGGCCATCCTAATATGGCGGAACATCAGTTAATTGCAGCGCAGCTGGCGGCATATCTGAAAGAATTGGAGAGTTGGTAAAAGGAAAATATGAAGCGGCTTCTTTGCCTGTTAAGCCGCTTCATTATTGCACGAGACCTGGTAAACTTACCCCGGGCAAACAATTTGCATTAAGGGTTGGTTCACCAGGTCGCGTGTATAATTAAAACCTATAACTACTACATCTGAACAACTTGTGTTCTGAGGCTTTCCACAATGCGGCCCAATGATGTAATAAGATTTGCGGGTACATGATTTTTGTTTGCACCTATTACAAGGTCTGCTTCAAAGGCATCGAAATCCGAATTCGTTGCTTTGCCGTTCATGCGTGTATTTGTAGCAGGGTTGTGAGCAGCTACCATGCTTAAGCCGGTATATTTATAGTCTTTTGCGCCAGTACCTACTGCAACAAAATCACTTAAGTTCATACTCAGCTCGGTAAAACCAGTGAGGTTGCCATGGGTCACTTCATTAAGGAGTACGGTAAAATGTCCGTTAATCCGGCTATCAGCGGCAATGACAAATATGGTGCTATCCACAACACTGCGTATGCCCAAATAGCCCTTTTCAACCATCATACCGGAATGAGCAGGGTCTGCTATCATGGCAGATCCGCCGAGTGAATCATAAAGTGTGGCTTTTACAGGTGTAACCTTGTTCGAGTCTTTGTGGCATGCTGCGAAAAATCCTGCACAGGCAACTATTAATAATGCAGGTAGTAATTTGTTGATTTTCATAATGTGTTTGTTTTTTGTTAAAGTATGTGATCGATAAATTTGTAAACTTTGAAATAAAACGACGAAGAAGCTACCGGGCAACTGCTTGCCAGGGCTTGTTCAGTTGGCATGTAACGGTCGGAATTATAATGTAGATCGGCTTTGAAGTTTTTGGCGATACTATTACCCGAAGCTTTAATTGGATAAAAAGTGAAAATTACAATACGTGTATCAGGGTTAACAAGAACATGATCGACACCTTGCTGCTGATACAACCATGTAGAGATTTTTTTTGCGTCCTGGTTATTAATTGGCTGTTTAATGTCGATACGTGCCATTACTTTTGTATTTGCATCTATTTTAGGACGATATACCCACCAAATGTGAACTGCGAGCACTAATAAAAGCATCAGCAGCGTCGCCCCGGTCCATGCTAAAATTTTCTTAATTTTTTTTGTCTTCATAGCTATTTTTAAAAGTTATATAAAAGGGTTTTTTTGCATTCTTTTTTTTTACTTACGGTCTACAAAGAGGTTTGGATTTTATTTTTTTCGATTTTTATTTTTAGGCGTATGTATTTCCTTTAGTATGTGTAAAATGGAAAGTGAATGAGCCGCAATTGCTGCATAATGAAAAAGGAGGGATTATTGGAGAACTAAGAGGCAAGTTCCTATGCGGTTAACCGGAAGAGTGGGGCGTTTGGAAATATAAATACTAATAATGAGCCAAATCCGATAGGGCTGGTATATCTTGTAAATAACAGAATGTTTTTTAATGAAAAAAACCAGCTAATTGAAAGCCGGTTTTTCTGAAATAAGCGAATAATTTATTTGCTAAAAATGTTCTTCTGCTTACGAGACCAGGAAGTTAGCGGGAATAATGAGTTACCAAATGTTAGCTTGCAGCTATTAAAATTTGCCCAGTACCATCATTTCGTCGAGTGTGGGAGCTATGCTGCCACCACGTTTCTCCAGTGTAACAGCGAATGCGTCGGCTGATGCGATTTCCTTCATTTCTTTCATCCCCTTTGAGGTTGTATCGGCATCAAACACGCCCAGATCGACAGGTTTTCCGCCAACAAGTGCCCATAGTTGGTATTGATGGTCTTTATCGTTAACAGGCATATTGGCCATCGCCATATCAATCATTACCTTTTTCTTCGTTGGGCTAAACGCAACCATCAGTTTAGAATTTGGTGACTTTGCTGTGCCGCTAAGCTTTACTATCTTGAATGATGGATCCTGGAATATCTTCAACTCGCCGTCCATTAAATGCACGGTACGGGCTATATGCTGGTTCTGGTTGGTTAAGCTGGTAATCAGATTTTGCGATGCTTTTAACTTGTTGTAAACACCGATCAAAGCAATTGTGCTCACAATAAGCAATGCCAGACACGCAACAAAAGCATATTTATAGAAATTGCTTTGACGCGGCGACCCAAAAGGAATTACTTTAGCTGTGGTGTTTTTTTCTTTCTCTTGAGTGGAAGTCTTGCCATCTTCTGTATTAGCCGGCAAACTATTTAATATTCTGTCGCGTAAAGCCTCATCCGGTTCTATTTCGTTTGCTTTAGCATATAGTTCCATCGACTTTTCAATCCCCTCCAATTCGGCCTTTATAGCTGGGTGCTTTGCCGCCATTGCTTCAACTTCAGCTTTTTCCTGAGGCGTAACATCTCCCAGAACATAAAGTTCCAAAATACCGGATTCAATATATGCCTGTATGTCTTCCACTTTCAATTAAAAAATTTCCTCAGTTGACCTATGGCCGTTCTTAAACGCGTTTTTATCGTGCCTAAAGGCACGCCGAGTTCGTCAGCCGCTTCTACGTGAGTATACCCTTTAAAGTATATCAGATCTAATATCGATTTTTGTTCAGGTTTTAAGGTTTCTACTAACTCCTTAATACCCAATAATTCAGGCTTGTACATCGTATTCCTTTGCTCATCGATGGCAACTACGTTATTTTCAAGCTCCTGGTTTTTATTTTGATTTTTAAAATCTTTGGAACGGATCTTATCAATGGCGAGATTGCGGGCAATATTTACCATCCAGGTAAACAAGCGGCCTTTATCGGCATCGTAGCCTCCGAAAGAATTCCAGATTTTGACAAAGGTATCCTGCAAAACGTCTTCCGCTGTTGCGGTATCCGTCACAATGCGAAAGATAACGCCATAAAGCGACGCAGAATACATATCATAGAGCGCTTCCATAGCAATCTTCTCGCGATTGCGCAAGGCAGCGATTAATTCTTCTTCAGAGAGCGATATTTTTTGTCTTTTGCTCAAACGCCTGTGAAGATAAGAATGATTGTTTAGATTTCAAACAAACGCTTCAGCAAGATGCTAAAAGAGTGTTATGAGAAACAGAAATAGTTGTTTGGCATAATTTCTTTTTAAATAAATGTCGCATATATCTGTTAAATCACATCGGTGATGTATGGATACCTTGCTACCTGAAGAACATGGGATACAAAGCGCGTTTTGATAGCACTGAAACCGATTCTAAATAAAAAAGGTCCTGCAATTGCAGGACCTTTTCTTGTGGGAGCAACAGGATTCGAACCTGTGACCCTCTGCTTGTAAGCTGTGAGCATTTTCTACGCCTATGCTTATCTAAAGCCCGTTTCTGAGTATCTATATAATGTTGTACTAACGATGTACTATCAAGTTAACCGGGTTAATAAATTAATGAATTGAACTGCTAATTTAAGGCTCGTAGCCTATAATGTCAAGGTCGTTTAAGATGTATCTGTCATGGCTTATAAAGTAAGTGAATGATTAATTATCAAGCTGACACAGGCTTATGACTGGATTAAATGCAAGGAGGAACGGAATAAATAGGTTGTGCGGATGATACTGGAGCGTTTATGCCGTAGTTCCTTGCCATGTATCCAGGCTCACGTCTAACTTTGCTGATATGATTAAGCATCACAACCATTATCTTTAAATACATACCTTATAAAAAGATAATTAGCATTAGGAGTTGAGCTTATCTCATCTTTGAAGGTAGCCATGCACCGCGCATTTTTATTTCCATCGGTATACTATAATACTGCTTGTTTAGAAAATGTGTTAGAAGCCTCTAAGACAAGGTTAGCTTATAAGAAATAGTAAAGTCCAGCGATGGGCGGGGCTTGTAGACTACATATTCATTATCAGTTATTTATGAAATAGCAACGACTTTTGCACACGACTATAATGGCTACTTAAGTATGAGCTATGGAACCCGATTAGTATCTATCCGGAAGGATCGCAAGATATAACAAGGTGAGTTATTTGTTAAGGCTGGAGTACATGCTAACTTAATTGGCAGATATGAGCGAGGGGATGCAGTACCTTTCTGTATAGATCATCTTTAACGTTACTTTCATTCTATCTAATCCAGTAAACTTAATGCCCCCTAAGACAGTGATATGGAGTTTACCTGCGATGTAATGCAGGAGTTCAGGGTTGTCGGTGATTAGCTTCAGAGATTGCATAATGAAACGCTTATTTAACCTTTAGAGTGTAATCTAAGAATAATCAATATAAATAAACACTATAAGGTAAATATTAAAACTTTATAGTGCTTATCTTTAGCGTTCGTTACCTTAAAAGGTAAACTATGTTATAAAATGGACTTTAGTAACAGGCTGGTAACCTCGAGAAAAGATGCTAAACTATCGCAAGGTGACCTTGCAATAAAGGTTGGAGTACACTCCAATTTGATTGGTAGATATGAAAGAGGTGAAGCTATCCCATCCGTAGAAATAGCGGCCAAGATCGCCAATGAACTCAAAGTATCATTGGATTACCTCATAGGGTTATCTGAGTTAAAGATTGATAACGATTTATTAACCCGAGTTAAGGAGATCACTACCTTAACTGATGAGGACAAGAAACAATTGTATTCTGTAATAGATGCCCTGATAAGGGATTACAAAGCTAAAAAAGCCTACTCAAAGTAAATAGTAAAGCCCAGCGATGGCTAGGCTTAAATTTTATTACATCCCGCAGATTGCAAATCTGCTTATAATGTTAGTCCGGGATGGAACATCCGGACTAACACGCCAGAATAGGTAACAACAGCATGGGGGTTAGTATTTATAGAAAATCGGCTTCTGTTCAGATGGAATTGTAATCAACGCACTCAAATTGGGAAGTATTTTATGTATAGTTACATTGTCCTTGTTTGAAGTATCTACAAAATACCAATGTTTCCCGCCATCTTCAGATAAAGCAATTAACGTTGATGTTGCAACTACTCTGCCGTTATCTAATTTAATTGTAGTATGCTGTTGTAATGTACATTGTAGCTCTTTGCGGCTTTTAACTATTTTAGATGGACTATCAACATAAATATTACTAAAAGACATTCCTTTCAATCTCATGTCGTTAACTGCCCGTCTTAAAGTTATCGCCATTTGATTTTCACCTCCCATAGCAGCCAGCAAAGCTGGATAGGTATATTTGGCAAATGTTTGATAATCCTGCATTATAAATGCTTGTGCCATTATGTTAGCTTGCTTTTCTATAGTTAGAGAAGAAAACTTGCCAGATTGACTATAGCTATTATAATTATAAAAAACAAGCATACACACCAAGATAATCAGCTTATGCTTTGTAAGACTATTAAACATTCACTTTAATTTTAATTGTTCTACCCATTTATTAGGTCGGCCCTCAAAATGATCTATAATTCGATCCTCAACATGTTCAGGTTCCCAAACGGCTGCTCTTTCTAAATCAACGCATTTCTCCTTTGTAGTTTGCGTCATTTCACCTGTATTTGGATTGTAAATTCTAAATGATTGAGGATCAATAGGGTCCTGGATAAATTCAAGTGGCAATATTTTCAATTTAGACTCTAATTCTAATAAACCTATTTGTTTCCAACGACCTTTTGTAATTGCAAACTTATAAACTGAATTGATAAATAGAATTTCCTTTTCTTGGATCTCTTTAATATCAGTAATCCTTTGATCACTATAAACGTTGTAAAATGCATAGCTAGCCTTAGGAAGTATTCTTCCGTATGAGAACTTCCCATTGGATAATGCTATTTCAAAAAATGCACCTTCTTTTCTTATTGCCATATTGTTTTATTTTTTTGGTAAACTTCCAAATTCCTTTGTAGCAGCATTAATATATTGCTGCATTTTGGGATTCTTTGCACTTATCCCGTTTATTGCGTTTCCAGATGTTCCATTAACGGACTTTGCTACCAATATTGCCTGTTGTTGACCAAGACGTGTTGGTTTGGGCGTGTGATAAAAAGGAAACGGTGAAAAGTATTGCAATGAATACTGCTGTTTTTTTCATGTGAATATGGTTTCTATAATTAGAAAAAGGTACGCTAATCTATGAGGTCAAAAGAGGTTAAAACTCCAAACCTCGATTACAGTGGCGGTATGATAGCACCAATTAACTTGTTTTGGACAAGACACAAATAGCTGCTTAAAACCATAAGCAGGTCTAGGAAAGTTATAAATCTTTTATACATGGTAGAATTGTGAAAGAGCTAAGGTTGTTTATTCGGGACTAACGTAGAAACAAAAATTGATATTTCATAGGCAATCAGATTATTTATCTACTCCATTTAAGAATATGAAACCCCTAAGGTGCGAACGGAGGGTTTATGATAAATATTTCTCACGAGCCTTAAAACCAACGCAGCGTAGCGAAGTTGGTGCGAGCTGAGTTCAGGTCTTCAAAGGGAAAGCCGACAGGCGGCTTTGAAGAACGTACCACGCCAGCTATTGGCTAAAGCTTTGCAGCAAGGCGTGAGCCTTGTAAAGCAAAGATTATGACAATAGCGCAGCCTGAACGAATAGGCGAAAGGCGAGTAAAATATAGGCGACCGCTTCCATTGCTATATGTAGAGCGTTGCAAGTGATGCCTGGTCGAATAGACCAAGCAGAACGCAACATAAGCGAAACGTATATCAATGGAGAGAAAGGGAGCATGAAGCAACGTCATTTGCTAAATCAAAGCAGGTGACAGATTGCGAAGCTAGGCCTTTAAAGGCAAAGCACATTTTTGTAACAGCAGGTATTATATAATAAGAACCGTTATTAAAATGTGCTGGCCTGTAAAGTAAGGAGCAGTGGAGTTTAACGTGTCGATAGACTTGTTAAACGGAACAACATCTGGCGACTGCTTTGATAGCATTTCAGTTGCGGAATACCTTATAACCTTGTGCGGTGGGCAGGAGCGATGGGCTGAGGGAATAAGCAGAGCTTGCCTTACCTGTTTGTAAGCAACAGAAGCGGGTGAGGCAAGTGATTGCGCTAATTTTGTTAATTTATTCCATTCTCTCAATTACTAAAACGGGGAACTGCATTAGGACTTCCCAAAATGGTTTTGGGCTAGCTTCACCTTGCCAATACTTATTAGCTAGTAAGTTAATACCAACATAAGTAGACCCGAGATTTAGCCAGTTCATGTCCACTCTAAGGTAATGCGATGCTTCCACCTTGTATATAAACCCAGATGAATTCCTGAAATTTTGGTTAAAGGCTCTTGCTGTCTCAATGTCATCAACACCAAACAGCGATATGAACCTAGAGGGTAATTTAGGAAAGCTTAATCGTCTTATCAATTCGAAGTAAGTTTCAATTGTCTGAGTGT
>JBQCIS010000293.1:0-4069 GCA_051953515.1 Mucilaginibacter sp.
CCTCCAGCATGGAAATGCAGGGTTATGGTAAGCCGATCTATAAGAGCGCGGTTTATCCTTTCCGCCCGGTTAACCCGCCGTATATGCCTACTACAGATAATAGTGTGGGTAATTACCAGCGCACGTTTACCATTCCCGAAAACTGGAAGGGCATGAATATCACGCTGCATTTTGGCGGGGTGAGTTCGGGTTTTAAGGTGTGGCTGAATGGCAAATTCTTAGGTTATGGCGAGGATAGTTTCCTGCCATCGGAGTTCAACATCACCCCATACCTGCAGCCGGGCGAAAACGTGCTTTCAGTACAGGTGATCCGTTGGACGGATGGTTATTTCCTCGAAGACCAGGATCAATGGCGCTTAAGTGGTATACATCGCGAAGTAATGCTGATGGCCGAACCCAAGATCAGGATAGCCGATTTCTTCTACCAAACCAAGTTGGATAAGGACTATAAAGACGCCATGTTTGAACTGCGTCCGCGTATAGAAAACCTGACGGGAGAGGCTATACATGGTTATCAGCTTGATGTACAGCTTTATGATAAGCATAATAAACCCGTTTTTGAAAAGCCGCTTGAAAAGAGCGTGGAAAGCATTATCAACGAGATCTACCCGCGCCTCGGTAACGTAAAATTCGGCTTGATGGAAGCTAAGGTTAAGAATCCGGAAAAATGGAGCACCGAAGAACCAAACCTATACACGCTTACCATCGCCCTGAAAGATACCACCGGGCACATCCTGGAAGTGAAAAGCTGCAAGGTGGGTTTCCGAAGCATTGAGTTTTCTACAACCGACAGCAAATTGCTCATTAACGGTAAAGTGACCTATCTGTATGGCGTAAACATGCCCGATCATGACCCCGTTAAAGGCAAGGCTTTATCCCGTGCGGATCTCGAGCGTGATCTGCAAAATGTGAAGAAGTTTAACTTTAACTTAGTGCGTTGTAGCCATTATCCCAAAGACCCTTATTTCTATGATCTGTGCGATAAATATGGCATCATGGTTATCGATGAGGCAAACCTCGAAACACATGGTCTCGGCTCCAAATTAAGTAACGGCCCAACCTGGGCCGGGGCTTACATGGACCGTATGACCCGCATGGTAATGCGCGACAAGAATCATCCAAGTATTATTATCTGGAGTTTAGGTAATGAAGCAGGAGAAGGCCCTAACCATGCGGCAATGGCCGGGTGGACGCACGATTTTGATATTACCCGTCCGGTGCATTACGAGCCCGCACAAGGCACGCCGCAGGCCGAAGGGTATATTCCCCCGGATGATCCGAGATATCCCGCTACAAACGATCATTCGCACCGTTTACAGAACCCCATCGACCAGCCTTATGTGGATATCGTAAGCCGGATGTATCCCGGACTGTTTACAGCCGGCCTTTTGGCGAACCAAAAAAACGGCGATCACCGCCCGATATTTTTCGTGGAGTATTCGCATGCGATGGGAAATTCAAATGGTAACCTGAAAGAATTTTGGGATATCTGGCGTAGCACTCCGCGCATTATAGGCGGTGCAATTTGGGAATACAAAGACCAGGGTTTGCTGAAAAAGGATAAGAACGGCGTTCCGTACTATGCTTACGGCGGCGATTTTGGTGAGAAGTATTACGACAATTTTACCATAAAGGGGATAGCTGCTCCCGATGGTCGGCCTAAGCCTGCCATGTACGAATGCAAACATGTTTTCCAGCCTGCAGATTGTGAGTTGATTGATACTGTTAAGCAGTTAATTCATATAAAAAACTGGAATTCTGTCAGATCGCTTATAGATTATCAAGTAATGCTTCAGTTAAGGGAAGATGGGAAGATAGTAATGAAGAAGATGATACCATCTGTCAATCTGCCTACAATGCATGATACAACCCTTTCGTTGGCAAAATACCTTCCTGCGTTAAAATCCGGCCATGAATACCTCGCCGATATCCATTTTTTACAAACGGAAGGTGAACCCTGGGCGCCAAAAGGTTATGAGGTTGCCGAAGATCAGTTTGCACTTACTGGTTTACCCGCGGTAAAAGCCACTTTTAAAAGTGCTGCTTCAGCAGATCTGAATGAAACAACTGATTCCTATCAGATTGCCGGAAAAAACTTTAGGATCACCATCAGCAAAAAGAACGGCGCGCTGGTTTCTTACCTTTCAAAAGGGCAGGAGCAGATATTCGCGCCGCTGTTGCCGCGTTTTACTCGCCCGCTTACTGATAATGATAAGCGGGGATGGAAGTCTTATAAAAAGTTAAAGCCCTGGTACAGAGATTCAGTTAAACTGGATAATATTTCGACCAAAAAGCTGGCTGATGGGTTGGTTGAAGTACGTAGCGATTACAAAATAATAGGTGACAGTGTGTCAGTATATGTAAAATATTTAGTTAATAATCAGGGGTTAGTGAAGGTTAACTATAATTTTAATCCAGTTAAAGGATTGCCTAACGTTCCGAAGATCGGCATGCAATGCGGCATTCGCGGAGCGGACGAAAATATTACCTGGTATGGGCGCGGGTTGTATGAAAACTACATCGACAGGCGCACGGGGTCTGAGGCGGGTATCTACTCGATGCCGCTTAAGGATTTTAACGAACCTTATGTTGTTCCGCAGGAAACCGGGAACCGTACCGATGTGCGATGGATGTTTTTGGGTGATAAAAGTTCGAACGGTTTGCTGGTGGTTGCCGATAGTTTATTGAGCATGAATGCCTGGCCGTATACCCAGCGCAATATAGAAACCGCAAAGCACACGGACGACCTGAAGAATGCAGGCTTCATAACCCTGAATATCGATCTGAAACAAATGGGCGTTGGTGGCAATGACAGCTGGTCTGACGTAGGCGCACCCGAACTGAAATACCAGATCCCTGCAAAACATTATCAATACAGTTTCTACCTGCTGCCCTGCCAGGCCGATGCCGACAAAGCAATAAAATTGGCGCGGGAAGTAAAATTTAATTCTGCCGAATGAGAAGCGCACGTCTTTCCATATTAATGTTCGTTTGCTGCGTTTCATTGGGAATATTCAATACATCCGCTCAGACTAAAACAAACGATAAGCTAAAGCAGGCTTTCCTGCATCCGCCTGAATCGGCAAAGCCATGGACTTATTGGTACTGGATGTACGGTGCCGTAACCCGTGAAGGCATCACAGCTGACTTGCAGGCCATAAAGAATGAAGGCATTGAAGGCGCATACCTCATGCCGATAAAAGGCCCGTCAAATCCGCCATTGATCAACCCGCCCGCAACTCAATTGAGTAAGCAATTTTGGGAACTGGTAAAATTTGCCA
This sequence comes from Mucilaginibacter sp., assembly GCA_051953515.1. Taxonomy (GTDB): domain Bacteria; phylum Bacteroidota; class Bacteroidia; order Sphingobacteriales; family Sphingobacteriaceae; genus Mucilaginibacter. Next base: position 3,282 of record JBQCIS010000293.1, read on the forward strand.
TGAGCGAGGCGGACAGGATCGGTGTAAAGCTGGCCTTTCATGACTGCGATGGTTTTGCAGTTGCAGGCGGCCCGTGGATCACGCCGGAACTGTCCATGCAAAAGGTGGTATGGACAAAAACACTGGTTACCGGCGGTAAGCTGTTTCATGATACTTTGGCTCAACCTCAAAGCTATAAGGGATATTATCGCGACATAAAGGTGTTCGCCTACCCATCGCCGGAAGGCAGCGGCATATCCACCAAAACTATTGTTCCAAAAGTTACGGCAAGTACCGGTGCAGATGTACAATATCTCGCCGTTCGGGGCAATAAAACAAGTTTTGCCAGCAGCCAACCATGCTGGATACAGCTGCAGTTTGATCAGCCTTTTACCTGCCGTTCAGTGATCATTCATACCAATGCAAGCAATTATGAGTCGGAGCGCTTGCTGATAGAGGTGAGCAACGATGGCAAGAACTATAAAACATTAACACGCCTTATTCCGCCTCGGCATGGCTGGCAGGATGGCGATGCGCCGATAACCAACGACATCATCCCCACAACAGCGAAATATTTTCGCTTTGTATACGATAAGGCCGGTTCAGAACCTGGTTCGGAAGACCTTGACTTTGCCAAATGGAAACCATCGCTAAAGCTCTCGGGTATCGAACTTTCGTCAGAAGCCTGTATCGATCAATACGAGGGCAAGAACGGCGAAATATGGCGCGTAAGCAAGCGCACCGGCAATGCACAGCTGCCAAATGAGCTTTGTGTGCCTAAGGATAAGATCATCGACATAACCAATAAG
>JBQCIS010000294.1:0-4701 GCA_051953515.1 Mucilaginibacter sp.
AGCATTGCCCAAACGTTTGGACATCTTGTTGCCGTTCTTATCCAGCACTAAACCGTTTGATACTACGTTCTTAAATGCAATACCCTTGTTGCCAACGGCGGCATTCACGGTTTTTATTTCATCACTGGTTTCGCTCAACAATACGGCGATGGCATGTAGGGTAAAAAACCATCCGCGGGTTTGGTCGACACCTTCGGCAATGAAATCAGCCGGGTAAGCGTTCTTAAATGCTTCCTGGTTCTCGAACGGATAGTGCCATTGCGCATAAGGCATGGCGCCGCTGTCAAACCAAACGTCAATCAGGTCACTCTCGCGTACCATTGCTTTACCGTTTGACGAGGTGAGGATCACGTCATCCACATACGGGCGGTGCAGGTCGGCCAGTTCGAAGCTCTCCGGCATCAGCCCGGCAACTTGTGATATTTTGATCTCTTTCTCCAGTTCGGCGATAGAACCGATGCATTTCTCTTCAGTACCATCCACTTCGCGCCAAATCGGCAGCGGTGTGCCCCAGTAACGTGAACGCGACAGGTTCCAGTCCACCAAATTTTCCAGCCAGTTACCAAAACGGCCCGTTCCGGTTGATTCCGGTTTCCAGTTGATGGTTTTATTCAGCTCAACCAGCTTATCCTTGACCGCGGTGGTGCGGATGAACCAGCTATCGAGCGGGTAATATAAAATTGGCTCGTCCGAACGCCATGAGTGCGGGTAACTGTGCTCATATTTCTTTACGTCGAACGCCTTATTGTCTTCTTTCAGTTTGATGGAAATGAGCACGTCGGTCGGTTTAAAACCGGCAGCTTCGCGCTCCTCTTTGGTGTAATATTCTTCCTTAACGTAGCGGCCAGCAAAGTCGGTCACTTCGTTTACAAAGCGGCCCTGTTTGTCAACCAACGGCGCTTCTTTGCCATCCTCATCTTTTACCAATACAGCAGGTACACCGGCGGCTTTGGCAGCCCTAAAGTCGTCTCCGCCAAAAGTTGGCGCAATGTGTACAATACCGGTACCATCTTCAGTAGTTACAAAATCACCCGGTATAACACGGAACGCATTTTCAGCAAGATCATCATTGGTTACATACGGCATCAGTTGGTGATATTTCAAACCTACCAGGTCTGCACCTTTAAATTGTGCCTTTACCGTCCATGGGATGATCTTGTCACCGCCCTTGTAGTCCTCAAACGAGGCATTCTCGCCTTCGGCCTTAAAGTATTTGCTTACCAGCACTTTTGCCAGCACCACGTTTACCGGAGTGTAGGTATACGGGTTAAATGTGCTGATTTTTACATAATCCACATTTTCGCCAACGGCTAAAGCGCTGTTTGACGGGAGGGTCCATGGGGTGGTCGTCCATGCGAGAATCACAGTATCCTCGTGAGTGCCGGTGGAGACACCGGCATTGGGAATATCCCCCCCGGTGTTGGTATCCTCACCAACACCATCAAACAATACAGGCATCAAAGGATGCTGCTGATCATTCTTCAGGTGGAACTGCGCAACGATGGTAGTATCCTTCACCATTTTGTAAGTACCCGGCTGGTTCAGCTCGTGCGAGCTTAAGCCGGTACCTGATTTCGGCGAATAGGGTTGTACGGTATAGCCTTTGTACAGTAGGCCTTTATTATAAAGCTCCTTTAGTATCCACCAAAGGCTCTCAATATAGTCGTTCTCATAGGTGATGTACGGATTTTCCAGGTCAACCCAGTAACCCATCTTTTCGGTGAGGTCGTTCCAGATATCGGTATACTTCATCACCTCCTTACGGCAGGCGGCGTTATAATCTTCAACAGAGATCTTTTTGCCGATGTCTTCTTTGGTGATGCCCAGCGATTTTTCAACCGCCAGCTCGATGGGTAAACCGTGCGTATCCCAGCCGCCCTTACGTTTTACCTGGTAGCCTTTCAGCGTTTTATAACGGCAGAAAATGTCTTTAATAGAACGCGCCATTACGTGGTGGATGCCGGGCATACCATTGGCACTTGGCGGGCCCTCATAAAACGTATACGGGTTATTCGCCGGACGGCTGCTGATGCTTTTTTCGAAGATGTTATTCTGTTTCCAGAAGTCCAGTATCTGCTTGCCTGTTTCCGGTAGATTTAGCTGTTTATATTCGTTGTACTTCAATTTTTTACGCCTCAATTTTAGAGGTTGCAAAATTACGGAATAATTGAGTTAAAACACAATAAAGTCTACCTGTAAAGTGACATAAAATTATATTACCTGCAACCGCTTAACATGCATGAGTAATTGGTTAAGAGGATTTTAAATTTAAACACGCTATTGTATGATAAGCGGCTCTTCATTTTTCCAATACAGAAACTGCTCAAGTTCTCCAAGCGCTTCGGGAGTAAAAAATTGTATAAGAACGTATACTGTTGTTTCGTCTGTCCGTAATTCCCAGCATGGGTATTTTACAAATGGAAATATGCGTATTGGATAAATGACTTTGTTGCGGCCAAACTGGTGCATTATTAGTTTAAATTCTTTCGGTGCGCGGTTTGTAATGGGAGCCATTCTTAGCGGCGCTGTAATCACAGTAAGCTTATCGCCTTTTATTGAAAATTCTGTTACAGCGCCATTGATCAAATCGAAATCCGCACGAAAATACACGATCGTTAATAAATTGCACAGCGCGAACATTACCGCAATAGTGATCCAAAATGCCAGGTTATATTGATGATCGGTTTCCCGGTAAACTTTGCCAGAAGTGCGCCAAATAATGATCACCACACAAAAAAGCACCAGGACAAATCTGCCTTTAAAAGACTTTATAAAATCGTAAAGGCCGAGCGAAGCTTTAGCTACCATCAATTTTATTTACGGCTAATATAAGGCATCTTCCGAAATTGGCTGCCTAAAACTAAACGACAGCCCGGTATTTCGCAATTTGCATTATTCGGCCCGCCGAAATGATCAGGATCATATTCAAATCAATGAATAATTTAGCTTTAAACAAAGTTCGTTAAACCCCTTCCTTAGCTGGAGCGAAAATGTGCGTTCCCATTGCCCTAAGCCCGTCCTATACAGTTAAAATATCGCCCTATTCGCTCCGCCATCAACCGAAATAGTAGTGCCGCTGATATAAGCTGCCTGTCCAGATGCTAAAAATGCCACCAGCGCAGCCAGTTCTTCCGGCTTACCTATGCGACCAAGTGGAATGCCTTTGGTTTTTTCTTTCAGCGCTTCTTCAGGGTCTTTTTCTTTGGGTAGGGTGTCTTTTATCCTATCGGTGAGAATAAGGCCGGGGGCTACATTGTTAACAGTGATGTTATAGGGGCCAAACTCATCCGCCATCATTTTTGCCAGGCCCACAACACCCATGCGCATACTGATTGACAGCACTGAATTGGGTAATACCGATTTCACTGACCCGCTGATTATATTGATAATACGCCCGCTGCTTGATTGCTTCAAATACGGCAAAACCAGTCGACTTATATGCGCTACGCTCAGCAAGTTCAGTTCGAAAGCCTTTTGCCATGCGGTTTCGTCAAAGTTTTCAAATTTATCAAACGGCGGACCACCTGCATTGTTGAGCAGGATATCTACGCGACCGTAAACAGAAGCCGCTTCCATTACAAAGTTTTCAATGGATTCACTTTGGGATACATCAACGGTAATAGCGGTTACCGGGTTGCCGGTTGCCTGGTGTATTTCGGTCGCGGTTTTGCCCAGTTCGTCTTTATCGCGCGAGCCGATGATCACTTTGGCGCCTTCGGCGGACAATTTATAGGCGATGGCTTTGCCCAGTCCTTTACTGGCGGCCAGTACAATGGCTACTTTGTTATTGAGTTGAAGATCCATAGGATTGATGTTTGTAAATGTAAAACTAACGATTTATGTTAACCGCAGAGGGCACAGAGATTTACACAGAGAACACAGTGGCCGTTGATTTCATAACCGATAAATAGCAAATCTTTGCGACCTTCTGTGTAAATTTCTGTGCTTCTCCGTGGTTAAACTAATTAGCATAGGCATTTGATTCGTTTTGCTTAATTTTGATGGCACATGTTCGTACGGTCGTTTAAAAAATTGATGCGCAGTTTTGGCTATGCCTTTAATGGCCTGGCCTATGCAACCAAAACCCAGCTAAATTTCAGGGTGCATTTAATCGCCACGCTTTTTGCCGTTTTTGCCGGATATGCGCTGCATATTTCGGTAAACGAATGGCAATGGGTGATCTTGTGCATTGCGCTGGTGCTGATCTGCGAGCTATTCAATACCGCACTGGAATTCCTGACTGACCTGGTTTCGCCGGGATATAATGAACTGGCAGGCAGGGTAAAGGACATCGCCGCGGCTGCTGTTACCATAGCCGCATTATTTGCCCTGATCACCGGGCTTATCATATTTCTGCCCAAGCTGTTAACGCTTATGCATCATGCTGCATAAAACGCGCGCCATCGTTTTTAAAACTACCGATTACGGCGAGAGCAGCGTGATCGTGCAGTTGTTTACCGAAAAATTCGGGCTGCAATCCTACATTATCAACGGTGTAAAAAAACCAAAGGCTAAAATCAGCCGCAATATGCTGCAGCCTCTGCATTTGCTGGAGGTGGTGGTTTATCATAAAGCCAATACCAGCATACAACGCATTGCGGAGCTGAAGAACGCCCCCATGTTATTATCGATACCGTACGATGTAGTAAAAAGCTGCATCGCCATTTTTCTGAACGAGGTATTGTATAAGGCCATAAAACA
>JBQCIS010000295.1:0-4819 GCA_051953515.1 Mucilaginibacter sp.
GCGGGCTGGGTTATTGATAAGATAGGCACTAAGCTTGGTTTGGCGCTGTCACTTATTACCTGGTCTGCTTTTGGGGTTGCCAATGCCTTTGTGGGCAGTGCGGTATGGGCCCATGCCGCGGTGCGCAGCTTATTTGGCATAGGTGAAGCGGGCAATTTCCCCGCATCTATAAAAACCGTTGCCGAATGGTTCCCGAAGAAAGAACGAGCACTGGCTACGGGCATATTTAACAGCGGCGCCAATATAGGTGCTATGATAGCCGCTTTGTTTGTGCCATGGTGCCTTATCCATTGGGGCGAAGCATTAGGCTGGAAAATGGCTTATATTTTAACCGGCTCCATCGGCTTTATCTGGCTCATCTTCTGGTTTATATTATACACCCCCGCGCATAAATGTAAATTCGTTTCAAAAGAAGAGTTAGATTATATCAACTCTGACGACCTGGCCGCACATGTTTCGCCATCAGAAGATGTGGCGGTACGCGAAAAGATATCATGGGGCAAACTTTTTAAATATTCACAAACATGGGCTTTCTTCTGGGGTAAGTTCCTTACCGATGGTGTTTGGTGGTTCCTGTTATTCTGGCTGCCCGATTATTTGAAAAAACAGTTCGGCATGTCCGTATCACAGGTAATGCTTCCTACGTTTATTGTGTATGCCGTTTCAATTATTGGCAGCACTTACGGAGGCAATTTACCCCGCATCATGATCAACCGGGGTATGCCGGTAAACCGCGCAAGGATGACGTCAATGTTCATTATCGCGCTATGCCCCCTTGCATTGTTATTAACCCAGGTGTTTGCTAACAAAGATGTTTTCGGTAATTACGCCTCAACGCTCGCCGTAGCGGTAATCAGCATTGGCGCCGCGGCTCATCAGGCATGGTCAGCCAATCTGTTTACAACCGTGTCAGACATGTTCCCTAAAAAGGCGGTGGGTTCGGTAACCGGTATTGGCGGTATGGCAGGCGGTTTGGGCGGCGTTATTATACAAAAAATGTCGGGTGCTTTAAATACTCATTACTTTGCGCATCCGCAAACTGCTTATCTCATTATGTTTATCTTCAGCGCGCTGGCTTATATCACTGCGTGGATAGTGATTAAACTGTTAACCCGCAAGCCGCAGGTTATTGAAGTTTAGCTTATAACATTTCATAGCGATGAGTTTAAACCCATCGCTATGAAATGTTTATTATTCAGAATACTTTATTTTAATCACCAGTTTTTTAACCGTGTCGTAACCGTCAACCTTTATGTTAGGGCGATGTACGTCTGAAGGGAAAAAGAGGTAAAATTCTGCCGGTGTAGCAATGTAATATTTGCCTTCGGCGGTGTAGTTAGCGCCGTCTTTAGCCTCGTCATAAGGTTTGGTAACGGTTGCAGTTGCCAATGCTGCAACACCTATTCTTTCCTTGCCGCGTATTACATATTGCAGGTCGATATATTTACGGTGCGATTCCCACCTGGCGGTTTCTTCGCTCTTTTCAGCGCCTTCGGTAATGCTTGCGTAGGCATTCTTACCATCTATGGGGTACATGCCCGGCTTAAGCGTATCGAGCTTTTTACTATCGGCCAGAAAAGCAAATGCTTTTTCCCAAACTTCTTTGTTCTTATTATACTGCTGATAAAACTCCTCAGCATTAACGTCAGGATAAACATTAATGGTTAATCCGTTTGCCCATTCACGGCTTTTTACCCATTTTTCGGCCTTTTTTGCCGACGTGGTTTGTGCCGACACATTATTGCCGATCACTGCAAATGCTACCAGTACACCTGCTGTTTTAACTATATTCGAAATTTTCATATTTATTGGTTTATCATATCAATTATACACGGTAAGCGTTTAAAACGGTAATAAATCACTTAAATTTTACTTTAACGTTTAAGTAAATCAGCACTATAATAAATTCTGATTGTAGCGCAAACCTTGTAAAATTGTATCAGTAAGTAATTATGAAAACAATTCACGCCGTACACCCCGAAGATTTTAAGAACTACCAGACCGCGAAGATCCGCGAGCGCTTTTTGATAGACAAACAGGTACAACCAGACCAGTTGAACTGCACTTATACGCTTTACGACAGAATGATTGTAGGCCTGGCAAACCCGGTACACAAACAACTGGAACTGCCAAACTATCCGAACCTGCGTGCAGAATATTTTTTGGAAAGGCGCGAAATTGGTATTATCAATGTGGCCGGCGACGGAATTGTTACTGCCGATGGGCAATCTTTCGACCTGAAAAAACTCGACTGCCTGTATATTGGTAAAGGCACCAGGTCGGTAACCTTTGCAAGTAAGGATGCAAACTCACCGGCGGTGTTTTATTTATTATCATGCCCGGCCCACGCTACATACCCTACTACCCTGCTTACCAATGAAGAAGCCGTGAAGGTAACATTGGGTTCAAGCGCCACGGCTAATCATCGTACCATTAATAAATATATCCATCTGGAAGGTGTAAGAAGCTGCCAGCTGGTAATGGGACTCACTATTCTGCATAACGGCAGTGTGTGGAACACCATGCCCGCGCACGTGCACGACCGCCGTATGGAGGCTTACTTTTATTTCGATGTGCCTGAAGGCCAGAAGATATTCCACTACATGGGCGAGGGTAACGAAACGCGCCACATTACTATGGATAATTATGACGCAGTGGTTTCGCCGCCATGGAGCATACATGCAGGCAGCGGTACGGCAAGCTATAGCTTTATATGGGGTATGGCAGGCGAAAACCTGGATTATACCGATATGGATGCGATAGCAATAACCGATTTAAGGTAAAAGCTGAAAGGCGAAAGGTAAAAGCAAAAAATTCAATTACACAAAAGCTTATAATATTGGAAAACCCATTCTCATTAGCCGGTAAAGTGATCGTAGTAACCGGCGGCACAGGCATCTTAGGTAAGTCATTTATCGATGGTATAGTTGAAGCCGGTGGTACTGTAGGCATATTAGGCAGAAACGCTGCTATTGCCGAAGAACGTGCCGAAGAGATCAACAAAAACGGCGGCAAAGCTATTGCGCTGGTTGCCGATGTAATGAATGAAGAAGAACTGCATGCAGCCAAAGCAAAAATACTGAACGCTTTTGGCAAGATAGACGGCCTGGTGAATGGTGCTGGCGGCAATATGCCCGAAGGCGTACTGCAAAATGAGGACGATATTTTTAAAATGAACATTGCCGGCATGCGCCGGGTAATGGATTTAAACTTATGGGGTACCCTTATCCCTACTCAGGTATTCGGCGAGGCAATTGCACAAAATGGCGGCGGAAGTATTGTAAACATATCTTCCATGAACTCGAAACGGGCCATTACCAAACTTTTAGGCTATAATATGGGCAAAGCGGCGGTTGATTGCTATAACCAATGGTATGCCGTTGAACTGGCCAACCGTTATGGCGACACTATACGCATGAATGCGCTGGCGCCCGGATTTTTCCTTACCGAACAAAACCGCAACTTGCATACTAAACCCGAAGGCGGCTTTACACCACGGGCCGAATCGGTTATTAAACAAACGCCGTTTAAACGTTTCGGTCATCCTGATGAATTGAAGGGTGCACTGGTTTGGTTGCTGAGCGATGCCTCGAAATTTGTTACCGGCGCCATGATCTGCGTAGATGGCGGGTTTTCGATTTTTGGTGGGGTGTAAATATCCAACGCGTCATGATATAATAAAAAACATGTCATCTCGAACGAACAGCAGGGGGATGAGAGAAAGGGTGAGGAGAGATCTTTTGCGATATACAGATAGCAAACATGCATTGCGCATAAGATCTCTCACCTGCCCTTAGCCGCAATTCCCCTTGCTCATGCAGGTTCGAGATGACATGGTTTCATATTTTGCCATTTTCACCTTCACAAGCTATGGATATTACTATCCGCCATGTCGGTAATGACTATATAAACAACACGGTAATATTATTTTTCTATTAAATTTCCTATGTTTACCAAACAGACTTAGCCAATGGGTCTGTTGATTATCGGTTTATCATAAATTTAGCATAAATGAAATTCGGGGCTGTTACTATTAAGGATATTGCGAGGGAGTTAGGTATTTCAGCTTCAGCTGTGTCTAAAGCGTTAAAAGACAGCTACGAGATCAGCGAAAAAACAAAAAAGCTGGTGTTGGAATGTGCTAAAAAACACAACTATCAGCCCAACCCGATGGCCCGCAGCCTGAAACAGGGCAACAGCAAGGCGCTGGGTATTATCATTCCTACTATTGATAATAATTTCTTTTCGCAGGTTATAAATGGGGTTGAATCCGTAGCATACAGCAAGGGCTACAATATTATCATGACGCAAACCCATGAGTCATACGATCTGGAAGTATCCAACACCGACCTGCTGACTATCCGTGCGATTGACGGATTATTGATTTCCTTATCAACGGGAACAAAGGATATCAGCCACCTGAAAAAACTACATGACCAGGGCTTGCCTATCGTATTTTTCGACAGGGTGAGTGATGAGATCGATACACATAAGATCATCGTGGATAATTTCAGGGGCGCTTATGATGCAACCATCCATCTCATCAAATCCGGGTATAAGCAAATTGCGCATATCACCAGTTCAAACAACGTTTCTATCACTGCCGAGCGGCTTAAGGGATATGAGCAGGCGCTTGAAGAGAATGGCATACCGGTGAAAGAGCATTATATTAAATACTGTCCGCAAGGAGGCAAAGATGTAAACGAGGTACAACAGGCATTAAATGAATTGCTGTCGGCACCCGACAAACCCGACGCCATTTTTACCGCTACCGACAGGGTAACTACCACCACCCTTGCATTGCTGCACAAAATGCATG
>JBQCIS010000296.1:0-4593 GCA_051953515.1 Mucilaginibacter sp.
TTGGGGGTTTTCGCTTTATAAAGCTGCTGAAAATAAAGGATATTGCTAAATATAAAATTGAAATTATGCAGCGAATAATCGGAGTATTTCTTATCATTCAATACCTGGGCGGTTTGCATCATCCCAATGGTTAAAACACCATTTACATAGGCCCATTTATTGTACTTGCTATCGGCCTTAATATCCCCACTTGGCGGCAGGCCGTTGGTAGAGTCATATTTTTCGCCGGTTTTGCTATTTACAAACTTACATGATGTGTTTTGAACAATATTATCGGCAACCCGGCGAACTATTTCTTCACTATTAACCGTTTGCCCAAACGCCAAACCAGAATACGTTATGGCTAACAGTAATAATGTTTGCTTAATAAATGTTTTTTTCATGATGTATTTATTTTGTATGATGAAATATTCAGATTTGATACTTCTGCCGGTAAATAATATTTATGCAATTAATTATTGCCTGATAGCATTATAACCTACATTTTCGGGTTTCAGCACATAGTTAAACCCAGGTTTTGTTTGACCATCTAAATCAGGTCTGACTGATGGATAATAAAACCTGTCGCTGTTAACACTGCTATTATTTCCTACAGAATAACCCCAGGCGGTTTTCACCAATTTTGGATCGGCCATAATATATCCCCCTGCGGGCATGCTTCCAGCATCTTTTACATCGAACAGGATATTTCCCTCCCATTTTGCATTGGTGTATGGGCCGGTTATTTTTGCTGCTGTTTCACCGCCTTCAATAATATTATATGCAAAGGTGGTATAGGTGGCACCCATACCATCTTTTCGCGGGGTCATAACAAAGTTTTCCTTATTATTTACGAGCGTATTATAAACAATCACCACTCGATCCGGACGATCGTGTGAGGTAAGCTTTGCGCCGTCTGCCACTTCGCCATCGCCGTTACCAATGGTAATGGCCGGTCGGCAATTTTCGAAATAATTGCTGCTGATCAGGTGATCATCGCCAAAAATCCTTATACCGGGCGTGTTCACAAAATAATTATTATATACTATGCTTTTATTCCCGTGGCGCAGTGTAAACTGGGCAGGGCAATCGCGGATGGTATTGTACCTTAGTGTTACTGCCGAAGCCTTAACGGAGATCAACTCATTCTCGCCTGCGCAATGTTCAAATAAGTTGTATTCTACAATGCTATTGCTTGATGATAAGCTAAATCCGCTTAGCCCAAATTGCAACGTTTCGGCGCCGTTCTTACCATTCTGGCTGATATAATTGTTAAAGTAGTTGTGATGAATAAGCAATCGTTGCGCAATCTGGCTGCCAGTACCTCTAATAGCCAAAAAACGTCCCATTGCATTTTTATTCTGAAAGGTATTATAATCTATTTCATGATCATTACCGGCAATCGTCAGGTCTTCCCCATCGCCCGTGTTTTCAAAAATGTTTTGTGTCCAGCGGCAAAAGCTTGTACCGCTCCCTGTTTTTGCCCTTGAGGATTTATGAGTAAACTTAAAACCTTTAATAATGATATATGCAGCCGGACTAACCAAATTAAAGCCCCCTTCTCCGCTGATTTCCACCTTGCCAATGGTTTCCGCACAAATGGTTATCGGAAGGTCAGGAGTACCTTTTCTGTCGACAGTAATATTTTCGGTAGTAGTATAAATGCCATTGGCTAGTATTAATTCGTCTCCTGGTTTGGCGTTATTTATGGCCTTCTGAAGCGCATCTACGGAGGTAACCTTAATGCTATTTGCAAAAAGAGGATTGCCCCAGCATAATACAACCGGCAGTAATAGTCTGAGTTTTTTTAGTCCTTCAAAATTTATTTTAATCATTTTCTTTACTGATTTACATTATTTTCCATTCTTATACCGGCGGTTCTTTTCCCATAATAACCTTGCTGTAATTGGCATTGATACGGCAACTTTACCGGCGTTAATTTCTGCATTGGCAATATCAGTAAATATGTCCCTCCTGAAATCTGTCAGATAGATATATTCGTCACGTACATAATTATCGCCTCCTGCATGGCCTGTTCCTGTTGTACCATCAACCCTGCCAGCAAACCTGCCGTTGGTTATTGTACCCATCACTACGTCGTGATAAGTATTGGCAAAAGCCACCATGTCGTTAAGTGTTAACTTATATCTGCCGCTATCGTAAGCTATCCAAAGTCCCTCACAGTCGTAAGCAGCATGGTTGGTATCTTCCACTCCCTTCGGTAAAGCATAGGCCCAGGTATAGCACGGCGTGCCTATCGCAGATCTGTAATGCCGTAAGTTGGCCATAAACCAGTTTATATTGGGTTGAATAATCTCATCATAGTGTGCTATCCTCTGATCGTTATCTCTTAAAATTAAATGACATTCTACTAATCTTACCAGGGCATTAGTTAGCATCCACGCCTGGTTCCAGGGTGCAGGGTCATTGGCTTTATAGGTATTTGGCGCGCCGGGAAAGTAATAATGATTGTTTTCGCCCGTGCGGATAAAATGCGGAATGATCCAGTTATCAATCACATAATCGCCTTCTTTAATGTATTTTAAAGCCCGCTCTCTGTAGGTAGGACCAAAATCATATTTATCGCCTATACTAACCTTCTCATTCCATAAGGACGGGTTAAGGAGGATTAATTTTGCGCAATAAGCCATATGCGCTATTTCATCGCCTTGTTCAATGCCTGCGCCCGCTGGATTTGCCGCGGGTTGTGATGAAGGCCATACCGGCTCAATATGGCCAGTCCACAAAATACGCTGACCATCTTTCACAGTTGGCAAAAGATCATTTCGGCGTGAAAGCATTTCATCGCAGTAATAGATCATCCTGTTTAAAATGGCACTGTCATGAGCAACTTCATACATTAAGCCACAAGCCTCAATGCTTTTGCCGCCATTACCAAAAACCCATACATTACCATTACCCGGCGGTGCTTCAACGCTTTGAATATGCACTTTAAAAGCATTAATTTCGCTTTGCGTAACAGGTCCGTTAAGACTTTCAATAATCATTTTTTGCGCTTTAGCTGCCGACGCAAATGATAAAAAAAGCAGCGGGGCAAAAACACAAACAAGCCACCGGTTTAATAAAACAAATTCCCTTTTATCTACCATCATATAATGGGTAAATAAGTGATAAGGAGCCATTTTATATTTCGCACTGTTGGCATATTAATCAGTCGTATTAACAAGCTGCATTGCTCACTTTTAGTATTTATAACAAAACTGATGAATGCAACTTCGGGTTTAAATATGTATAAATACAGCAAAAAAGCATGACTACAGATAAAAATAATCAGGCTTTGCAAGATGGCCGCCGCATAGGAGTATCAGATCAATTTAATTATTACACAAAAAATAAACAATACGGCAGGCATTACCCTGGCTTTGCTGATTTTTTTTCGATAACGCTTTAATATGCAGCAAATGATTCCCATCGGATAATCCGCTGCCCAGTAATAAATACCAGGGCAGATGTAGCCCCGGGCTCCACTCAGTAAACAGATCAATTTGCCGGTAAGGCTCATCATCTATAGTATAAGTGATCATACCCGCATCGGGCCCGGACAAAACGGCAATCCCCACAGCATTGCCATTGAAGTTGAAAGTGAATTCAGCACCAGGTTTAGTATTCTCTAATACAGCTATATGCACAAAACCTTTTCTTGTGTGCGCCTTATCGACAGGTACCCAATCGGGCGTTAATTTCCAGCCGGCGAAGTATTTCGCTTTATCCACATCAACATAAACGCCGTTGGTAAAGCTGAACCTGTCCAGCATTGCGGGCAAGGCAGCATTATCAGCGTTTTGGTGATTTGTTTCATAAGCTTTCCAACAGAACTCCAGCAGGCTCTCGATATTATGGACGTATAGCTGCTGCCCGAACATGGCAGGATGAATACTTTTGAAGTCTTTCGTCCATTCAAATTCATGATTAGCTATTTTATCATGTACTTCTTTAGCCAGGTTAATAGAGGGTAAATTATAATGCGCTGCAACGAGCTCATGGTTTTTGACCTCTGCCGGTATGATACCGCGATCATAGTCGGCATTTTTATCAGGGTCTGCAAACTCCATTAGGATCATATCCATCTCGGGGTTGCTTTTGCGCGCATGCCTCACAATTCCCTCCAGATCACGCACCTGTGTAAGGCTATCAGTCTTATTTACACGGTCATTCACTGCGGCTTCAATAAACATCAGATCAACTTTACCAGAGTCCAGCACATCTCGCTGCAGGCGAAAAGCGTCTGGCAAACTGCCCAGCGACGGAATGCCCGCTGCAATAAACCGGAATTTAGTATCCGGAAAACGTTTGCACAAATAATTGCAAAGCATGGGCCGCCAGCCGGGGTTATAGGTGATCGAACCCCCCAGGAAGGCTATTGTTATTTTCTTTTTACCGATTATACAGTTAAAAGTGCGGTCAATATTACCCCGGATATTGTAAAAGCCCGCATAAGCCAATGTATCATTATCGGCATTTGCTGTTTGCTGTCCGAAAGCCTTGATTGCGATAAAGCATGCGATAATAGCTATCCAGAGTTTTCTTTTCATGAGGTCACTTTTGCAGGCTAATACACTTCACCTGCGAATCCAACATTAAAATTAAAGGTAT
>JBQCIS010000297.1:0-12481 GCA_051953515.1 Mucilaginibacter sp.
CCGATGATCTGCTTACCGATCATAACGTCCTTATCTGATAATGGCAACAGGTCAAGCTGCGCCTGAAGGCTTTCAAAACAGGAGCTTTGTATAGCAATAGGTATCTCTTTACGGTCGTCGTCGTCATCACCATTCTGGTCGTAGCGCGAGCCGTAATCATTTATATTATCTTCCTGTAAATAATCGTCGATATTGAATTCATCCATCTCGCCGCCTTCGTCGTTATTATCATAATTATCGTCGTCAGGATCGCGGTCGGGGTATTGCTCCTCGGGTTCATTGAGGTTGGTTAAACTCATATCTTCGAGCGCCGGATTTTCTTCCAATTCTTCCTTGATACGTGTATCCAGCGAGACTGTAGGTACCTGCAGCAGTTTTATAAACTGAATTTGCTGCGGGGAGAGTTTTTGTAAGAGTTTCTGTTGAAGATTTTGTTTAAGCATAAATAAGACCAGCAAAAATACAGTAAAATTTGCAAAGCTGTATTTTAATGTAAGTTAAAACTGATAGCTATAAAATGCAAAAAGGGGCTATTTGTTTGGATGTGGAAATATTTTATCTATATATTAGTTTCAAAAAACATAACCACAATGTCATTTGCAAAAGAATTTAAAGAATTTGCGGTCAAAGGTAATGTGATGGACCTTGCCATCGGCGTTATCATTGGTGCCGCTTTTAAGTCGATCGTCGACTCGGCGGTTAACGACTTGATCATGCCTATTGTAGGTATATTCTTCAAGGCGGATTTCAGTAACCTGTACATTCCGTTATCATCAAAAGTGCCTGATGGCCTTTCATTGGTCGATGCCAGAAAACTGGGTCCCGTATTTGCCTGGGGTAACTTTGTATCGGTAGTAATTAACTTTCTTATCCTGGCCTTTATCGTGTTCCTGTTGGTAAAAGGTATTAATTCACTGAAACGTGAGGAACCTGCTGCAGCAGCTGAAGATCCTGCACAAACTAAAGAAGAAATCCTGCTTACAGAGATCCGTGATCTGTTGGCGGCGAAGAAGTAGTCGATAAACGGTAGTGCATAGACCATGGTGATTGTTAGTAGAAGAGCTTTGCTATGGCCTGTCGATTATGGACTAAAAAGTTCTCGGCAAAGCCGGATCAGTTAGAATAATATAATCGCCCATTTTACTGAATTTGGTCCAGTCGGGATTCGTAAAGTTCTCATCAGAATAAACGGCTATGTTCAATATACGTGCTTTATGTTCGTAATGTAGTAATTCCGCCGGTATGCCCAGCTTTTCTTCACTGTGGAAATTCCCGTTAATTTGCAGTATTTTGTAACTGTGGTGATCTTTTAAAAAACGGGCTATCGACCAGCCCATCGTTGCATCCCAAAGGTTCTGCGCCTGGTATAGCTGCATACCTGGCATGGAGGCATGGCCACCCATAATATTTTTAAACTTCTCATAATAAGCGCCTGTTGCGGTATCAATAGGCAGCGGCGGAAGATAGGATTTGCCCATGGCGCTTAACTTTTCCAAACTTTCAAGCCCAAGTCTGTTCACCATATTGGTATAACGGGCGGGGGCGTTGGCAGCAATTACCGGAATATTGTTGTCTTTAGAGAATTCAATAAGCGGGCGATAGTCTTTGTAGTTTGGCCATACACGCGCATCTGTTTCAAAATTCTTCTCGCGTATTACTCCTTTCAGGTATTCATCCAATACATTCTGGCAGTCCGTTTCGAACATTTCCATCGAAAGCGCAGTTTGAGAAGGATATTTTGCCTCGATCTTTTGCAGTAGTAAATATTCCAGTTGATGACTTGTAGAGTCATTATGCTCTTCGCCGAAAAACAGCACATCGGCTTTAGCCAATTCATTAACTATTTCGTCAACAGATGCTGTTTTTTGCGTACGCGTATTATAAATCTTGTAATGGACAGTATCCTGGCCAAAAGCAATAAGCGGAATGCAACAGATCAATAAAAGCGCGGCGAGTTTCATTTTGTCAATATTATCAAAATTATTTTATTGTGGTATTTTGAATAACAATTTGTTAACGAAAGTTTAAAACAAATAAAACTTCATTGTAGGATTCGTTGTTTACTTTTACGATAACACAAATTAGCTTTTATGACTAACTCGATATTAGAAATAACTGAGAACGAATACCTGATAAAATTAAACAGAAAAAGTTTTAACCTGTCAATCATCAGGAGTTTACTAAAAATGGTTGAAGTTGCAGATCCGGCACAGGATGCCATGTTCATACCTGAAAGCCGCATCATTCCGGCTCCTTCATCAGAGCCTGAATATTATAGCTCGCTTGACGAGAAATAATAAAAAAGCCGCATTATATTTTCATATATGCGGCTTGCTGCGTTAGTGTTTTTTTTAGAATTGCCTGTAACCGCCTCGTACTACCTGCTGCTTATCCATCTGCGCCATCTGGGCTTTCATCATTTTTATTTGTTCGGTAAGCAATTTGTTCTTATCGTCTTTCGTAGCCTCCTGCAAATATCTTTGGGCTTCGCGTTTGTCGCGTTTTGCCATACATATACCGGCAAGGCTTAATTTAGCCAGCGCTGTGTTGTGCGACATTTTCATGCCCAGTTGCAGTGATTTTTTGAAGTATTTTTCAGACTTCAATGGCGCCTTGCGCGATTCGATCAAGCCCAACAACAGGTTATAATAACCATGTTGGCTTTTATTCAGCTGTTTTTCGTAATTGGTGATCTTTAGCAGCCATTGTTCGGCTTTGTCGGCTTGTTCTTTTCGCAGGAACCATTGTGCCAGGATCATATTTTCGTTGAAGAAATAAGTTAGAAGGATAAGGCCGCCTAAAAACAGCGCCAATATACCCCAACCCCAGAAACCAAACACACACAGGGCAACTGCGGCGCCAAAAAATACACAGGATATGATTAATCTTACAATGTTCGACATAATGTTATATACACTAAAAATAGAATGCAAATATCCGTTAATTTGCGCTGCAAACCAACATATATATTAATATTTATGGCGATAGATCTGGAGCCTTCGTGGCTGAATGTTTTAGGCGGAGAATTTGAAAAAAACTACATGACCGACCTGAAAAAATTCCTGCAACAGGAGAAGGAAGCGGGCCATACTATATACCCACGTAACGCCGATATATTCAATGCGTTCAGGCATACGCCGTTTGAGCAGGTGAAAGTAGTGATATTGGGGCAGGACCCATACCATGGCCCAAACCAGGCGCATGGATTATCATTTTCCGTACAAAAAGGTATCGCCATCCCGCGTTCGCTTGCTAATATTTACAAGGAGCTGGCAACCGATATTCCCGGTTTTGTGAAGCCACCGCATGGCAACCTCGAAGGCTGGGCCAAACAAGGCGTGTTATTGTTAAATGCTACACTCACCGTACGCGCGCATACCGCAGCATCGCATCAGCGCAAAGGGTGGGAAACATTTACCGACGAGGTGATCAGGAAGCTGTCCGAACAGCGAAAAGGTATCGTATTTATTTTATGGGGAAGCTACGCACAGTCAAAAATACCGCTCATTGATCAAAGCAAGCATTTTATCATCAAATCGGTACACCCGTCGCCTTTATCAGTGGAGCGCGGCTTCTGGGGATCGAAACCCTTCTCAAAAGCAAACGAATATTTAATAAAGGAAGGAAAAACGCCGATTAATTGGCAGATAGCCCCCTAACCCCCTAAAGGGGGAACTGTTGGCGGCGATATATTTTTGCTCCCCCTTTAGGGGGCCGGGGGGCTTAGTATTCCAGCGGCACTATCGGCTCTTTCTTACTGGTCGACATGATCATCATCGTCTGGAAAGTCTTCACCACGCTAATGCGGCTGATCTTTTCCATAATCAGTTGCTCGTATGATTTGATGTCGCGCACGTACACTTTCAGCAGGAAATCGCACTGACCGGTTACGTGGTGGCATTCGGTCACCTCCTTTATTTTCTGTATTTCATCAATAAAGGTTTGGATAGTGTTTTTCTGGTGAAAATCCAGCGATATCTGGATAAAGGTTTTTATACCTAAACCCAACTTTTCTTCATCCACCAAAGCATGATAACTTTTAATGTACTCATGTGCCTCCAGCTTTCGTACGCGCTCAAGGGTAGGTGCCGGTGAAAGCCCTATCTCATTGGAAAGCTGTAAATTGGTTATCCTTCCGTTCTCCTGTAGTATCCTTAATATCTGCAGATCAATCTTATCAAGTTCAGTTGCCATATTGATACAAATATAAAACGAACGTCTGTTACAAAATAAAATTTTTTTAAAAATAGCTTTAACCGAAATAAATTTTTTACAAAACAAATTTAGACTTGTCTAAATTTATAATTAGATTTGTTTAAATGAATACATTAGCCGAAGAAAACTATCTGAA
This sequence comes from Mucilaginibacter sp., assembly GCA_051953515.1. GTDB lineage: Bacteria > Bacteroidota > Bacteroidia > Sphingobacteriales > Sphingobacteriaceae > Mucilaginibacter. The sequence continues at coordinate 4,352 of JBQCIS010000297.1, forward strand.
AACAATCTATCACTTGTCGCATCAGGCTGATAATGTAAGCACTAACCAGATTGCGGCAGCCTTGAGCACCAAAGCTGCCTCGGTTACAGACATGCTCAAGAAGCTGGCGGATAAGCAATTGATCAATTATACCCCTTACCAGGGAGTATCGCTTACGGGCGCGGGGCAGAAGATCGCGCTGCTGATTATCCGTAAACACCGGCTATGGGAGTATTTTCTGGTGGAAAAGCTCAATTTTAAATGGGATCAGGTGCATGATATGGCCGAGGAGATGGAGCATATTTCGTCGGAGGAACTGATAGACCGTCTCGACCAGTTTATGGGCTATCCGAAATACGACCCGCATGGCGATCCGATACCCGACTGTGACGGCAATTTTAAGATACATGAGTTTAAGCCGATCTCAGCCATAGCCCTCAACGGCGGTGGCGTAATTTCTGGAGTGCGCGACCATTCATCAGAATTTTTGCAGTACCTGGATAAGCAGCAACTCATCATCGGAAAAAAAATTAAGGTGATGGAGATCATTGCTTACGATCATTCCATGATTCTGCAAGTAGGAAATAATAAGATACACATCAGTCGCGAAGTGGCTAACAATTTATTAATAACCGTATGAGCGAAGAATCATTAACAAATGTTCACAGCACCATCGGTACGGAAAATAAAACCGGATGGCGCAAATTCCTGGCTTTTTTAGGGCCTGCTTACCTAATCAGTGTAGGTTATATGGATCCGGGCAACTGGGCAACCGATATTGCCGGCGGCAGCGCGTTTGGCTATAAGCTGATATGTATATTGCTGGTATCAAACCTAATTGCGTTGCTGCTGCAATCTCTGAGCGCGCGTTTGGGTATTGTGCGTGGGCTGGACCTTGCGCAGGCATCCAAGCATAGTTATCCGCGTTATATTAACCTGTGTTTGTATGTACTGGCGCAAGTGGCCGTTATTGCCTGCGACCTGGCCGAGGTAATTGGCATGGCAATTGGCCTCAACCTGCTTTTTCACCTGCCGCTTATATGGGGCGTGTCGCTCACGCTGACGGATACTATCCTCATGCTCTTCCTCATGAACAAGGGCATGCGCAAATTGGAAGTATTTATCGTATCACTCATTTTTATAATAGGCATTTCCTTTTTAATAGAGATGTTTATCGTAAAGCCCGATTTCGGCGAAGTAGCTAAAGGTTTTTTGCCCGGTAAATTGAGTGGAGATGCATTATACATTGCCATTGGCATTATCGGTGCTACGGTGATGCCACATAATCTTTATCTGCATTCATCGCTGGTGCAAACCCGTAAGATTAACCGCTCTGACAAAGGTATAAAGGCTGCTATAAAATTTAATATATGGGATACGGTGATTGCCCTGAACGTGGCTTTCATCGTCAACGCGGCTATACTCATCCTTGCAGCAAGCGCCTTTTTTACACGGGGCTATTTTAAGGTTGCCGAGATACAGGACGCTTACAAGTTGCTTAATCATATCTTCGGCAGCCTTGCACCGGTGTTGTTTGCCATAGCGCTTATCGCTTCAGGGCAAAGCTCTACCATTACCGGCACACTTGCAGGACAAATCATAATGGAAGGCCACATTAACCTGCGCATAGAACCCTGGCTGCGCCGGTTACTTACAAGGTTGATGGCGATAGTACCTGCCATATTTACGATTCTTTATTTTGGCGAGAATGGCCTCGGCAACCTGATCATTTTAAGTCAGGTGGTGCTGAGTTTACAGTTAGGGTTCGCGGTGATTCCGCTGATTCATTTTGTTTCGGACCGTAAAAAGATGGGCAAGTTTGCCATTGGTCCGGTAGTAAAAATATTGTCGTGGGCATGTGCTGTTTTGATAGTGGTATTAAATGCGCAGTTGATCTGGCAGCAGATTGGCGAGTGGGAAAGGCAATCGCCAACAGTAGCAGTTTGGATGTATGCACTGGTTTTACCGCTGGTAGCCTTTATTGCGATGCTATTGGTATATGTTTTTCTGCGACCGATGTTGTATAAGCATAAGGATGATCATATTTATGTACCGCATGGCATCGCTTCAGCCATAACAGAGCTGGATGCAATAAAATACAGGCACATTGGGGTAACTATTGATTTTTCGAAGAATGATACCGAAGCCATCCGCCATGCCATTATGCAGGGAGGGAAGCATGCCGCCTACACGCTGATACACGTAGTGGAAACAGCCGGCGCACGTTACTATGGTCATGAGGTAATGGATATGGAAACCCAAAGCGACGTAGAAAACATTAATAAATATGCCGAAGCGATACGCAAATTGGGCTACAATGCCGGAGCGGAGATCGGTTACGGTGCACCGTCAAATTCGATAGCCGGTGTTGTGAACAATAAGAAAATAGACTTTCTGGTAATGGGATCACATGGGCATCAGGTACTGAAAGACCTGATCTTCGGTACAACGGTTAACCGCGTGCGCCACCTGGTGAATGTGCCGGTGCTGGTGGTGAAGGCGCAGAGAAAATAATATTTTGCATCTTTGCATTTGCTATGGCGCAGGACAACATCTACATCAAAAATAAAAAAGCTTATTTCGAGTACCACATACTGGATAAATATACAGCGGGCATTAAACTGCTGGGTACCGAAATAAAATCCATACGTGACGGCAAGGCTAACCTGAACGATGCCTTCTGCACATTTATCGATGGGCAATTATATATACGCAACCTGCATATTTCCGAATATTCCTTCGGCTCATTCTATAATCATGAGGCCAAACGCGACAGGGTATTGCTCCTCAACAAAAAGGAGCTAAAAAAACTCCAGACACGCGGCGAAGAAAAAGGATTGACCATTGTGCCATTGGCGCTATTCATTAGCGAACGCGGTTTTGCCAAGTTGGAGATTGCATTGGCACAGGGTAAGAAAACGTTCGATAAACGAGAGACTTTAAAAGAGCGGGATACGAAAGTGGAGATGGACAGGGCGATGAAAAGATAGTTAATAGTAGCAGTTGCACTCGGCAGTGCGTATATTTAACTGCTACTGCCACTAATCACAACCACTTTTACTCACCACGCTTTATCCCCAACCAGTGGCACGAACCTAAAGGTATCTAACACGTGTTCTTCGTAACTGTTTTCCCCGGTTTTTAGTATCGTTACCATTTGCTGGCTTTTGGCGTCTCCTACGGGTATTACCAATATGCCGCCAATTTTCATTTGCTTTTTTAGTTCGTCTGGCACGGTTGGTGCGCCGGCAGTTACAATGATCTTGTCGTAAGGTGCAGTGGATGGTATACCTTTCGATCCATCACCTAAAAAGAATTCTGCTTGATATCCTATGTTGGGTAATACGTATTTGGTGCGTTCGTAGAGTTTTTCCTGACGTTCAATGGTGTAAACCTTTGCACCGAGTTTTAACAGGATACAGGTTTGATACCCGCAGCCTGTACCGATCTCCAAAACTTTGTCGCCTTTTTTAATGTGCAATAGCTCGGTTTGGTAGGCGACGGTATAAGGCTGCGATATGGTTTGCCCTTCGCCAATAGGGAAGGCAATATCCTTATAGGCCTGGTTCCAGAAAGTTTCGTCGAAAAAGAAATGACGTTTTACACTGCCTATTGCTTGTAATACCTGTTCATCCGCAATACCTTTTTTGCGTAAAATCTCAACCAGTTGTTTACGTGCGCCCTGCTGTTTATAATCGTCGGTAAATTTATATGCCATCGGAACAACGAAGATAGTACGCTTTTAGCGCTGCATGCGATTTTGTTGATAATTTAATTTTTTGACAATTAAATGCAATGAAGTTGCTTTTTAAGGTATACATTTGTACCCATGCGGCGTTCAAGGCATTCTTCACGTTTGGATAAATTTGGTATGACAGCATCTACCATTTGCGCTATACATTGTGCAATTGTGCCGGTGCTTATTACTACCTTGCCTTTAATAGGGCTGGGTTTTTTAGCCAATCCGTGGGTAGAGTGGGGGATGATCATCCTGGCACTGATGTTGGGTATTTCATCTATAGCGGTGGCATATTTTAAAGTGCACCGCAGGCCCCTGCCCATTGCGCTTTTACTGGCAGGGTTTGCCGCTATTGCCGTTGGCCATTTATTTATAAGCTGGATGGAAGCAATCATTGTTCCGCTTGGCGGGCTTACCATTGCTGCGGCCCACTTTCTGAATAATAAGTATGCAGGCGAATGCAAGGTTGATGGCCATGTTCACAAGCCGATATAATTAAAGCTGAAGAAAATTTATACCTTTGTGTTAAGATTTTGTGAACCAGTTATAACAGGTATTTTTATGGCCCCGTTACAAAATGATCAAAGTTTTGAGCATCTGCTCGATCATCATAACTTAAAGAAAACCGGTCCGCGTTTACGTGTTTTATCTGTAATGTCGGCTAAAAACACCGCTACCTCGCAGCCCGATCTGGAAAGCCTGATGAGCGATGTAGACCGTGTTACGCTTTACCGCATCCTTAACGTTTTTGAAGAAAAGGGCATCATCCATAAAGTATTTGACCTGGATGGCACGGCTAATTATGCCATGTGTACATCTAACTGCGAGGAAAATCACCACCACGACGAACACCTGCATTTTAACTGTACCATTTGCAAAAACGTGTATTGCCTTGACGACCTGGAACTGCCGCATTTTAAACTTCCCAACGGCTTTAAGGCGGAAGGCTTTACGTTGTACGCTACAGGCGTTTGCCCTAAATGCGGACGTAAGGAAAGTAAAAAATAAGCAACTTTATAACCCCGGTATTGTTGACTGACATAAAAGCCTGATAGCTGTAAATCACTCTGATGAAAATTACTACTCCGGCGCATAAAGCGCTTATTTATTCTCTTATTGTTTGTTTCCCATTTTTAACATCCTTTACCGATCCGCCGGATACCACTCAGACCACTCATTTTAAAATACGCACCATAGTGATAGATGCCGGACACGGCGGAAAAGACCCCGGCACACACGGTAAATACTCAACTGAAAAAAGCGTTGCACTGTCTGTCGCCCGTAAATTGCGTGCCGCATTGGAAGACCGCATGCCCAACCTGCATGTGATCATGACCCGCTCTGACGATACATTTATCCCCTTGAATGAACGGTCGAATATTGCTAATGAGCATCATGCCAACCTGTTTATTTCCATCCATTGCAACTCATCGCCAGAAGGTACTGCCTATTCATCGCATAAGCAAAAAGGGGTGATGGTGCTGGTTTACGGTTTCCACAGAAAGGGTGAACAGATGGAGGCATTGCGCGAAAACTCGTCTATCTCGCTTGAAAAGAACTATAAAACCACTTACCAGAGCTATGATGAGAACGACCCTGAAAACCTCATTATCCTGAACGCATATATGCAAAAATACCGCAAGCAGAGTATCCTGTTTGGAGATATGCTGATGGATCAGTTTAAAAATGTGGATCACCGCGTTTCCATAGGCGTAAAGGAGCAGGGTGTACTGGTATTGGCGCATAGCGCGATGCCGGCCGTGCTGATAGAAACGGGCTTTATTAATAACCCGGTGGAAGAAGACTATTTAAATTCGGCAACCGGCCAGGCAGAGATGGTGGACGCAATTGTGGCAGCTATAAAGAATTATAAAGAGATGGAGGACTCGAAGTAATTCGTGTTATTCACAGTCCGTCAAACTAAAAAACTGTGTCATTTCGACGAACAACGAGGGATTGTGAGCATGGGTGAGGAGAAATCTTATGCGATAAACATTGGTGACATTGCATGGCGCATAAGATTTCTCACCTGCCCCAACCGCTCAATCCCTATGCTAATGCAGGATTCAAAATAACCTTGTTTTTTATAACTCGGAAGAAAATTACAACTCAAACGCCAATTGCGGCGCACGACCGATCCCTGTAGTCTCATTTCCGATAAAATACACCGGTGTTTCTTCATGCCGCGAAGCTACGATCACTTCTACTCCGTTAGCGTGCGCGGTGAATAACTCGTGCACCATGTTAGGGTCATTATTGTTTTTAGAGAGGTGGGCCAGTAACAGGTGGCTCATAAATGGCGGGCGATAGTTGATGAAAAGCTCCAGCGCCTGCTTGTTTGATAAGTGCCCGTTGCCGCCGCGTATGCGCCGCTTCAGGTAAAAAGGGTATCCGCCGTTATCCAGCATGGCATCGTCATAATTTGCCTCAAGGAATGCCGCATGGCATTTGCCGAAGTGACCGATCAAGCGCTCACAAGGAGTGCCGATATCTGTAAAAACGCCAACGGTTATATCGCGGCAGGTGATGATGAAGCTATGCGGATCGGTTGCGTCGTGAAATTTAGCGAATGCGGTAATGGCCAGGTCGCCGATAACAACCGGCTCATTCGCTATAAAGTTAATAAAGCGGTATTCGCTGAAATTCAGTCGCAGGTGTACTAAAGTGCCGGGTGTAATATAAACCGGCAGGCCGTATTTTTTTGCCAGAACCGGTATGCCGCTAATATGGTCGGAATGCTCGTGCGAAATGAATATCGCTTTCACCTTGTTCATAGAAAGACCAAGGCGTTTCATACGCTTTTCGGTTTCGCGGCAGGAAATTCCGGCATCTATCAGCACCGCTTCGTGCTCATTACCAACGTAATAGCAATTTCCGTTACTCCCCGAATTTAATGATGTGATGAACAGCGACATTCCAGGTGCAATTTACCCTGAATTTTGCTAATTATATTAACATTTTAATTTTTAAACGGATGTTTATATTTGACGCATGGATTCACCAACAACTTTACCTTTATTGGATGCCGAGGAAGTGCGCGTATTGGGCGTATTGATGGAAAAGGCCAAAACCACGCCTGATTATTATCCCATGACCATAAATAGCCTGATTGCGGCTTGTAACCAAAAAACAAGTCGCAAACCGGTGGTACAATATGACGAACCGACCGTTGCACAAACCCTGAATACATTGAAAAAGCGCGGATTGGTATCAACTGCTACCGGTGGCTCTGACAGGGTGGTGAAGTTTAAGCATAATTTTGCTATTGTGTTCCCGGTTATCCCGGCGGAGGTTGCCATTATATGTTTGCTGATGCTGCGCGGCCCGCAAACTCCCGGTGAGCTGAATACCAATTCGGGCAGGATGCATGAGTTTGAATCGATAGAAGAAGTGCAGGAAACCCTGGAGCGATTAAGTACATCTGAGCCGCCTTATGTAGTGCAATTACCCCGTAAGGCCGGGCAGAAGGAAGCACGTTACGCACACCTGTTATCAGGCACACCTGAAATTACGGAAGACGATGACGAAGAAATGAGCGTAAAATCATCCGGCGGCCTTGAAGCTCGCGTAACCAAACTGGAGCAGGAGCTTGCAGAACTTAGAGAAGCTTTTGATAAATTGATGAAAGAATTAATGTGAGTGATATAATGAGTAAATAAGTGATTGAGCGAATTAGTGAATAATGGCAATTTGCCGATTCACTAATTCAATAATTCACTAATTCAATCACGCTCCAGGCGCGGAAAATACAAAATGCGTAACCAGTTTATCGAATATGATCAGCGCTGCTATAATGAGCGCCACACCTGCCACTTCATTCAAACGGTGAATGAATTTTACTGAGATTCGTGCCCTTAATTTATCGGCATAGAAGGCTTTAATGGTATCCATGCCAAACTGCACAATCAGTATGGTTAAAAACATCACACCGATTTTTAAGGCCCGGTTATGAACTCCCTCATGGTAAACGGTACTGGCTGCACCGATAACGACAGTCCAGTGAAAAAGTATGGTAGGGTTGAAGATGCACATCAGAAAGCCCTTTACAAAATAACCTGCCCTGTGGTGAAACTGCATCTTTGTTGGTACGGTGTTTTTAAAATCAACCTTGGCTTTTTTAAATATATAGTATACGCCGATAGTGGCAAGGATAATGCTGCCAACAATTCCTGCATAAATTTTTGTTTGCGGAGTAACATCAATGTATTGCGAACCAAACAGGATGGCGCCCACAAAAACCATATCGCTGCACACCACACCCAGTGCCAGTGCAACGCCCGCATGAAAACCTTTTTCAATACTGGTTTTAATGAGTGCGAAGAAAACCGGGCCGGTTAAAAACGTGAGCACAAATCCAAACCCGATCCCCGAAATTATGGCTTCTATCATTAGATCGGAAGAGCGTCGTGTAG